>JBDNIE010000100.1:0-29731 GCA_041688425.1 Halioglobus sp. | reverse complement strand
GAACGGGGGACCTTCCCCTTAGGAGGGGGACGCTCTATCCAGCTGAGCTAAGGGCGGAAAACAGGGTGCGGATTATTCCGGTTTGGTCTGTGTATGGCAACCCGCTATTTTATCAGTCGGTATTCTGTATACACCGGGTTATGCATTTCCTTGAGGTAGCGCACTGGGAGCCATGGGTACAGGTTGGGCACACCGCTTTTGTCGATGTACCAGCTTTTGCAGCCGCCTGTCACCCAGGTGGTGGACTTGATGGCCTCGCGCATTGCCGCGTTGTATTCATCGTAAGCGGATTGGCTGGCGGCAATGGCGGCGAGGCCGTCCGCCTTCATGCGGTCTAGCATGCTGATGATGTAATCGGTCTGGTGTTCGGAAATGGCGATCAGGGACAGGTTGCCGACGGGGCCGGTGGGGCCCTCCAGCATCCAGAAGTTCGGGAATCCGGGCATGGCGACTGCGCGATGTGCGCGGGGTGCGCCGTCCCAAGAGTGTTCAAGGTCGACACCATTCTCGCCGGTCACGCGCGTCGGTAAAATGAACGCGGTTGCATTAAAGCCGGTAGCCAGCACCAGCGCATCGAACTCGCGCAGCTTGCCATCAACGGTGCGTACGCCATTGGGTTCGATGTTGGCAATAGCGTCGGTCACCAGTTCTGAATGTGGGCGAGAGAGCGCGGGGTAGTAGTCCGAGCAAAAAATCATGCGCTTGCAGGTGGCCTCATAGTCGGGCGTGAGTTTGGCGCGCAGCTCAGGGTCCGGCACACAGTCTTCCAGGTGCTGCAGGCAGACACGGGTCATCCAGCGCTGCATTCTTTTATTACCGACGGTAGCGGCGCTGAACGTGCGCACCAATAGCTGGAAGTACCAGTGGTAGATAAAGCGCTGCATAAACGGAAAGGCAGACAAAAATTGGTTCCAGGTTTTCGAATACGCCTTCTGGGGTAGCGGTGATATCCAGTGCGGGGTGCGCTGGAATACCGACATCTCGGAGACCTGGTCGGCGATGGCTCCTACAATCTGGCACGCGGTAGAACCGGTGCCGATAACGCCAACGCGCTTGCCGGTCAGGTCGACAGAGTGGTCCCAACGGGCGGAGTGAAAGGCATCGCCCGCGAAACTATCCAGGCCTTCAATGTCGGGATAAACCGGTTGATGCAATATGCCGGTGGCGCTGATGACGATATCAAACTGTTCGTGTTCGCCGCTGCTTGTTGTCAAATGCCAACACGGCGCCTCGTAGCGTAAGTCGGTTACAGCGGTATTAAATTTTACTTTTTCGGTGACGCCGAAATCACGGGCAACCGTTTCCATGTAGGACTGGATGTCAGGTCCGTAGGAATAGCGGTGCGACCAGTCGGCTTTAAGGGCAAAGCTGAATGAGTACCAGCGCGAGGGCACATCACAGGACAGTCCGGGATAGGTGTTTTCTCGCCAAGTGCCACCCACTTTGTTGCTCTTTTCGTAAACCGTGAGGTCTGTGTATCCGGCTTTTTCCAGCTTTACGACGGCGGCAATGCCCGACATGCCCGCGCCGACAATTGCAATACGCGGCTGTCGACCTGTCACAGCCCAGGGTTGGCCGCGAGGTTGGGGCGCAGTGTTTTCGGGTGGATTCATGGGTGCAACCTTGTTATGCAGTGACATTATGTGCGGTGCTGTCGAGATTCTCGGTGCTGTCGTATCACCGATTATAGGGGCTGTAAACGCGTGCTTACAGCGTTATCTGCCGGGCGCAGAAGGCGTGCAATAGCACCTTCGCTGACCACCACTAATTGATCAGCATGGCTCGTATGACTTTATGCAGTAGTCGTTTTTGTCGGGCAATATTCTCGGGCTCCAGTAAATCGCCTTCTGCAAGGGCGGCAAAGGCGCGCTGCGATAAAAAGTAACCGGTCGTGAGGTTGAACATGGCGATGAGGTTCAGTGCCAATGTTGCCCTGTTGTCTGCACTGTCTGCCGCGCTATTTTCTGCGCTTTCTTCTGCGCTACCGTCTGCACTGCCTCCGGCATTAGCGCCGCCAAACTCTTCGAGGCTTTGCATGCCCTGATTAAAGAGTTTTTCCAGCCAGGAATTCATTAATTGATTGCCCACCGAATTACTGTCGCCTTGCATCGCGCGCTGAAACAGCGACGCTATCTTCGGATGTGCCAGCAGCAAGTCGGTGATGATAGAGGGGAGGTTGGTGTACTCCCTCAGGCTGGACGCCTTATCCATGTGTTCCGATAGTGCTTGCGCCATGGGATTGAGCGCTCGAAATAGCACCGCTTCATACAGCGCCTGCTTGCCGGCAAAGTGGTTGTAAAGTCCGGGTTCCTTGATGTCTGCGCCTGCCGCGATAAGCCGCAGGCTGGTACCGTCATAGCCGCGGGTGGCGAACAGGTCCTCGGCGACATCGAGAATGCGTTGTGCCGTGCGTTCGCCCTTGGTTATTGCGGCCGGTTTGTCCGTGTCGATCAGCATAAATTATCAGTCGATTGCTAAATAACAGGCAAAAAATAGCACAAAGCCCTTCATTTTTCGATTAGAAGCCATTTATACTGCAAAAAAATTAATGAATGATAATTTATGTAGGTGGCAAAGACGCCACATAGATTTCACATAGAGGCGGCAGAGAAATGGCTGTGAGGCGAAAGATCACTGAGCTGGTCAATACAGACGCGTCACTGATTAGCCGCCGCTGCTGGTCAGATCCAGATGTCTATGCGCTGGAAAAAATCGGCATATTCGGTAAATCCTGGCTGTTCCTCGGGCATGAATCGCAGATTAAGTCGCCGGGCGATTTTGTACAGGCCTATATGTGCGAAACCCCGATCATTCTGTCGCGTGGTGAAAAGGGAGGCATTTACGCCAACATCAACAGCTGCACCCATCGCGGGCTTCCGGTATGCCGCTCTGACCACGGCAACACCCAGCGTTTTGTCTGTCCCTACCACAACTGGTCGTACACGGTGGAGGGCGATCTGGTCACCATTCCGCAGGAGAGTGAGCTTGAGCACAAGCCGGACAAAAGTCAGCTCGGCCTCAAGCGTGTGCCGCGAGTGGAGTCCTGGCGCGGCCTGGTGTTTGGCAGTTTCGATGAAAGCATTATGCCGCTGGCTGAGTATCTGGGCGATATGCGCTTTTATCTGGATGCCTTTCTTGACCGCTTTCCCGCAGGCATCGAGTTTATGGGCGCGCCGCAGCGCTGGTTGCTCCACGCCAACTGGAAACTGCCGGTAGAGAATCAACTCGGGGATGTGAACCATGGCGCCTTTCTGCACAGCGCCATTATTCCCCGCGAAGCGCAGGATATTATCGAGAAGCTGGGGCATAGCGTGGTGACCACACCGGGTCATGGCGCGACGTTTCGCCTGATGCCGGAAGACGCCCCGGTCGATGATGTTGCGTGGGGTATGGAAGCGGTGGGGTCGATATTCGGCGGGGACGAGGTGCAGAATTATCTCAGAGAGATTCAGGCGCAAGCCGCCGAGCGGGTAGGGCCGTTGCGTGCGCGCATGAAGGGCCTGACCTATGGCATCTATCCCAATTTGTCGTTCCTCTGGTCCAACACGTCGTTCAAGGTGTCTCACCCCAGAGGGCCGGGCAAGGTGGAGTATTGGTCGTGGGCGGTCGTGCCCGCCGATGCGCCAGATGCGATCAAGAAAATCCTGCGCACCAACTACAGTTCGTTTTTTGGGCCTGCAGGGATTCTTGAGCAAGAGGATGCCGAGGTGTGGACCCAGCAGTTCATCGGATCCAACATCGATTTTGCCGATGACAGGCCCTACTACTATGGCTTGGGTCTGGGTGAAGAAAAAACCCATCCGGACATGCCGGGGTTGGTGAGTGTGACGGCCAATGAATTTTATGCCCGCCACTTCTTCACCCGCTGGCGCAATGAACTGATGGCCGTGGAGGGCGAGTTATGAGCACGCTGTCCGTTGAGGCGTCGCTGCAAGAGCAGCGGCAGTTGGAGCGCTTTTATTTTCACGAGGCGCGGCTGCTCGATAATCGCCAGTATCTGCAATGGATGACACTGCTCAGTGAGGATATTTCCTACGTGATACCGTCGCGGATCAATGTGCCCGTGAACAATCGCGAGCGCGGGCACGAGGGGATGCTGGCTGTTGAGCGCGAGCTGGAGGGCGAGGATTCGCTGGGGTGTCCGTTGCGCGAGGAAAACTACCTGCTTTTGAATTTGCGCGCCGAGCGCGCTTACAAAATCAATTCCTGGTCCGAGAGTCCGCCGGCGCGTACCCGCCGCCTGGTGGGCAATATCGAATTAATGGCGCGCGAGGGCAATCGTTGGTCGGTGCTCAGTAACTTTCATCTGTACTACGCGAGGCCCGGCGCTGATAACGTCATCTACAGTGGTCAGCGCCGCGACATTCTGCAATTGCACGAGGGTAAGTTCACCCTCTGTCGTCGCGAGGTGGTGTTGGATTACGCCACTATTGAGTTGCCGACGCTGGGATTGTTTTTTTAGCGGCAATCAGTCCCTGCGCTATTGCATTCCATTGGCGTGCATATCACTCTAGGAAGCTCGCTGGCGCGCGCGAAAAGCGCGGCTATTCTTAACGCACCCGTGTGGTGAACCCCGCGTAATCCACCCGTAAAAGAGGACGCTTTTTTTGCAGTACCTGATCAGACGATTTGCGCTTGCTGCCGTATTGTTTTGCCTGAACGGAGTGGCTGTCGCGGCGCCCGATTCTTCTACCCAAACATTGAGCGACCAACGTCGCGCTTATGTCGAGGCTGACCAGGCCCTCCGGCGCGGCAATGCTGCGCAGTTTGCACGATTACGTGCTGGTCTGAATGACTATCCGCTGGCCCTCTATCTCGATTATGAGCAGCTGTCTCGCAGGGTGACCAGAGTCTCCGGCGCTGATGCGACTGCGTTTATAACGCGCAGCGCAGATACGCCACTGGCCAACCGCTTTGTGGGCAAGTATCTGCGCGCGGCGGGCAAAGACCAGCGCTGGGACGATTTTCTGCAGGCCAGATCAGAGGTGCCTAACAGCGGCGATCTCAAGTGCTATTTTTTCCGTGCGCAGTTAGCGCAGGGCAATAAGGATCTCGCGTGGGAGGGTGCAGCTGCCCTGTGGGTTGAAGGCAAATCCCAGCCGAGCGCGTGCGATCCGCTGTTTGCGGCGTGGCAGCGTGATGGCCAGCTCACGGATGCCATCGTGTGGACCCGTCTGCTGAATGCGTTCGAAGCTCGCGAGGAAGGGCTGTTGCAGTACGTTGCCAAAAAAAGCAGTGCTGACATGCGGCCCTCGGTCGAGCAACTGTTGGCGGTCTACAAGCAGCCCGAGACGGTGACGCGGCGCGCACTGGGTTCAGACATCCCATACGCTACCGATATCGCTACTCGCGGGCTGGCGCAGTTTGCTCGCTACAATCCAGAAGAGGCGCTATCGCAATGGGACGCACTGCAAGCGCAATTACCCTTCACACCAGAGCAAACACGTCAGGTGGAATCTGCCATCGCCTTGCAGAGTCTGTTTGCGCGCACTTCATCAAATACGCAATGGCTGGACGCCGCGCTGGCCAGCCTGCAGGACGATAAGCTGGTCGGCATTCGCCTGCGCTGGGCGCTCAGCGAGCAGGACTGGGACGCGTTTGAATCCACGCTGCCGCTTTTATCGGAAACTGCGCAGCAGGAAAATGTGTGGCGCTACTGGCGGGCGATGATTCTGCAACGCGCTGGTGATAAGGACGCGTCAATCGCGGCTCTGCAGCAAGTGGCAGGGGAACGCGATTACTACGGTTTTCTGGCGGCAGACAAACTGGGCCAGGCTTATTCCCTGAATCACCAGAAGTTCGTTTTGTCTGATGCTTCAGCAGTGATGGAGTTGCCAGCGGTAGCGAGGATTGAGGAGCTAAAGTTCCACGGCAAGGATATGTTAGCGCATTCGGAGTGGTACACCCTGTTACAGAATACGCAGGACACCACTCGCCAGCAGGATCTCGCGATTATGGCCACGCAGAAAGGCTGGTACCGTATGGCGATTGATGCGGCCAGTCGCGCTCAGGCGTGGGATGCACTCGATCAGCGTTTCCCTACGCCGTATCAGGACGTGTTTCAGAAAAATGCGGCAGCGCGCAACGTACCCAGTACTGAACTGATGTCTATTGCGCGCAGGGAAAGCGCCTTTTTCGCCGGAGCGCAATCTCCTGTCGGTGCGCGCGGCTTGATGCAGGTGATGCCCGCCACCGGCAAAGCGGTTGCAGCGTCTTTGTCTAAACAGCATAACCAATCCGACTTGTTCGATCTGGAGCACAACATTGCACTGGGAAGTGCGTATTATCGGCAGATGCTGGATCGCTTCGGCGGCAATCGGATATTCGCGCTGACCGCTTATAATGCAGGACCGCACCGCGTCGATCGCTGGCGCAATACTGCGGGAGATGGGCTGTCGGTGGAGTTCTGGGTAGAGACCATTCCCTACTACGAAACCCGCAACTATGTGCAGGCAGTGCTGTCTTACAATGTGATATTTCAATACATGCAGGGTGAGCAGCAGGTACTGCTGACACCGCTGGAGCGTGAGGCCAGCTACTGAGTCATGCCGCTGGGCCGAGTGTCTGGTGCTTATTTTTCCAAGGGTTACACAAATAGAATGCTTGATACACGGCCACTTTTACTGCACAGCGATTTTCCGCCGATACGGCGTGCGGCGCTGGATACCTTGCAGGTTAACCTGGGGTATCTGTGCAATCTCAGTTGTATGCATTGCCATGTAAACGCGGGCCCAACACGCACCGAGCAAATGGACCGCGAAACGGTCGATCAGGTATTGGCGCTGTTGGGCAGTGCAGCAATCCACACGCTGGACCTGACCGGCGGTGCCCCCGAACTAAACCCGCACTTTCGTTATTTAGTCTCTGCAGCGCGCGCGCAGGGCGTGCGTGTCATCGATCGTTGCAACCTCACGGTGTTACTGGAGCCGGGGCAGGAAGGCCTTGCGGAATTTCTCGCTGAGCAGCAGGTAGAGATCAGTGCGTCATTGCCGTGTTATCTGGAGGACAACGTAGAAGCGCAGCGCGGCAAAGGTGTTTACTCGTCCAGTATCGAGGCACTGCGGCAGCTCAACGCGCTAGGGTATGGCCGCGAGTTAGTGCTGAATCTCGTTTACAACCCGGTGGGGCCAGTGTTGCCGCCGCCGCAGCAGGCATTGGAAGCCGATTACCGGCGCGAGCTGGAAGCGCGCTTTGGCGTGTACTTTAACCAGCTGCTTACCATCACGAATATGCCCATCAGCCGCTTCGGTGCGGTGCTGCTGGCGCAGGATCAGTATCACGATTACATGCACCTGCTGCGCGATAACTACAGCGAAGCCAATGTCGAAACGCTGATGTGCCGCACGTTGGTGAGTGTCGATTGGCGCGGCTATTTGTTCGATTGTGATTTTAACCAGATGCTGGACATGCCGATGCTGGCCAGTGATCGACGGCGTCATATCAGTGATTTGTTAAGCAGCCCGGCTGTCGAAGGCGACGCAATCTTTACGGCGGAACACTGCTATGGATGCACCGCAGGCCAGGGCAGCAGCTGCGGTGGCGCGCTGGGCGCCTGATGTCAGGTCGTGTGAGTTTTGTCATCCCGGTATTAAATGAGCAGTTGCGTGTTGCAGGCTTGCTGCGTGATTTGCGTCTGCGCTTTCCTGACAGTGAGCTGATTGTCGTCGATGGTGGCAGCAGCGATGCCACCGTCGCCTGTGCTCTACCGCTGTGCAATCAGTTGTTACTCAGTGAGCGCGGTCGCGCAGCGCAGATGAATATGGGCGGGCAGGTAGCATCATCAGCGTATGTCTTTTTCCTGCATGCAGACAGTTATCCGGGTGTCACTGCAAATGCTATGGCGTTGCATTTGTCGGCCCAGCCGCTCTGGGGTTTTTCGTGCGTGCGCTTGAGTGGCGGGCAGTTTTCATTTCGGGTCATCGAATGGTTTATGAACCAGCGCTCCAGGCTGACCTCGGTCGCCACCGGGGACCAGATGCTGTTCGTGCAGAAAAACGTATTTGATAGCACCGGCGGTTTTGATGCGATCCCGCTGATGGAAGACGTGGCCTATTGCAAACGCCTGCGCCAACTGGCGAGGCCAGTGATCATGCCCGAGCCGGTGCACACTTCCAGTCGGCGCTGGGAGGAGGGCGGTGTGATGAAAACGGTTGTGCGCATGTGGCTGCTGCGTCTGGGTTATTTTGTTGGCGTGGCGCCACAAAGACTATGGCGGTATTACTATGGCCAGTAAGGGGCGATCAGCAGCGCGCAATGAGGTATTGCTGCTGCAGTTTTCGCGCGAACCCGTCGCCGGCGAAGTGAAGACCCGAATGATGCCGCATCTCACCGCCGAGCAGGCCTGCGATCTGCACAGTGAACTCACGCTGTGGACCTGCAGTCGCCTGGTTGATAGCGGCTTGGGAGTGATGGAGCTGGCTGTCAGCGGCAACACCCAGCACCCGCTGTTCAGCCAATGTTTGGACAGGGGTGCCAGGCGCATTTTGCGGCAGAAAGGTACGGATCTCGGGCAGAGAATGTATCGCGCCATGGGCTGCGCCCTGACGCGCTACACCAGCGTCATACTGGTGGGCAGTGACTGCCCGGATATTGATGCGAATTACCTGAAGCAGGCGGTGGATGCGCTACAGCGAGTCTCGGTCGTGCTGGGGCCGGCCACTGATGGCGGTTATGTATTGATCGGCGCGCGCGCCATCAAACGCGAGTTCTTTCAGGATATTCTTTGGGGCAGTGCACAGGTTTATCACACAACCGTGTTGAGATTGACGCAAGCCGGTGTCAGTTGGGAGGCGTTAGCGCCGCTCACGGATATTGATCGTCCCGAGGACCTGCCGCTGTGGCGAGCGCTGCAGCGACCGCATGATGCTGATCCTGATGGCGCTTAAATGGGGGCCGCTAGAAAAGCTCCCCGTTAACCCCACAAGGGGCACTTAGGCGGTGCACTGAATGATACAGAGCTACCGCTGCGCGAGGCAGGGGCGATTGCTGCGTGATGCCCGAGCAGTATCAGGCGTGGGCGGCGACGGTGTTGACTGCGGCTTCTTCCACAATACCGCCAACGCGCTGCTGCATCAGCCACGCTATGGCCGTGCAATAGCTGAGGTTAGTTTGCAGTTCACCGTCGGGGTCACTCAGGAAAGCCCGTTGGCTCGCCAATCCACGTACCCTGCTGGCCAGATCAGGATTGAACGCCAGATACCGGTCCCAGAGGTCACGGTGCTGTGCTGCCGTGATGTTAAAGAGGCCAAGGCCGCCTTTTCTTGCGGAAAATAGTCCGACATCAGGCGCGCCGATCGCCGCGTTGAGTAGAAAGACTTCGCGGGCAGCGGTCCATGCGCCCATGTACTCAAGGGTCGGTCGAATGACCTGATCTCTCAGGTGTTCTGCGGTCACATACATAAACCAACTCCTTGCCGGGATGACGCATCCCTCAGTTACTGCGGTTTCATTCTTATGGCTCTTGAGCGGCGCGGTTATCGTGAGTCGCGACGGGAGATGGTATCCTTTTCGCGCCTTTTCCATGCTCGCTGGATGCTTTTTAGCATACAAAAGTAATAAATCCAATAAAAATAGAGTGTTAGTGTGGTTAATTAATCTTGTTTTTGGGAAACGCCGCTAACTTTGCTTTTTGTTGCGCCCGAACGGTCAGCGTCTGCAATGACCAAGCAGATAAAGATCTGCGAACAAGTCGCTAAAAGTGAGAAAGAACAGCGTAAAAGTCGATATTGTGGTCAGCCACCGGAAATCTTTACGGTGTAACCGAGTTTTTGCAATTCCAATTGGAGAAGATCGCGCTGATCACCCTGGATTTCGATGACGTCATCCTTCAGAGAGCCTCCTACGCCGCATTTTTTCTTTAACTGACTGGCCAGAGTTCTCAATGCGTCGCCCGATAAGGGCAACCCTTTGATCAGCGTGACCGCCTTGCCGCCACGGCCCTTGGTTTCCCTGTGCAGTCGCACAATGCCGTCGCCGTTAGCAGCGGGCTTGCTGTTGCCGCACACGCAAGCGGTCACCGCACGCAGGCATTGTGGACAGAGTCGTCCGCCATCGGTGGAGTAAACCAGTCGGGTTTCCGTGTTTTTTCGTTTACTCATCGTATAGCCGTGTATTTATCGTAAAACGGGCAGTATATTAGGCGCCCGTGCGCGCGCAAGCCGTGATTCATAGGAGACAGTCGGGAATGTCTACAGATATCGACACGCTACAACAGCAAATGATGGAACTACAGACGCAGCTCGCGTTTCAGGAGGATGCAGTAAGTACTCTGGATGCAGCGCTTGCGCAGCAGCAGCAAGAGATATTGTTACTGCGCCGTCAAGTGGAGTTACTGCGCCAGCGCCAGCAAGAGAACGAAGCAACTCACGAAGGAAACAGCCACGCGGGCGCGCCACACGCACCGCTGGACGAAAAACCACCACACTATTAATTGCAGTCAGCGATAACAGTCAGGGAGCGAGTGATGTCAGAGAGTGCCGGCCAAGATAGTGCCGAACAAGCGGCGTTTCGCCAGTATTGCCGCCACTGGTTGGAGGCGAGCAAGCCGGGAGAACCTCCCGTCAGGCTGCCGCTTTCGCCGCTGGAGATCATGACTGACGAACAACTGTCGTATCTGCAGGACTGGCAGAAGTCAGCCTACGATGCGGGGTTGGTGGGTTGTGATTACCCGGTTGCGGTCGGTGGCGGCGGGCGCACTGACTGCCAGCGCGTTGCCAATGAAGAAATGATTCGCGCACGAACGCCCTTTATGCCCAATGTGATTGGGTTGGGGATGGCGGCTCCCACGGTCTTTTATCACGGGCAGGAAGCACTGAAGGAACGCTTGCTGCCGCGTTTGTTTTCCGGCGAAGATATCTGGTGCCAGGGTTTCAGTGAGCCCGGTGCCGGTTCGGATTTGGCCAGCGTGCAGACGTTTGCCGAAAAGAAAGGCGACAAGTGGGTGATTAATGGGCATAAGGTGTGGACTTCACTGGCGCATTTTGCCGAGTGGATGATCCTCCTGCTGCGCACGGATAAGTCCCACAAATACGACGGCCTATCCTATTTTGTGGTGCCTATTCGCAGCGCACTCGGAAAGGGTGTGACGGTGCGGCCATTGATCAAGATCACTGGAGAAACTGGCTTTAACGAAGTAATTTTTGAAAATTTGGAAGTGGAGGACGGCTACCGGCTCGACGAGTTGGGCAAAGGCTGGCAGGTCGCGATGACCACCCTGTTGCACGAGCGCGGTGCCGGCGAGTTGCAGACCCCGCGCGCCGGTGGCATGAAGAGCAAGTCCAGTCATGCTACCAACACCGCGAATCTTATCGAACTGGCTCGCAATACAGTGCGCAATGGCAGGCCTGCTGCCGATGACCCGCTGATCAGGGACCGCATCATGCAGTTGACAATCCGCGAACACGGTCTGGCGCAAAACCAGCGTCGGGCGCGGGTATCGGCCCTGCAGGACCATCCGCTGCGTTTGCAACTGCAAAATAAGTTATTGGCCAGTGAAATTAGCCAGGACACCGCTGCAGTGGCAGTAGAAGTGGAAGGTGCCAGTGCGTCTTTGTATCTCGGGGATGAGAATGCCCCGGCCGGAGGCCAGTGGCCGATGGCATACATGAATTCCTACGGCATGACTATTGCTGCGGGAACGAGTGAGATACAGCGCAACATTCTTGGCGAGCGCGTGCTCGGCCTTGCGAAATCGAAGTAGGGGGAGGCGATGACACAACCAGACAATTTCGGCTTTGGCGAAGAAGCGGCAATGCTCAAACAATCAGCCCGCAAGTTTTTCAAAGAGCATTTTCCCACCGACAAACTGCATCGCATGGTGGCCTCCGATCCCAACCCGGAGCGCATGAGCGATAGCATCTGGGACAGAGTGCTGTGGCAGCAAATGGTAGAGCTCGGCTGGACGTCGTTGGCGGTGCCAGAATCCGTGGGCGGTATCGGCATGCCGCTGGTTGCCGTTGCGGGTCTGGTCGAGGAACTCGGTCGCGCCGCTTTCCCCTGTCCGTTGCTGCCGACACTGAACGCGACCTACTTGCTGGCGGCATGTGATCGCGGCGCTGAGACTGCGTTGGGCGAAATTGCCGAGGGCAAGACGGCCAGTCTGGCGATGACAAACCGGCAGGGCTCGTGGTCTGCTGCAGATACCGATGTGAGTTGCGCGCAGGGCAAACTCAATGGCACCGCATGGTTTGTGCAGGACGCCCGCAAGGTTGATCGTCTGCTGGTGAGTGCACAGACCAGCGCAGGCCAAGGCCTGTACTGGGTTGCAACCGATGCCGCTGGCGTCAATGTCAGACCAGATGCGATTATCGATCTGACGCGCGATCAGGCGCACGTCAGCTTCGATAACGTGGTGGCAGATGAAGTCACCGACGACGGTTTGGCCGCGCTGGAGAAGGCGATGCCAGCCATCTGGACGTTGCTGGCAGCAGACATCACGGGCGCTGCGGAGTGGCAGCTGCAAACAACCGTAGAGTACGCAAATACGCGTCAGCAGTTTGAGCATCCGCTGGGTTTTTTCCAGGCGGTGAAACACCCGCTGGTGGACGTTATGGTGATGATCGACCAGTGCAAGTCGCTGGTCTACAACGCAGCATGCGCCTTTGATACGCAGCCCGCGCGTGCAGTGGAAGCCGCGCACATGGCAAAAGCCTCAGCCAGTGAGACTGCCGCTTACGCATCGAGCCGCTCTGTGCAATATCACGGTGGTATTGGTTTCACCTGGGAGTGCTTTGTGCATCTGTATTTCAAACGGCAAAAACACAGTCAATTGCTGTACGGAGATGCAGCCTGGCACCGCGCGCAATTGGCCAATCTTTTGATCGGTGAAGTCGCATGAACAGAAGTCACATGAATAAATGTCGAAACAGTTCGCCAGCTCAGGTCCAAACGCGCACCAGGGGGGTGAGTTCACTGTGAAATGGAAAGCACCATTATTAATACTACTCGTGCTATCAGTTGGCCTGGGTGTTTTGGCCGGCGTTGCTTTTCGTACGCCCACACCGCCCGCGCACCAGGTTTTTATTAATGGCAACATCCTGACGATGAATGTCGACAATGCGGTGGTCGAGGCGCTCTCGACGCGTGGCGATCGCATTCAGAATATCGGTACCACCGAGGAAATAATGGCGCAGGTCGATGACGACACGCAGGTGATAGACCTGCGCGGCCGCACCATGCTCCCGGGGTTCATCGATGCCCACGGACATTTCCCCGGTTCGGGCATGCGCGTCATTGCGGCGGACCTGAACAGCCCCCCTATCGGCAACAGACTTGCGATGGCGGATGTGATGGCTGCCCTCAAAGAGCAGGCTGCGGCAACAGAACCCGGGGATTGGGTGAGTGGCTTTGGTTACGACGACACTCTTTTAGCTGAAAAGCGGCACCCTACGCGTGCGGAACTGGACGCGGTTTCTACTGAACACCCGGTGGTGGCGATGCACGTATCCGGCCATATGCTGGTTGCAAATAGCATGGCACTGGCAAGCGTTGGTATTGGTGCTGATTCGGTCGACCCCGAGGGTGGCGTGATCGGCCGACTGCCGGGCTCGCGCGAGCCCAATGGACTGCTGGAGGAAACTGCCCGGCTGGATGTTATGCGCCAGATGCAGGATATAGGCCTGGTCGACACGTATCGCCTGATAAAAGCCGCCGCCAATGAGTACTCGTCAGTAGGCGTAACCACGGCCCAGTCTGGCGGAGTGAACAAGGCGTTGGCAACGGGCTTGTCCTGGTTCAGCGCCTTGGGCGTTATTCCACAGCGGCTGGTGCTGTTTCCTTTTGAAACAGAATGGGGCGAGGCGCTGCTCAACGGTGAGTACGACCCGGAGGACTACAACAACGACAAAGTGACTATGGGCGCCATAAAAATTGTGGCGGATGGCAGTATTCAGGGTTACACAGGTTACCTGAGTGAGCCCTATTACACGCCCTATCAAGGGGACGCTGACTATCGAGGCTATCCCGCGATGCCGCGAGAGACATTGTTTGAACAGGTCGCCGCGCTGCATGAAGCGGGGTATCAGATGGCCATTCATGGCAATGGCGATGAGGCCATAGAGGATATTCTGGATGCCTTCGAAGCCGCCCAGAGGCAGTATCCGGTAGACGACCCACGCATGATACTGATTCATGGCCAGATGGCCCGCGAAGACCAGATCGCCAGAATGAAAGACCTGGGGATTACACCGAGTTTCTTTACGGCGCATACCTGGTATTGGGGTGATCGTCATCGCGATATCTTCATGGGGCCGAAGCGCGCCGCGCAAATCAGTCCGTCTAAATGGGCACTTGATCATAATTTGCGTTTTAGTTCTCACCTGGATACCCCGGTGACGCCCATGTTGCCGCTGCAAGCAGTGTGGAGTCAGGTCTTTCGCATCACTACCGGGGGCGATGTATTGGGCCCGGAGCAGCGCATCGGCGTTATGGATGCGCTGCGCGCCGTTACTATTGATGCGGCTTGGCAAGTGTTTCAGGAGGATAATCGCGGATCGTTGGATCCTGGAAAGTATGCCGACCTTGTGGTGCTGAGGGGTAATCCGCTGGATGATCCCGAGGCGATGCGAGACCTGGAAGTCGATCGTACCGTGATTGGCGGTGTGACGGTGTATAAGCGCTAGTAACGCGGCGCAAAAGACATTTTTCGGCGAATTTCGTGCTTTTTGGTCATATTCAAGCAAGCCCCGGGCCAGTGCCCTGTACGGGGTACTTAGTGACCTATTGCATGGACAGGTGCAGGGCATTCAGATATAAATAGATGCATAAACGAGCGTAAATGCTACTTAGGGGCTTAACGTGTTGGCGGGTAAGTGGGGAAGCGAGCTATAACGATGTATCGCTACAGTGTTGATAACGTCATTACGTATACTCCGGCAGACCTTGTTCTGTTTCGGGAATCGCCATTTGCCGTCTGGATGGAACGCCTTACGCTGGAAAATCCGGAACACGGTATCCCGCCTGATATTGACGGCATCGACGTTAATGCTCTTTCCAGACAGCGGGACGCTATCGTTGCCACACTGCGCGCTGAGGGCAGAAATGTCGTCCTGATCGAAGCGCAGCAGGAAGAGCCCGACAGACGCATAGCGACGTTGGAGACTATGCGTGCCGGGGCTGACTTTATTGTTGGCGCACACCTTGCTGTTGGTAACCTCGCCGGTACCGCCGACATGTTAATGCGCACCAGTGGCTACTCAGAACTGGGTGATTTTCTGTACATTCCCTGTGAAACGCATGCCGATAGCACGTTGCATTCTGCGTTTCGCCTGTGTTTTATCGCAGACCTGCTGGCGAATTTACAGGGCCAGTTGCCACCCCAGCTACTGATCATACGCGACGGGGCGGAGGTAGTGCCGCTGCAAGCCGATGACCATATCTATTACTACAGGGCCGTACAAAGGCGTTTCATCGCGGCTATGCAGAATTTCCGTAAGCACCGTATGCCGGACCCGGCTGAATCAGCGCATTTTGGTCGCTGGGCGGAATGTGCCAGTGAGGTCCTCAAGCAGCGCGAGTTCTCTGAGCAGCAGCGGTTGGACGAACAACAAACGTCTGAGGACCAACAGCGGTCTGAGGAGCAACAGCGCGAAGTACTAGCCGCCGAAGCGTTGGCAGAAGTACCGCAGTTGCGCGTTGCCAGTGGCGCAGGGGCGAGGATGCAGTTCGATAGGGAGACCTCGGTGCGGCCGGAATTTTCTAGTGCAACGGCCGGTGAAAGCAGCGCGCGCGACAACATGTTCGGGGACCGCAGTGGGTATGGCATTACACTGGCGGAACAGGCAAGTTTGTTAAGGCCAGACAGCTACCGAAGCGGTAAGCCTCCCGGGCACACACCCAGTCTTGCGCGTATCGGTAAGCCGCGTGTTGTTGCAGACGCCCGGGTTGCTGAACAGTCCGAAGTGGCTGAGGCCTCTGAGGGCGCGCCTGTAATGAAGCAGGCGATTACGGACACACTGGAGAATCTTGAATTCATTGGCAGTGTCCCGGCGGTGGCCAAAGCCGAAATGGATGTCGAGTTCGGTCAGTTGTTCAGCCCGGCCCCTGCACCTAATCTGCGTGAGGTCGCCCGGCGCGCCCCGCGGTCGCACTCGCCAGAGCGTAAACCGGGGGTTACACATTTAGCGGATCTGGAGCCGCGCGCTCCCGTTTTCCTGCCGCCCGATCTGGAGCCTTTTGCGGCGCCGCCGCCAGAGCAGTTGACGACTCATTCCCGCGAAGATACCAATGGTAGTGGCGACGCCAGTTCGGTTATTGATATGGATACGGCGCCTGTATCGACTCTGCCACCTGTGGTGCAAAGAGCAAGGGCTGCCTTTGAGCGGCTATCTCTTGACGACCCAATGTTTAAGAAAGGGTCTGCAGAAAAGTCCGGGGTGACGCGCAAAAAAGACGATTCGACCTCCAGCTCCTTCAGCAACAGCCTGAGGACCAGCGAGGAGTTCAGCGATAATTAGTCGGTCCAGGGCGAACGGCACTTACTCACGCTGTTAGACCGGCGCCAAACCAAGTAGAGTTTTTTGGGACGCGCCGTCCCCATAAACAGGGGCAGACCTTCCCTGTAGGTTCATTTCGTGGATGGCAACCCCACGGAGGGCCGCCGCACCCTCGATGGGCTGAGAGTCCCTTCAATTTATCGGCGGGCCTGACGCGCAAGGGAGCCCCATTCTCAGCGCATCTATTTATGCCAGATTATCCCTTGCAGGTTGTCAGCGCAGGGCTTTGAAACAACTGCGCAGTTCCCCGATAAACAGTTCCGGTTGCTCCAGTGCCGCGAAGTGTCCGCCGCGCTCCAACTCGTTCCAGTAGATCAAGTTTGAGAAACGTTTTTCTGCCCAGCGTCGGCTGCTGCGAAAAATTTCCCTGGGGAAAATAGAGCAGCCAACGGGCATCGTAATCGGTTCCATATTGGGGTTATTGAAACTCTCCCAGTACAGTCGTGCAGAACTAGCCGCAGCGTTATTGAGCCAGTACATCATCACGTTATCGAGCAACTCATCCTTGGTCAGTACATTTTCGGGATGCTTAGTGCCATTGGCTTCGCAATCTGTCCAAACGTAGAATTTTTCCACCACCCATGCCATCTGTCCGACCGGCGAATCGGCAAGGCCATAGCCCAGCGTCTGCGGATAGGTCGACTGCTGCTTTGAGTAGCCGGCACCTTTTTCTGCATAGGCGCCCATATCCACCAGCGCTGACTGTTCACGCTCGGTAAGATCCGCCATCGTGTCTGGATCTGGCGCCACGATTGGCATATTAATATGTATGCCGGCGCAATGTTCTGTCTCCGTCATGCCCATGCTCTGCGTCACCATGCTGCCCCAGTCTCCGCCCTGTGCCACATAGCGCGAGTAACCCAGTCGGCTCATCAAGGTGCCCCACATACTGCCGATTTTCTCGACGGACGTGCCGCTGCTGGTAGGCTTGCCAGAGAAACCGTAGCCGGGCAGGCATGGCGCTACTACGTGAAAAGCGTCATCTGCACTGCCGCCGTGTGCTGTCGGGTTCACCAGGGCGTCGATGACTTTGTGGAATTCCACAATCGATCCCGGCCAGCCGTGAGAGATGATCAGGGGGAGTGCGTTATCGTGTGGACTTTTGCAGTGAATGAAATGGATATCAATACCGTCGATGTTGCTCATAAACTGCGGCCAGCCATTGAGTTTTTTCTCGAAACGCCGCCAGTCGTAATCGTTCGCCCAGTAGTGGGCAAGTTCCTGCGCATACGCCAGCGGGATACCCTGGTCCCAGTCGTCGCAGGTTTGCGCTTCTGGCCATCGCGTGTTTGCAAGGCGGTGTTTCAGGTCGTCGAGAGTTGCATCCGAAATGTCGACTTTAAAAGGCGTGATGTCGGTCATTGGGTGTTGGTTCCTGTATCAATTGAGGGTTAATGATATTGCTCACTATTCTTCCGTCCACACGCGTCGCAAGGGTTCGCCAAAATCGTCATAGATAATTTTGCGCCGCGGACGTGGCAAACGACGTTTGGGCTGCGGCTTTTTGCGATATTTCTCGAGGCGACGCGCTTCAATAGCGGCAACGACTTCAGGGACAAGCGTGCGCTTCGTTTTAGGTTCGATAAACAGGCGTCGGTTGAGGAATACCGGCGGATCGCCGGGGTTCGTCCCAGAGATTCCGGTTGGGATTTCGTTGACGGAACCCCCCTTCTTGAGAAAGCGCTCTGTCTCCTCGAGAAGTTCATCACGTAAATCTGCTTTTGAGACGGGTTTTTTCAAGTGCTCTTGATGCCAATACGGCGCGTTGTGTTAACGGATTAGTATAACGATGTACGCTAGGAATTACAGGGTTAGTGGCTGCAGAATTTGCTGCCGTAGGGTCGCTCCTGGGCCGTGCTGCTGCAGTATCACCTCGCCAGCGGCAACGGTGCTGCCCAGGCTGGCAAAGAGACTGTCAAATGCAGGCATCTCTGGGGAATCAACGAGTTGTTGATAGAGCGGCTCTCCATTGAACTTGTGCCCAGGGAATTGGATCACTGCTGGCGGCAGAAGTGGGCGATACCGAAATACGCCATTGCTGGCGCGGCCAATGTCCATATACCTGTAGCAGTGAGTCGGAAAGAAACTCAAGCCATTGCAGAATGTTGTCGCGCTGTTGCGGTGTGAAGTCTGGACTTATCTCTATCGAGAGAGAGCGATCACCCTTAGTGAGGTTGTTCTGCGAGGCTTCTGCTGCGAATGTTGAGGCCGTTTCAAGGGCAGAAGTCAGCGCAAGGCTGCACAACAACACCAGCATTGTGCTCTGAATTTTAAGGTTCGAGATCATTGCAGTAAATACAATGGCGCGATGACAGCAGCCAGCGAGACTGGTTCAATTGTTCCAGAGTACCGCAAGACTCGCGCCACGCAGTCACAGGCTTTCAGCGCGGCGGCCTCATTCGCCCGCACTGTAACCGGCGATCGTTGCCATTCTGCTCAAGAGCTCCAGCATGTCCGTTTTGATTTGCTGGCCCGAGAACTCCCGATACAGGCTGTCGACATTGACCGCGATCCGCTCCGGGTCCGACCACGACGAGTACTCTGAGAGTGTTATATCCTGTGCCGCTTCGAAGGCGTTCATGCCGGCCTCATAGCGGGCGCGAGCCTGATCTCTAACGTATTGCAGGTAGTGACGTACTTTCACCACCCCGTGTTTGTCGGTGATCGGGCCATGCCCGGGGATGATGAGGTCGACTTCCATGTTTTCGATCAGCAGACAGGCGTCGATCCAGTTTGCTACAGGGCCCTCCCACATCACTGGAGTGCTGTTGATAAACAGTATATCGCCCGTAAATACGACACGATCGGCGGCACAATGCACGAGCACGTCGCCGCGTGTGTGTGCCGGGCCGACTTCAATCAGTTGTATCTGTTTATCACCCACTCTCAGGTCGAGCTCGCCTTCAAACGTGCGCGTTGGCGGCGTAAATCGAATGCCGTCAAAGCGGAACTGACCAAAACAGTGTTGCAAGTATTGGCCCAGTGGGCCGAACTCTGCAGCATCTGCCATAATGGCGGCCATGGCGTCTGGCGTCAGCTCATTCATTTCTGCAGCAGAGGCGGTCGAAGCGATGATTTCGGCGCCTGTAACCAGCTCATTGCCATGGCAGTGATCGCCGTTAGCATGCGTATTGACCAGCGTGCCGATGTCACGTGCCGCGGGTTCTGCGGAGCGCATTTTGCGCAACATTTCAGCGGTAAGCTCAAGGTCGTAGAGCGTATCGACCAGTAATGACTCCTCCCCATCCACTATGAGCCCGGCATTACTCCAGCCCCAGGTGCCCTGCGGCGCCAGCCAGGCATATGCGCCCTGAGCGAGTGGATGGAGTCCGGGGCAGAGCCGTGTTGTCATTGTTATTGATCCTACTGACGATACCCGTTTATATTAGCGCGAATCGAAGGAGAAAACAGACTTCGGGTTTTCGTCGGGGCCAACAATCTGTTTTAATGCGGCCTAGTTAATTGCTCGGAATTTTCGTATGAATGCCATTCGATCGATTCTCGTGTTTACCTGGATCGTGCTGTCTGTGATCCCGGTGGGCCTCACACTCGTAATCTGTTCGCTCTTTCTCAGCGATGAAAAGCTGTGGTGGTGGTTTGCTGCGCCGTGGCTGCGTGGAGTGATACAGGCTGCGCGTATAGTGGGCGGTGTAGACTACCGTATTGAGGGCGCCGAAAACTTGCCTGGCGCTGAGGATATGCGCCGAATTGTTCTATGCCCGAAGCACCAGTCGACCTGGGAGACATTTTTTTTCGCCAGCTTCACTTCGCATCCACTGGCGTATGTTTTTAAGAAAGAGCTTTTGCGTATTCCCGTGTTTGGCTGGTGCATGGCCCGCTTGGGTATGATTCATATAGATCGCTCGCAGCACAATAAGGCATGGGCCAAGGTGGCCGAGCAGGGCGAGGTGCTAATGAATCGCGGGAAGTGGATTATAATGTTTCCCGAGGGTACGCGTGGCGAGCGCGGCCAAAAGGGCAATTACAAAACAGGCGCTACACGTCTGGCAATCACCACCGGAGCGTATGTCGTGCCGATCGCCGTGACATCGGCGCGCTGTTGGCCGCGGCGTTCGTTTACTATGATCCCTGGCGTCATTGATGTGTCCATCGGGCAACCGGTGTCTGCAGAGGGTCGCGAGCCGAGTGAGTTGATGGAAGAAGTTGAACGATGGATCGAAGCTGAAATGCGCCGACTCGATCCCCAATCCTACGTTTTACAACAATAAGGAACGCGATATGTCTGCAGCAAAAATTATATTATTGGTGGTCTACGCCGTGTTGGCCGGTTTGGCTTTGACTCAGGGTGATTCCACAGCGGGTGCGTGGTCGCTTCGGTTGCTTGCCATCCTCGGCGTCGTTCATCTCATTGAGGTCATGGTTTTCTTCAAACTCTGTAAAGCAGCGGGAGGGTCCTTGATCGGCCACCTCGTTAGCGTGTTTTTGTTTGGCGTTCTGCATGTCACCGAACTTAAAGCAGCCCAAACTAAGAGCTAACTATCGACACACCATTCCACGTTCCATTTGAACAAGCAATTGCTTGAGGGAGAGAGCAGGTGACAGACGCTTATATAGTAGGTGCAGTGCGCAGTGCTGGTGGCAAAAAAAATGGACGACTGTCCAAAATCCATCCTATTGATCTGGGGGCGGAGGTGGTGGATGCGCTAGTGGCGAAGACCGGCGTTCCTGTGGCGGAGATTGACGACCTCATTTTCGGTTGTGTGTCACAGGTAGGCGCACAATCGAGCAATATTGGCCGCAACGTGTGTCTCTCCTCGGTGCTTGGCGAGGCGGTGCCGGGCACAACGGTGGATCGACAGTGTGGCTCGGGTCAGCAGGCAATTCATTTTGCGGCTCAGGCGGTGCTCTCCGGCACACAGGATCTGGTCATTGCCGGTGGCGTCGAAAGCATGAGCCAGGTACCCATTGGCGCCAATATTATAGATGGCTTCAAGGCGGATCACGGCGTTCCCTATGGCAAGAAAATAGCCGAACGCTATCCTGGAGTGCAATTTAATCAATTCGCTGGTGCGGAAATGCTTGCGCATAAATATGAGCTGACGCAGGACGAGCTGAATGCCTTTGCCTTGTCCAGCCATATGAAGGCGAAACGCGCGGTTGAGGAAGGTCGATTCGACGAAGAGATTGTCGCGATTGAGGTCGAGTTGGAGGATGGATCAAAGCAGATGCACACCCAGGATGAAGGCATTCGTATGGATGCCACCCTGGGTGCGATTGCCGGCTTGCAGCCATTGCAAGAGAACGGCTTGCTCAGTGCGGCCAACGCATCGCAAATTTGTGACGGGGCGGCAGCGGTTATGATTGCCAACGGCGCGACCTGCAAGCGTTTGGGACTCAAGCCGCTGGCTCGAATAGTCGCTATGAGCGTGATTGGTTCAGATCCTGTGATCATGCTGGAAGGACCTATTCCCGCGACCCAAAAAGTGCTGGAAAAGGCGGGTTTGAGTCTTGATGACATCGACCTGTTCGAGGTCAATGAGGCTTTCGGTTCCGTACCGCTGGCGTGGGTAAAGGCGCTGGGTGCTGATCTGGATAAATTGAACGTCAACGGTGGCGCGCAGGCGCTGGGACATCCGTTGGGCGGCACCGGTGCAAAATTAATGACTACGTTGGTGCATGAGCTGCATCGCAGCGGCAAGCGTTACGGACTGCTGGCGATCTGTGAAGGCGGTGGCACGGCGAACGGCACTATCGTTGAGCGAGTAGACGCGGTTGCCTCGTAAGAATCGTGATTTTACGCAGCTGACGAAACTACAATCGATGGTAAATTGCGACCACTAAAACCTGGTGAGCAACGATAAACTGCATGTATCAGGGCCGCTGTTGGGGCCTGATCAAGTGCTATTTTAACCCCGAATCCCCGTTGTTGGAGAGAATAATATGGGCTTTTACGACAGAGTGGTACTGCCACGCTTTATCAACTGCGCTTGCGCAGCCAAGCCCATCATGAAACAGCGCGAAAAAGTGGTCCCGCAGGCAGTGGGTATCGTGCTGGAGATCGGTATCGGCACCGGCCTGAACCTGCCTTACTACGATGCGGGTAAAGTAGAACGAGTCATTGGTCTGGATCCGTCGGAGGCCTCGTGGAAGCTGGCGGGTGAGCGGGCTGCGCATCTCGATTTTGAGGTCGAGTTTATTGGCTTGCCTGGAGAGGAAATTCCGCTGGCCGATGCCAGTGTAGACACCGTGCTGGTGACATTCGCCCTGTGCACCATTGCAGATCCTGTCACCGCGTTAAAAGGTATGGCGAGAGTGCTGCGGCCGGGCGGCAGCTTGATTTTTTGTGAGCATGGAAAGGCGCCGGATGCCGGGGTGTGTAAATGGCAGGACCGGATCAACCCGTTGTGGCGGCGTATGGCCGGTGGCTGCAATCTCAATCGCGATATTCCTCAGCTGCTCGGCGCGGGCGGTTTCACAGTGGCTGAAATGCACACCGGTTATTTGCCTGGAACGCCCAGGTTTGCCGGCTACAATTACTGGGGCAGCGCCACTCGCACCTAATCCCACGCGATTCACTGGACCTCGAAATGCGGCGTTTGGTAACCCGATGGTGCCTGCTTTTTTTGTTGCTCTTGCTCTCACCGTTGATCATGGCAGGGACGACATTGGAGTACTCTGTCAGGGGTATAAAAGGCGAACCCGAAAAAAATGTGAAGGCCTATCTAGGCGCTGCGCCAAAAACCGATGGCGAGCGTCTCAACTTTGTGGCCTCAGCAAGGCGCAAAGTAAGGGATGCACTGCAAGCTTTGGGGTATTACCAACCCGAAATCACTATTGAAGTTGATCGTAAAGACCCCGTTTGGCAGCTGCGAGTGCTGGTTGATCCTGGTGAGCCTGTTCGTATTCGTGACCTTGATATTCAAATTCTCGGCGCAGCGGCGGACGACCCGGATATGATGGCGCTGCTATCCGACGCTGGGATGGCAGTTGGAGATGCCTTGCACCATGGCCATTTTGAAGGCTTCAGGAACAAGCTGCTGTCGCATGGGCAACAGAGGGGATACCTGGACGGGGAAATTACGCAGAGCCGAATTGAAGTAGCAGTGGATGCGGGTACTACCGACATCGTGCTGCGCTATAACAGCGGTCCGCGCTTTCGATTCGGCAATATAAGTTATGATGATGTACTGATCGATCAGCGACTGCTGGATTCGCTGATGACATTTGCGCCTGGTGAATATTTCGAACAGTCCCAGCTGCGGAGTTTTCAGTCAAACTTACAAAAGACTAATTACTTTTCCAGCGTTATCGTGCAGCCGCAGCGTGACCCTACTCTGGTTGACACGGTGCCTATCACTGTTCAGCTACACGCTGCCAAGCGGCATAGTTTTGACCTGGGGGTGGGCTACAGCACTGATACCGAGGAGCGTGTTTCGGCGACTTGGCGCACGCCAAGAATTAATCGCTATGGCCATAGCCAAGTAACGCGTCTGCAATATTCGCCGGTTAATCCCAGCGGTCGCGTTACTTACTCCATTCCCGTTTCTAGCCCGCTGGCAGATGTTGTGCAGCTCTGGGCAGGGCTGGAGGAAAACGAATACGGCGATATTAATAGTCAGCAGATAGAGACAGGTGTCCGCCGGGAGATAAAGCGAGACCAGCGGATCTACACCTATTCACTGCGTGCTCTGAACGAGTCCTGGAATGACGTCTTCAGCAGTCCCAGCAACAACTATGTGCTGGCCGGCGGTGCTCTATCCAGTCGGCGCTATACTGGTTCGCTGGTCGATCCCAGTGGCGGATTCAATCAGCTTTACACTGTTGAAGGTGGTAGCGCGTCGTTGGGTTCCGATATTGATCTGCTGCGCACCACTGCCAAACTGGGCTATATTTTCACCCCGTGGCCGCGGCATCGTGTGGTCACTCGTGCCGAACTCGGTGCGGTTGAGACGGCCAACGGCGATCGCGAAAATCTTGCTCCGTCACTCAGTTTTTTTGCCGGCGGCAACGATAGCATTCGCGGTTATGCCTTCCAATCTCTGGGCGTGGAAAAATATATCCCACAGAGCGATGGCAGTACAAAAAGATTTGTTGTCGGTGGCAACCGTTTGGCGATTGGTAGCCTGGAGTACCAATACTACTTCACCAATAAGTGGCGCGGCGCTCTCTTTGTTGACGCCGGCGATGCTTTCGACGACGGCGACTTTGATGCTAAGGTCGGGGCAGGATTCGGTGTGCACTACATTACCGCAGTGGGCGCTATTCGGGCCGAATTGGCCAATAGTGTGAGCGAGACTGATCCCGATTGGTATTTTCACTTGACCATCGGTGCTGAGTTTTGAAGATTCTCAGGGCAACATTGTTCTTACCTGCGCTGCTGATTCCCGCAGTGCTGTCCATGACACTTTATCTGGCATTATATACAGAGCAGGGAAGCCGCAGTGCGGTGCGTTTGGTGCAGCAGCTATTACCGCTTGAAGTCGAGTACGACAGCGGTAGCCTCGCCGGGCGTATGGCCCTGCGCCGCGTGCTTTTCGAAACGGAGGGTTTGCGCCTGGAGTTGCTCGGTGTTGTTGCCGAGGTGAAACTGGCATGTCTTTGGCGTGCAGCTATTTGCTTTGACCATTTGCAGGTCACGCAGCTCGATATCGCGCTCCCGCCCGACGCCGATGTCACGCAGAGTTCGGCTGTCGCCGCGACTGCCATCGGGCGGGAGTCGGCCGCGGCACTGATTCAATTTCCTTTTGGTCTGGAAGCAGATCTGCTTGAAATCGAGCGATTGCGCGTTCATTGGCTTGGCGGTGAGTGGCGGCAGGGTTCGATGCGCGCTCGTATCCAGTTATATGATTCGACTGTAGAGGTTCTCAGCGCAAGCATTTTAAACCCGCGGTTGACACTTCAGGATACGCAAAGTCCGGGTACAGTCGGTTCTGCGAGCACGTCGCTACCTGTGATCGATCTGCCGCTGAAGTTATCCGTTACCGATTTGCAGCTGCTCAATCCCTCCTGGAAATTGTACGGCAGAATTTATGAGCAGGACAAGATCGCACTGCAAGGACGATGGCGGCGCAGCGAATTGCGAGTCGAGGAGCTCACGGCCAAGAGTCATGAGCAGGGTGATCTGTCGCTACAGGGTAATTTGATATTCACTGAAGACTGGCCCATTGAGGCCGATGCCGTTGTGCTGCTCGCTGCACCATTTCAGTTCTCCGAACTGCTCGGGAATAGAATTAGTGTTTCTTTGCGCAATAATTTCTCCGCGCTTGAGGTGCAGTTGGATTATCCGGGAACTGTCGCCGTCGGGGCACACGGGCAAGTCAATGTGCTCGATAGCGCACGGCCATTCTCTGCTACTGTAACAGCGACTTCTGCCACTAAATTGTCGATGTTGGATGTCGAGGGTGTGCCGACGCAGTTGCAGGGTTTGGCGCTGAAATTTCCATTGGTGATGACTGTTAATGGTACGTCGGCCACGCAGCAGTTTGCGTTGCAGGGCGCGGCCAGTGGCATCGGCTACGATACGCTGCGTATCGCAATGGTGGGTCAACACGCGCAGCAGAATCTCGTTATCTCCGAGCTGGTTATCGAGGATGATGCGGGTGCCAATGGGCTGCATGCAAGCGGCGAGATTGCGCTTTTGGCTGATTATCCGTGGGCACTGAAATTGCAGTCCAGCGGACTTGATCTGCCGCCTTTCAGTGCGCCATTGCAAGGACGCATCGACGGTTCGATGCAACTCGCCGGAAACGTGGAGGGTGATCAATGGCAAGTGGAAGTGGTGGATGCGGCATGGCAGGGCCTGATCAACGAAATGCCCGCAAGCGTCACCGGCTTCACGGGCATTAACAGCGATTTACAGCTGCTCGGCAGTGGCCTGGATGCGCAACTGAATGGTGCCCAGCTATCATTGTATTCCCCGGGAGACGCGCAGGGCCCCGGCAAATTGCAGCTGACAATTGCGGACCTGGGTCGCTGGCAGACAGGCAGCAGTGGTCAACTGGAGCTTGAGGCACATCTGGCTCCCGACAGGGAAGACATTCAGCTTATCGGTCGTCTTGAAAATGTCGTGTGGTCAGGGTTGACGTTCGCGCAGGCCGAAATTGTCGGTGATTATCGATTCGCGCAAGACCATGCGTTTCATTTGGACGCCATGTTCACCGAGGCGGGCGTCGGGGATATCGCATTTATAACAGTGCAGTTTCTGGCACAGGGGGATTGGGCAAAGCAATCCTTTACAGCGACTGCGAGTGGCGATGTCGAGGGCACACTTAAAGTGACGGGCGCGCGTAACGGAGAGCAGTGGCGGGGCGCGTTGGCGCCTACCCGCCTGCAGACGGTCATCGGTGAATGGGTACTGGCTGACGCTGTGACGCTGAGCGTGCCCGCTTCGCTGCAGCAGCTGGCGGTGGATGAGCAGTGTTGGCAGCATCAGTATGCGCAACTGTGCACTGGCAAGTGGCTGCTGGGAGCAAAGGGCGGCGGCAGAGTCCAGCTGCAGAGTGATCTTAAGATCATCTCAGGCCTGTTGCCGGCCGATGTGGCGGTTAACGGCGATCTGAGCGTGCTGCTCGATGCGAGCTGGGCTAGCGATACCTCGGTCCGCTTTGAAGGCAGCGCGCGCACAGGTGATGTCACGGTGATGGAACACTTTGAAGAAGGCACGAGTGCAACGTTTGGGTGGGACAACGCCCTGGCCACTGCCAATTTTACGGAAAAGGGCTTGAGCCTCGATGTCGATGTGGTGCGCGGCGGGGACAGAATTGTCGGTGTCGAGCTGCTTCTGCCGCCAGACCGAAACGATACGCTAAGCGGGTCGGTCAGCCTTGACCGGCTAAAACTGGGTGCCTTGTCAGCCTTCGTCCCAGCGCTATCGACGCTGGCGGGTGAACTCAGCGCGCAGCTCACACTCGCCGGTACGGTCGATCAACTGCAGGCGTTTGGTGAAATCAGCCTGAGCGATGGCAAGGTTATCGCCGAAGGTAATCCTACTGAGCTCGACCAGCTCGACCTGAATTTTGACGTGCAGGGCGATTGGGCCAGTATTCGCGGCAGTGGTATCTTCGGCGGTGGTGAGGTGACATTTGTTGGCGAGGTAGTTGCCGATCCTGAACTGAAGCTGGAACTCACCATTGAGGGAACCGACCAGACCGTCTGGTATCCGCCTTCAACCGAGTTGCGGATTTCTGAAGCACTTTTGCTCACCCTGAAAAAAGACTTGCTGATGTTGACGGGGGATATCAGTGTGCACGATGGCACGCTGCAGATTGAGGCGCTACCGCAGGGCAGCGTCGCATTGTCATCGTCGGTTGTTGTAGTGGACAGGGATGGCAACGTCCTGCGGGAGGAGCTGCCGTTTGACGTTCGTATGAATCTGCAAATCCACATCGCCGACCGCTTCAAGGTCACGGGGAATACCCTACAGACCAGGCTTGCGGGCAATCTGCGGGTGCAACAGCGCCCGGCACAGCCACTGCAACTGTTTGGCAACCTGGACCTCGTCGGTGGGGAGTTTCACGCATACCAGACTCGTTTGCAGATCAAGCGCGGTACGCTCGGCTTTACCGGGCCGCCTGATAACCCGACCGTGGATGTACGAGCTGAGCGCCATATTACTAGCGGTGACATCACGGTCGGGGTGCATGTGCAAGGTCCATTGCAGAATGATCTGCAACTTGACGTTTATTCCACGCCAGCGATGAGCCAGACGAACGCCATGTCTTATCTGGTGCGGGGCAGGGGAATTGACACCGGCGCAGGATTCGATGGGACATCAACCGCGCTGTCGCTCGCCAGTGGTGTGGTCAATCGTTCTGATCTGGTTGCCGAACTGAACCGTATCCCGGGTGTCAGTAATATCGAGTTCGGTGCGCAGGGTTCGGAAGACGATACGGCTGCAACTGTTAGCGGATATCTCGGTGAGCGCATTTACCTGTCATACGGTGTCGGGCTCTACGAGCCGATAAATGTACTGACGGCGAGATTCTATCTGCGCTCGCGGTTTTGGCTTGAGGTCGTGAGTAGCCTGGAGAATTCTGTAGATTTATATTACTCGTTTGACATTGACTAGCAGAATGCGGTTTGCAACCCGCTATAAATACCACTAACAGGATGAATTAATGGACCCTTTGACTCAGGGCGTTCTGGGCGCTTCGTTGCCGCAGGCCAGCAGTAAGCCGCGTGATGCCGCGACAGCCGGCTTGCTGGGTTTTCTGGCCGGGATAGCGCCAGATCTGGATGTGTTGATTCGCTCCGGCACGGATCCGCTGCTGTTTCTTGAGTACCACCGGCAGTTTACGCATTCACTGGTGTTTATTCCGATTGGGGGCCTGCTGTGCGCCCTTGTGCTGCATAGTGTGCTCGGGCGCAGGCGAGGATTGTCGTTTCGCCAAAGCTGGCTGTTCTGCACTCTGGGTTACGCAACGCACGCTGTGCTCGATGCCTGCACCACGTATGGCACCATGCTGTTTTGGCCGTTCAGTGATGCCCGTATCGCGTGGAATACGATATCGATTATAGACCCATTATTCACTATTCCGATGCTGATACTGGTGGTGCTGGCCGCGCGCCGCAAAAAGCCGCTGTATGCTCGCGTAGCGCTGGTATGGGCGGTGGGTTATATGAGCGTGGGATTATGGCAGCAAAAAGAGGCTGTTGAGATGGGTTATAGCCTGGCTGCAGAGCGCGGCCACACACCGCTGCGGTTGGAAGCTAAGCCGAGTTTTGCCAATATTCTGGTGTGGAAAATCGTCTACGAAACCGAGGAGCGGTTTTACGTGGATGCGGTGCGTGCAGGTCTTGCCCCTCGCGTTTTCACGGGCGAGGCGGTGCAAAAATTTGATATCGAAAGAGACATGCCGTGGCTGGACCTAGCGTCGCAACAGGCTAAGGATATCGAACGCTTTCGCTGGTTTAGTAATGGGTACATCGCGCGCGATCCGAACAATCGTAATCGCGTGATTGATGTGCGCTTCTCAATGATACCCAACCAGGTAGCCCCGTTGTGGAGTATCGAACTGGATCCACACGTCGGGCATCAGACACACGCCCAATATCTCGTGCATCGCGAATCAAGCGGCGCACAGACAAGCCTGCTGTGGGAGATGCTTAGCGGGCCGCAAGACCCTACACGTTGAATGGTACTTCCTTAATCTGAACGGAAGCACCAAGGCGTCAAAGCGCGTAGATATTACAATGACCGGCTGAGCCTATAGAGGGTGGGGGGCCATCCGTGGGGGGCCATCCGTGGGGCGGCCATCCGTGGGGCGGCCATCCGTGGGGCG
>JBDNIE010000099.1:0-41151 GCA_041688425.1 Halioglobus sp. | reverse complement strand
TGCGGTGAGCGAGAAGGCTTACCAGCAGCATGCGCTGGTGGTGAACATCGCTTGCGCCGAGCCACACCAGGGCTGTGCCTACGAGCGCTTTACCGATGAAGGGCCGCTGGCCCTGTTGCCACTGCTTTCAGTGCGTGAGGGTGAGCACCGCTGCGCGCTGGTATGGACGCTGCCACCCGAGCGCGCACAATATCTGCTTGACTGCCCGCAGGCCGAGTTTCTGCAAACGTTACAGCAGCGTTTTGGTTACCGATTGGGCCGCATGCTGCAGGTTGGCGAGCGCCACGAGTACCCGCTGTCTCTGGTCGAATCCAGCGAGCAGGTGCGTCAGGGAATTGTCGTGACGGGTAACGCCGCACACGCGCTGCACCCGGTCGCGGGCCAGGGTTTTAACCTCGCATTACGGGATATCGCGGAGCTCGGGCGTGTGTTGGCACAGGGTGCCGCCGAGGGCTTGCCGTTGGGCGATCTGGCGCTGTTGCAGCGTTACCAGCGGCGACAGCATGCGGATCAACAAAGAACTATCGGTTTCAGCGATCGCGTACCGGCGTTATTCATGCAGCGCGATCCGCTACTGGGGCTGGGTCGCGATCTGGCATTGGCGGGACTGGATGTCCTGCCCGGGCTGAAACGGGAATTTGTGCGCCATGCGGCGGGTATGGCCGCAAGCGGGGGGCGCGCCCATGGCTGATCCACGGCATTACGATGTGGCGATTGTCGGCGCTGGTATTGCCGGAGCTGCCCTCGCCGTTGCGCTCAGCAAAGAGGGCCTGAAGATTGCGTTGATTGAGGCGCAGGCGCTGGATAAGAGCACCTTGCCCGCGGCGCGCGGCGTGCAAGATTTCGATTCCCGGGTCAGCGCGCTCACACCGCGTTCGCGCCAGTTGATACAACAACTGGGCGCGTGGGATGCGATCAGCGCCTACCGCTATTGCCGGTATCGGCACATGACGGTATGGGACGGCGAAGGCACCGGCCAGATTGAGTTCGATGGCGCCGAAGTCGGCTTGCCCGCACTGGGTTATATCGTGGAGAACCGCGCGATTGTCAGCGCCCTGCTCGCCCGCGTGCACGCCGCTACCGGTATCACCGTGTTGAGTCCTGTTGCGCTTAAGTCGTGCGCGCGTCTGCCCGCATCGCAGATGCAGCTGGAATTGGATGACGGTGAGCTGCTGAAAGCAGATTTGCTGGTAGCGGCCGATGGTGCACTGTCACGCGTGCGGCAGATGATGGACTTTCAATGTCGCGAGTGGGACTACGGCCACCGCGCCATTGTCGCCACCCTGCAAGTAACACGTCCTCATGAGGCAACTGCCAGGCAGCGTTTCCTGCCCAGCGGGCCGCTGGCATTGCTGCCATTGCCGGGTACAGACGATCATCATTACTGCTCGATGGTGTGGTCGCTGCAGGACGATTTGGTGGACAATATTCTTGCGCTTGACGACGCCGCTTTTTGCGCCGAGCTTACGCGCGTGAGCGAGGCGCGCCTCGGCCCCGTGTTGGGCAGCTCCCGTCGCTTCGCGTACCCGCTGCGCCAGCGCCACGCGGTGGATTATGTGCAGCCGGGAGTCGCACTAGTGGCAGATGCCGCGCACACTATTCACCCGCTGGCGGGCCAGGGCATTAATCTGGGCCTGCAGGATGTGGCGGTATTGGCCGAGGAAATCTTAGCCGGCCTGCAACGCGGCGCCAGTCCCGGTAGTCTGGAAGTCCTGCGTCGTTATCAGCGTCGGCGCAAGGGTGAGAACCTGCTAATGATGACGGCGATGGAGGGCTTCAAGCGCTTGTTTGAGCAGCAGTCATTGCCGCTGCGCTGGTTACGCAATTCGGGTATGCGCGGTGTCGATAAATTGCTGCCGGTGAAGCAACAGATTATGCGCCGCGCTATGGGGTTGGGGTGACGCTGCACCCCGCAGAGCCCGCACCGCAGATTGTTTTTCAACGCCGGGCCGTTAGAATGGGCCGATTAATAACACCATAAAGTTGTGCCGGGCCGTGCGACCATCGCCGCGCACGACGTTTATCATCGAGAGGAATTGTTATGAGCCACACGCCGATTGAACTCAAGTATGCCAAGACGCATGAGTGGGCGCGTTTGGAGGAGGACGGCACGGTTACTATCGGTATTACCGACCATGCGCAAACTGCTCTGGGCGATGTGGTATTCGTAGAAACGCCCGAGATTGGCGCAGTGCTGGCCGCCGGCGGCGATGCTGGTGTGGTGGAGTCTGTCAAGGCAGCGTCCGATATCTATTCGCCGCTGACCGGGGAAGTCATAGACATCAACATGCAATTGGAGAATGACCCGGAAACGGTCAACTCCGACCCGTATGGCGCAGGCTGGTTTTACAAACTGCAGCCCTCGGACCCGGGTGAATTTGATGCACTTTTGTCCGCCGCAAATTATCAGCAGCAATGTGACGACGAGTAAGCGCTCACTTGCGCCAGGCCCCGCGTATGACTGATCTATTTCTGCGTAAGGGCGCTGATCATCGCCTGCGCGGCGGCCACCTGTGGGTGTATTCCAACGAAGTCGACAGCGCGCGCTCACCGCTGAGCAGCTTTGCCTCCGGGGATCTGGTAACGGTCAGAAACACCAACGGCACGCTGCTGGGCAGCGCCTATATGGACCCCAGCACTCTCATTTGTGCGCGGGTCTACGCGCCATTTGAAGAGTGCGTCATGGACGTCGCATTCTTCACCGCGCGACTCGCAGCCGCGCGTGCTATGCGTCAGCAATGTTTCGATAAGCCCTTCTATCGTCTAGTCTACGGTGACAGCGACATGCTGCCCGGACTAATCATCGATTGCTTCGGTGAAGTGCTGGTGATGCAGATCAACAACAGCGGGTTGGAGCGCCATCGCGAGCCACTGCTGTTAGCGCTGATCTCCACCCTGAAGCCCAGCGGCATTTTGCTGCGCGGCGATAGCCGCAGCCGTCGCGAACAGGGTCTGCCAGGCGATAGCGAGGTAGTTTATGGCGTTGTCCCGACATTAGTGCCGCTTGAGGAAAACGGCGTGCAGTTTCTGGCGCCGGTATACGACGGCCAGAAAACCGGTTGGTTTTACGATCACCGCATGTCGCGCGCGCGCCTCGCTTCATGGGTGAAGGGCAAAACGGTCCTGGATGTCTACAGCTACATCGGCGGCTGGGGAGTTCAGGCCGCCTCGTTTGGCGCATCGTCAGTAACCTGTCTGGACAGTTCTGCACAGGCGCTTGAGGGGGCGGCGGCGAATGCGCAGCTCAATCAGCTTGAGGACCGCGTCACCACGCGCCGCGGTTCGGCGCCTGAACTAATGGCCGCTATGCAGACTGAGGGCGCTCTGTTTGACGTAGTGATTCTCGATCCTCCGGCATTTATCCAGCGCAAGAAGGATCTAAAAAAAGGCATTGCGGCCTATCGACGCATCAATGAATTGGGCTTGCAACTGTTGCACCCCGGTGGCCTGCTGGTCTCTGCCTCCTGCTCCATGCACCTGTCTCGAGCCGATTTGATCGCAGCGCTGCAGCAGGCGGCGGTGCGAGCTGGCTGTCAGATTCGCGTGTGCGAGCAGGGCGCGCAGGGGCCGGATCATCCGATTCATCCGGCCATTCCGGAGACCGAGTATTTGAAGGCGGTGTTTGTTCGGAGGTTGTAAGATTTGCTCATTGCTCATTGCTCATTGCTCATTGCTCACTGGATGAGTTTATTTGAGGCGCCGATGTGCGTTAGTGCGGTGTATCCATCCGGGGGACGCAAAAACGCCATCCATGAGGCGAGCTGCCAGGGATGGCGTCTTTGCGCTTTCTGTGGCGCAACAAACCCCCGCAGCCCGAAAATCGAAAAAACCTATCAGCGCATATGTTGAGCTAATTAGTCGCTGGTCTTTAGCTGGTCGTTCAAATACCACTACGCTCAGCAAAATCCCTGAAGAGAAGCCCTTGATCTAAACGACCGCACTCAACGCAAAGAAATCACCGGCCAGCCAGCCGCACCCGCGCGCGCGCGCAAGGTATCATCTGGATCAACCGCCACCGCATTATCCACCAGCTCCAACAGCGGTAGGTCATTGTGCGAGTCGCTGTAAAACCAGGCGTCCTTGAGGCTCATATTGCGAGTCTCAAGCCATTGGTGGAGACGGGTAACCTTGCCTGCCTGAAAAGAGGGGATGCCGCTGGGCACGCCGGTGTAAAAACCATCGACGATTTCCGCTTCACACGCGATGAGGTTTTCCACGCCCAACAACGCCGCGATTGGCGCGGTAATAAAGCGATTCGTCGCAGTGATGATCAGCAAATCGTGACCACGGCGGCGATGGTCAGCAAGGAGGTCAGCTGCTTTGGGTAACAGGATGGGCTTGATTTTGCTGTCCATAAATACCCCGTGCCAGGCATTCAGCTGATCCGGCGAGTGGCCCGCCAGAGTGCTGAGGATAAAGCGGAGATAGGCGTCAATATCCAGGTCGCCGCGCTGGTAGCCGGCATAGAATCCGTCGCTTTGCAGGGCAAAATCAGCGCTATCTACCAGCTGCTGTTCACAGACGAATTCCCCCCATAGATGGTCGCTGTCCCCGCCTATAAGGGTGTTGTCCAGGTCGAAAATTGCCAGTGTCACGGGGTATGCCTCTAAAAACTGCTGGCCAGCATAGCGGGGGTATCCGTTATAGTAAATTTCTCTGTGCCTGCAATTTGTGGAACAATGGTCGGCTCTAATAAAAGGCGATCTTTTTTGACGTGATAGATTCTGACGGCTTTCGGCCGAACGTGGGAATTATGCTGACCAACAGCGAGGGTCAGTTGCTGTGGGCCCGGCGGGTCGGCGGCCGCGATGCCTGGCAGTTTCCGCAGGGCGGTATTAGTGCGGGAGAATCACCGGTCGAAGCACTTTATCGAGAGCTGCACGAGGAAGTGGGCCTGTTGCCGGAGGCAGTTGAAGTGCTGGGTTCTACCAAGGGTTGGCTGCGCTATCGTTTGCCCTCGCGATTCGTGCGCGAAGGACAGAAGCCGGTGTGCATCGGGCAAAAACAAAAATGGTTTCTACTGCGCCTGCTGCAAGACGACAGTGCGGTGCAACTCAACCTGAACGAAAAGCCGGAGTTTGATCATTGGCAGTGGGTCAGCTACTGGTACCCACTAAACCAGGTGATTTCATTCAAGCGCGAAGTGTACCGGCGAGCGATGAAGGAGCTGGCCCTGCCACTCGGGCGTCACTCTGACAAGTTCGGGCGTAAGTAAGCGGAATGCTTAACACCCTGCGCCAGATAATTCAGGAGGTCAACGCGGCCGGAGGTCTTGAAGAGGCCCTGCAGATCATTGTGCGCCGTGTGCGTGACGCTATGAACACCCAAGTGTGCAGTGTTTACCTGCGCGATCCCGCCAGTGGCCGTTATGTGTTCCGGGCGACTCAGGGTCTGAACGCAGAGCAGGTGGGTGTTGCCAGCCTCGCCGCTAGTGATGGCTTGGTCGGGTTGGTGGCCGAACGCGGTGAGCCGGTCAATCTGGAAGAAGCTGAAGAGCACCCCAGGTTTTGTTTTTTGCCGGGCATTGGTGAGGAGCATTTCCACGCGTTTTTGGGTGTACCCATTATCCATCAGCGCGGCGTGCTCGGTGTGCTGGTGGTGCAGCAGGAGCAGCGCAGGCGCTTTGATGAGAGTGACGAGGCCTTTCTGGTAACGCTGTCTGCCCAGCTGGCAGGCGTGATTGCCCATGCTCAGGTCACGGGTGTGCTGGTAGCTGAGGCGCTGACGGGCGCTGCCCCCGCCAAGATAAAAGGCGTACCCGGAGCCCCTGGTATCGCCATCGGTACTGTCGTCGTTGTCTCGCCCGGAGCAGATCTGTACGCGGTGCAGCCGCGTGAAGCACGCGATAAACGCAAGGAAGTGCGCGCCTTCCGCGAGGCATTGCAAGCCGTACAGAAAGATATCCAGTTGGTGGCCCATAACTTGGGTGCCGAGTTGAGCCCGGAAGATCACGCGCTGTTTGATGTGTATATCAGTATTCTGGACGACTCCACGATCGGCGCAGAAGTAGTCGGACTCATCAAGGCCGGGCAGTGGGCGCAGGGCGCGTTAAGTCAGGTGATGATCGAGCATATCCGCCATTTTGAGCGCATGGAACACAGTTACCTGAAAGAACGCGCGGTAGATGTCAAAGATCTCGGTACGCGTGTTTTGGCCTATCTGCAGGCCGCAAACCAGGAAGGGCGTCTGTATCCTGACCACACCATAATGGTAGGCGAGGAACTGACGGCGACATCCCTCGGTGAAATACCGCGCGAAAAACTGGCCGGCTTGATCTCGGTGCGCGGCTCCAGCAACTCCCACGTTGCGATTCTTGCACGCGCCATGGGCGTGCCGACGGTGATGGGGGCGGTTGACCTGCCCTACGCTAAATTGCAGGACCGGGAAGTCATCATCGATGGCTACAACGGCACCGTGCATCTCAATCCGCGGCCTGAGATCAAACAGCGATTCCAGCAGGTACTGGACGACGATATGGCGCTGTCGCGGGATCTGGAATCGCTGCGCGACGAGCCCTGCGTGACGCTGGATGGCCACCGCATGCCGCTGTGGGTCAACACGGGCTTGATGGTGGATGTCGCGCGCTCACTTGAGCAGGGTGCTGAAGGCGTCGGGCTTTATCGCACCGAGGTGCCGTTTCTGCTCCGGGATCGTTTCCCCACGGAGGAGGAGCAGCGACTGATCTATCGCGAGCAATTGGAGGCCTTCGCGCCAAAGTCGGTCACTATGCGCACTCTGGATATAGGCGGTGACAAGGCACTATCGTATTTTCCCATTGAGGAAGAGAATCCCTTCCTGGGGTGGCGCGGTATTCGGGTGACTCTGGATCATCCGGAAATTTTTCTGGCACAGGTTCGGGCCATGCTGAAGGCGAACGAAGGGCTGGGGAACCTGCGCATTATGTTGCCGATGGTGTGTAATACCTCGGAAGTAGACGAGGCGCTGGACCTTATCCACCGCAGTCACCGTGAACTGAGGCAGGACGGCCTGACAGGAGAATTGCCGCCGATCGGCGTTATGATCGAGGTGCCGGCGGCGGTCTATCAGGCGCGGGCACTGGCCAGGCGGGTCGATTTTTTGTCAGTGGGCAGTAATGACCTGACCCAGTATCTGCTGGCCGTGGATCGCAACAACGCCCGCGTCGCGCATCTATATCATTCGCTGCATCCGGCCGTGTTGCAGGCTCTGGCCTATGTGGCGGCGGCCGCCCAGGCCGAGCATGTGCCTATTGGTATCTGCGGGGAGCTGGCAGGCGACCCGGGTGGTGCCATACTGCTGCTGGCGATGGGCTACAACGTGTTGTCAATGAATGCGACGAGCTTGCCCAAGGTCAAAAAAGCACTGCGCAATTTGCGCCGTAGCGAGGCTCGCAGTTTACTCAAGGAAGTTATGGGTCTGGACTGCGCGCATGAGGTGAACACTCGTCTGGAGAAGTTTCTCAGCCTGCACGGCATGGAAAAGTTCATTCATAACCCGGTGGAGTAAAGTGCTGTGCCAATCTGGCAAGCAGCATCGCTGCCCGGGCATCCACAGCAGGTACGCTAAAAATCGTGTTGCCGCACCGCGCTCGGCATTCCCCGGGCATCGAAACTCTGTTCCCGCCAGCTTGTGTTCCGCTGAGCATCCGTCCAGAGCGTGGTGCAGGAGCGCGTGCCATACGTCTCGGTCACAATAAACTGCGCTGACAGTACCTGCTCCATAGGGCTTTCCAGGTTGAGCGCCCGCAGCTCTCCGGGGTCGGCCATTTTGCGAGCACTGACCACGGTTGCCAGAACGTCGTGCGTCATGTCCTGGGTTTCTGTGCCGCCATCCGTTAGCGCTTTCACTATCGCCTGTATGCGGGCTTTACCCGCTTCCACTTTTGGCCAGGGCGTGTCCAACCGGGCATTACTCAAGCCGTAGATGCCAGGCGGCAGGTGCTGTGGTTCCAGTCTATCGCTGTTGGTGAAATACCACAGGCTGCTGCCATCGCCTACCAACAGATTGAACCCGGCGTAGTCCTGTGCCTGATTTGCTACCATCAGGAGATACGATTGTGGACTTTGAGCGCCCGCCAGGTAGCGCAGGGGCAGCTCGCCGCGTGAACACGGCGCGGGCGCAGTGCGCGCCGGATCGCGGTAGTTGGTGACCGCGGCAAAGCGACCGCCGCGAGTAACGCCCATCCACGTGCCACCCTGTTCGAGATCCTTTCCCGCCAATAGGTCGGGATGATCGATCCAGAAATCTGATGTCGCCGTGGGCCGGGCGTGGAACTCGTCGCGGTTGGCCGCTATCAGCAGCGGATAATCGAGAGAAACCTGATGGGCAAAGATGAGCAGACACATAAATGACAACCGGGTTCGGGGAAAAATTGTGAATCATGACGCAGTGGACGATAATACGATCTTTCTCGCCCGGTTTCTCGTGTCCATCGACGCTGGTAGCCCCTTTCACTGGTTGTTAACTGATATGTATCCATGCTGCCTTATCCTGAAATAGACCCGGTTGCCTTGTCGTTGGGGCCCTTGAAGATCCATTGGTATGGGCTGACTTACCTGACTGGCCTCGCCTTCGCGTGGTGGCTGGCGGTGCGTTGCACGCGCCGCCCCTGGTCCGTAGTAAAGCGCGAGCAGGTCGATGACCTCATTTTTTACGCTGCGCTGGGCGTGGTATTAGGCGGCAGAATTGGCTATGCAGTGTTCTACGGCGGCGACAAAATCGCTCAGGACCCCAGTTGGTTGTTGCGCGTGTGGCAGGGGGGTATGTCTTTTCACGGCGGGTTCCTCGGCGTGCTTTTTGCGATGTGGTTGTTTGCCCGTCGGCACAAGATAGTATTCGGTGCACTGATGGATTTTGTAGCACCATTGGTACCTGTTGGGCTGGCGCTCGGCCGACTGGGGAATTTTATCGGTCAGGAGTTATGGGGTCGGGCCACCGATGTGTCCTGGGCGATGGTATTTCCCAGAGACCCGGATCAACTCGCCCGTCATCCGTCACAGCTTTACCAGTTTGCGCTTGAAGGCGTGTTGCTGTTTATCATTATGATGTGGTTTTCGTCACGCGAGCGGCCCACCTGGTCAGTTGCCGGGGTCTTCGCCCTGGGCTACGGCTGCCTGCGTTTTATAGCTGAATTTTTTCGGGAGCCGGATCAAAACATTGGTTTCCAGGCTTTGGGCTGGGTGACCCGTGGGCAATTACTGTCACTGCCTATGATTGCGCTGGGCATCTACTTGATAGTAAGTGCTTACCATAAAGCTGGCGTCAAGGCGCCGGGGAAAGCGAGAAAATGAAGCAATATCATGACCTGCTGCAGGATATTCTCGACCACGGTGTGGCCAAGGGTGATCGCACCGGCACCGGCACACTGTCGGTATTCGGGCGCCAGTACCGCCATAATTTGGCCGACGGGTTTCCTCTGCTGACCACCAAAAAGCTGCATTTCAAAAGTATTGCCAACGAGCTTTTGTGGTTTCTGCGCGGTGATACGAATACACGCTGGTTGAAAGAGAATGGTGTTTCGATTTGGGATGAATGGGCTACGGATGAGGGTGAGTTGGGTCCGGTCTATGGCGCCCAGTGGACCGCCTGGCCGACCCGTGATGGCGGCACTATCAATCAGATTGATTATGTCATTGATTGCCTGCGCAACAACCCGGATAGCCGGCGTATCCTGTTTCACGCGTGGAACGTGGAGTTCCTGCCCGACGAGCGCATGAGCCCGCAGGACAACGTTAAGGCTGGCCGCATGGCGCTGCCGCCCTGCCATCTGCTGTATCAGTTTTACGTGGCCGATGGTCGACTTTCAGCTCAGCTGATGATTCGTTCCAGCGATACGTTTCTCGGACTCCCTTACAACACGGCGAGTCTGGCGATGTTGACACTCATGCTGGCCCAGCAGTGCGATCTAGAGCCCGGGGAAATCATCATCTGTACGGGTGATTCCCACATCTATAACAATCATCTGGAGCAGGTAAGAGAGCAACTGAGTCGTGAGGCGCGTCCGCTGCCGCGCCTCAACATACGGCGCCGTCCAGATACCATCTATGACTATGATTTCGACGACTTTGAGCTGATCGATTACCACCCGCATGCCCATATCGCCGCCCCGGTAGCGGTGTGATGATCGGGGTTTCGGTGTGACAACGCTGGCGATTATTGTTGCTGTCGCCGAAAACGGCGTCATCGGTGCCGACAATGCGCTGCCGTGGAAACTCTCCGAAGATTTGCAGCACTTCAAGCGCATCACGATGGGTAAGCCTATCGTAATGGGTCGCAAGACTTACGAGTCTATCGGCAGGCCGCTACCAGGGCGCACGAACATCGTCATCTCGCGCAATGCGGCGTTCCATGCTGAGGGCGTCAACGCCGTTCGTTCGCTCGATGAGGCACTGCAGTTAGCGCAGGACGTCGCTGCACGCGATGCGGCCGAGGAATTGCTGGTGATAGGCGGCGCGCAGATCTATGCGGCGACCATTCCGCTTGCCGACAGGCTCTATATTACCGAGGTTCACGCCGCTGTTGAGGGTGATGCAGTTTTGTGTGCGATTGACTGGGCCCGATGGCAGGAAACCAGTCGCGAGCGCCATGTTGCAAAATACCCCAATCCGTTTGACTACAGCTTCGTCTGCTATGAGCGTTTCCGGCAGTGCGCGTAGGCCCTCGCACAGTGTTACTCAGTAATATTTCCTTCATAAAAAGTGTAACCTAAATACCCACATTACTTCAGTTAGGCATTTGTCTGCGTCCATTGATTGAAAAGCTACCCACACATGGTTTAAATTTGCGCCCTCGGTTTACCGACATCAGATTACCCGCGAGTAGATAAGAACGTCTCTGGTCTATTTTTGGCTCTGAAACACTCCCTTGGATTATAGGAAGCGTAATTCCCATGACTATGCATCGATTGAAAGAAGTATTGATCGCTGTACTGGTGGTCTCTGGCACCCTCGGGGGTGCCGTGGCGACCGTGCAAGCCAGTACACTGGATTCCATCCTCGCGGTGGGCAAGTCCAAGAACGACGCAGCGCGTGCGTCGCAGTCAAAAATAGACAAATTAGCCGACGAAACCCGCGATTTGCTCACAGATTATAAAGTCGTAACCAAGCAAGTTGACGGACTGAAAGTCTACAACGCGCGCTTACAGCGGCAGATCGATAACCAGGTGGTGCGTATCGGCGAGATCGAAACATCCATTGATCAGGTAACGATCATTTCCCGGCAGATGACGCCGCTGATCATCCGTATGGTCGACGGTCTCGAGAAGTTTGTGGAGTTGGACATACCGTTTCACATCAAAGAGCGCGAGCAACGGATCGAATTTTTACGCGCTAACCTCGATCGCTCTGATGTTACTGTGGCCGAGAAATTCCGTCAGATTCTAGAGGCCTACAAAATTGAGAATGAGTACGGCCGCAAAATAGACGCCTACAAAGGCAGTGTCGAGATAGACGGCCTAGAGCGTGATGTCAATTTCCTGCGGGTGGGACGCGTAGCGTTTGTGTACCAGACTACAGACACAGAAGTCGCCGGCGCCTGGGATCAAAGTTCGCGCAGTTGGGCGCCGCTCAGCCGGGGTGAATACCGTAACGCCATCATGAAAGGCCTGCGCATCGCGCGTAAAGAGGCTTCAATCGATCTTATGAACATGCCCATCGCAGCACCGGAGGCTAAATAATGAGCATTAACTGTGTAAAAGCCGCCGCGATTGGACTGGCAAGCGCTTTGGCCCTGTCAGCTGGATCGGCTGTCGCCCAGGAAGCCAAAACACTGGATGAGTTGTTGGGCTTTGTTAAGCAGGGCCAGGTGACAGAATCGAGGGAAAATGTCGCCAGGGAACAGCGTTTTGCCAAAGACAAGGCCAATCAGGCCTCGGAATTACAAAAGGCCGAAGCCGAGCGTACGCGACAGGAAGCGTTGAGCACCCAGTTGGAGGACGCCTTCGAGGCGAATGAGCTACTGGTAGCCGCCAAGCAAACGCAGCTGAAGGAAAAGCTCGGCACCTTGGCGGAACTGTTCGGCCACTTGACCTCAACTGCCGCCGACCTATCCATCAATATGGAAAACTCGCTAATCAGCGCCCAGTATCCGGGCCGCGAAGTTTTTCTGAAGGACTTGATCAAGAAGATGAGCAGCTCTGACAAGCTGCCCAGTATCGAAGAGATCGAGAAGGTTTGGTATGAGCTGAACCGGGAAATGATCGAGTCGGGTAAAGTGGTTTCTTTCACCTCCGAAGTGGCCAAGCCCGATGGCGACAAAATACAGCAGAAAGTAGTCAGGGTGGGAACATTCAACGCGGTAACCGAAGAGGGTAAATATCTGCAGTATGTGGCGGAGAAAGGCACGCTTGAAGAGTTGGCGCGACAGCCTGCCGGACCCTTTATCGGTTGGGCTAGCGATCTCGCAGCGGCCACCAGCGGAATGCACCGGTTTGGCGTAGACCCCACGGGCCCCAGTGGCGGCTCCTTTCTGGCGGCACTGATCAACAGCCCTAATCTGGAAGAGCGCTGGCATCAGGGTGGCACGGTCGGTTACGCCATCACTGTGGTGGGTGTTTTCGGCTTGCTTCTGGCGTTTTATCGGCTGGTAGTACTGTCTACGGTCAGCGCGAAGGTCAGCAGTCAGCTCAAATCCGATACGGCTAGTGACAACAATCCGTTGGGTCGTGTCTTGAAGATTCACGAGGCCAACCCCTCTATGGACCCGGACACGCTGGAACTCAAGCTGTCTGAGGGCATCATGCGGGAGACCCCGAAACTGGAAAGCGGCCTCACGTTGCTCAAGATCATCGCCGCCATTGCGCCGCTGATGGGACTGCTGGGAACGGTCACCGGTATGATTGTGACCTTCCAGGCGATAACCATTTTTGGCGCCGGAGATCCCAAGGCGATGGCGGGTGGTATTTCCGCTGCGCTAGTCACCACGGTACTCGGCCTGGTGGTTGCGATTCCGATAGTGCTGCTGCACACCATCGTGAATGGTCGCGCTCAGCGCATCATCCACATTCTTAATGAGCAGACTACGGGCATCATCGCGGAGCACACCGAAGCTAACCTGGGGAAGTAACATGTATTGGTTAGATAGTGCCTATCAAGCAGTCTCCCGCTTTATGGATATGGGCGGAGACGTGCTTTGGTTGATCGCCGCGCTGTTGTTCGTGATGTGGATGCTAATTTTCGAGCGTGCCTGGTACTTTAAGTCGGGCTGGAAGAAAGACGCCGGCCTGACGATTGCAACGTGGGAGTCCCGTCAAGAGCGGCAGTCCTGGTCTGCGCAGCAGATTCGGGAAAAGCTGATCTCTGAATCAAGGATGCAGATCAATCGGTACCTCCCCGTCATCAAAACGTTGGTGGCCTTATGCCCTTTGTTGGGTTTGTTGGGAACCGTCACGGGTATGATCGAGGTGTTCAATATTATGGCGGTCACCGGTGGTGGCGACGCCAAATCGATGGCCGGTGGGGTATCGCGTGCAACGATACCGACCATGGCCGGCATGGTCGCTGCGATATCCGGCGTTTTTGCCAACACCTATTTAACACGGGTTGCCCGGCGCGAGAGCGAATTCCTGGCAGACAACCTCACTAGAGATCATTAAGAGAGCGATTGTAATGCGCAGGAATCAAAGAGCAGTTGCCGATGACGAGGCCCAGATCGATTTGACGCCCATGCTGGACGTTGTTTTCATTATGTTGATCTTTTTTATCGTCACGGCCTCTTTTATTAAAGAGGCCGGCATTGAGGTGAATCGCCCCGAGGCGTCAACGTCAGAACCTAAGGAGAACGTTAATATCTTGGTGGCCATCAGCGCGACGAATGAGATCTGGATGGATCAACGACGCATTGATGTACTCGCTGTGCGCGCGAATATTGAGCGTCTGCATGCGGAAAACCCCAAGGGGGCGGTTGTTATTCAGGCTGATAATGAGTCCAACACCGAAACAGTCGCAAGTGTGCTGGACGCGGCTCGTGAGGCCGGAGTCTACGATGTTTCCCTGGCGACCAACGACAAGTAAACCATTATGAATCGCAATTTAGTCAGGCTTATCATCGGTGGTGTACTGGCGCTTCCAGTTGCTGGTGGTCTGTTTTTTATCATGCAGTATCTGATTGCGTCCGCCGATCCCAAGATCGATGACGAAAAACAGACTAAGCTCGCGGACATTTATATGCCGGACCGTGAGATCGAAACACAGATTGAACAGAAGGTGGAGAAAGTTGACGATCCAGAGGAGCCGCCGCCCGATCTGGATATGCCCGATGTCGATATGGATATGGACAATATGGATGTGGTTAATATCGCGCCCCAGGCCAAGGTGGATATCTCTATCTCAGGCTCGGGCATGGCCACTGGCGATGGCGAGTACCTGCCGATAGTAAAAGTCGCGCCGATGTATCCCCGCCGTGCGCAGAGCCGAGGCATTACCGGCTACTGCATCGTGGAATATACCGTCACCACATCAGGCGCGATTCGCGATCCGCGCGCGGTTGATTGTCAGCCTTCGGGTGTCTTTGAAAAAGAGTCAGTTAAGGCCGCTGCAAAGTTCAAGTACAAGCCGCGCGTAGTTGATGGCGAGGCGATTGAGGTCGGTGGCGTGCAGAATAAATTCACCTATGAGTTGGAAGATTAGACGGTCGCCACGCTATGAACAGGTTTACACCCACTATCTGGATTCGGGCAACGCTATTGGCAGTGCCCGTGCTTGTTGCGCAGGTTGCCGTTACGCAGCTGCAGGTTGATATTGGATCGCGCGCGCTATCCTCCGCTATTGCACAGGAAGGCAAGCCCGCGGAGCGGGAAACACGCCGCACGCCCGCCTTGAGCAACGCCGTCTATGAGCAACTCTCTGCAGCGCAGGTAGCGGCCGAGGCCAAGGATCTCACTACGGCCCAGCGCATCCTTGATGAAATGATCGCGAACTCAGGTAGTAAGGCTCTTAACAGCTATGAGTTGGCAAACGTCTACAACCTGTATGCGTTCATTCAGTATTCAAAGGAAGATTACGCCGGGGCATTGCGGTCTTACGAGAAGGTGGTAGTGCAGCCGGATATCCCGCTGGCGATGGAAATCAATACGCGTTTCACGATCGCGCAGCTGTATTTTGTGCAGGAGGAGTGGCAGAAGGGTATCGACGCTCTGCTCAAATGGTTCGCAATGACCGACACGCCCAACGCCAATGCCTATATCTTGCTGGCGCAGGGTTATTATCAGGTGAAAGACTTCGACCAGGCCCTGGTCAATGTTCAGAAAGCGATCAGTATGAGCAAAGCAGCTGACAAAGTGCCCAAAGAGCAGTGGTACAACCTTGCACGCTATTTATATTTTGAGAAAAACGATACCAAGAACACAGTTGTCACACTCGAAGAGCTCCTCAAGTACTACCCGAAGAAGGAGTACTGGGTACAGATTTCTCACATGTACGGTGAGCAGGATAAGACCACCCAGCAATTGGCCGCTATGGAAACGGCCTATGTGCAGAGTATGCTGGACAAGGACAATGAGCAGGTCATGATGGCCTACTTGTACCTTAATGCCGATGTCCCTTATAAAGCGGCCAAGGTCATGGACAAGGGTCTGGGAAACAAGTCGATCGAGAGCAAATCAAAAAACTGGGAGCTGACCGGTAATGCCTGGCGGCAAGCGCAGGAACTGGATAAGGCGATTCCTGCCATGGAAGAGGCCGCGGCTAAATCGGATAAAGGCGAACTGTACGCTCGGCTCGGCAACATCTATCTGGACAACGATGAATTCAATAAAGCAGCGACGGCGATAAACAAGGGCCTGTCTCGCGGCGGTGTCAAGCGGCCTGACACTGCCCGTCTGGTATTGGGCATGGCTTACTTCAATATGGATCAGTATGAGAGGGCGCGTGAAGCGTTTTTGGCGGCGGGTAAAGACGAACGGTCCGAAGCGTATGCCAAACAGTGGATTAGCTACATGGATACTGAGCTGGCACGACAAAAGGCGCTTCAGGAAGGCGTGACCGAATCGCAAAGCACCCCTGAGGTAGAAGTTCAGGTGAATGCGGCGGAGGCAGTAACAGAAGACGGGGCTGCAGAGGACGCTCAGGAAGAGGCCAAGCAGGAGGGCTGAACGGCCGTAGTGTTACTGCAGTAACGGAATAAATTTTTGCGATAAAAAAGGGAGCCACTAGCGCTCCCTTTTCCACGATAAGATCGGGTAGATCTTATACGGGTACTACGTTCTCAGCCTGAGGGCCTTTCTGGCCATCCGTGACGTTGAACTCAACCTTTTGGCCATCGGCCAAAGTTTTGAAGCCATCGCCCTGAATGGAGCTAAAATGAACGAATACATCGGGGCCATCTTCACGCTCGATAAATCCGAATCCCTTGGTTTCATTAAACCATTTAACAGTGCCAGTCGTCTTAGACATAATATTTACCTGTATAGCTAGCGACGCCATGTCCAGGCGCCTTTGCATTTATAGTATTATTTATGGTGTACGTACCGATGACCTTGAGGGAACTTCGATCGTGCGCATAAATACTGCTGAATCCACTCAGCTCACTGAGTGTAGCACCATAACTGCCGATTTACAGGAACACGGTAAAACTATTTTCTGATCAGAATTCGCGGTTGGCAGCCTCTTGAGCGGCGCTCTTCGGGGCGTCATCAAAGACCCGGTTCGGTGAGAAAGGCGCATGTGCTGCACCGATCAGGCCGGTCTTCTCACTGACGATAACATAGAGTGGTACTTCGCTCAGGTGCATCTGCATTTTGCCCTTCGCCTGAAAACGCTCTACAAAGCTACTTGCTTGAAGAAAGTCGACCATTCCGTAGAGAAATCCTCCCGCCAGATAGAGACCACCATAGGCGCCGTTTGCGAGCACAAAGTCACCGCATATCGATCCCAGTAATGCGCAGAAAGTGTCCAGAGTAAGCCTGCACAATGGGCACTCGCCTCGCTGGGCTCTGGCGGAAATCTCCTCGGGCGAGAGTGGCAATGTTTCCTGACCCTGAATCGTCCCGAGTGCCTGATAAAGTCGTTGCAGCCCTGGGCCAGACACCAGCAGCTCGGCATAAACCTCACCCTGCGGTAGTAGATGGCGAAACAGCTGGAGTTCCAAATCTGTAGCAGGCGACAGGCTCATGTAGCCTGGCTCACTCGCATTGGCGCGGGCCGCGCCGCCCGCCCAATGCAGGGTCGCCCCGCCAAGGCCTGTGCCTGGCCCCACCGTGGCCAGCTTGCCTCCCCCACTCACCGTGCCTTGATAGATCACCTTGAGCGCGCTTTTGGCCAGATGCGGCAACGCATAGGCGTTTGCCTCGAAATCATTGATGCACTGCAGTTGTTCAAACCCGCAGCGCGCGGCCACATCGCGCAGCGAAAAAGACCAGTTGATATTGAGCATGGTCACGCGATCATCGAAGGGTGGCGCAGCGACGGCCAGACAGCAAAGCGTCGGATGGGGTTCAGCAAGATTATCCAGCCAGCTAAGAATGATATCTTCAAACTCTGTGTAGTCGCGATTGAGGTACGTACGCATTGAGCGCAATTCGTTGCGACTCGGGTCGTACAGCGCGAGGCGGGTGTTGGTGCCACCAATGTCTGCGACGAGGCGATTGAGCGGGGAAGTGGGGCCCGGCACAGATTCAGCTCACCGGTAAAATCTTCATGATATTGGTAGATCCCGCAGTTCCCATGCGCTCGCCCTTAGTCAAGATGATAGAGTCACCCTTCCCCAGATAGCTGCCGTCGAGCAAAAACTCTATGGCCATATCATCGATCCTGTCGTGATCAAAGGCAGAGGCATCGAAGAACAGCGGCACTACGCCGCGGCAGAGACAAAGCTTTTGCAGCGTTTCGCTGAACTGGCTGAGTGCAAAAATAGGGAGGCCTGAACTGAGCCGCGACATGAGTTGCGGTGTGGTGCCTGACTCAGTGAGGCAGGCGATACCGCGCACATTATCAAAATTGTTGGCGGCGTATATCGCCGACATTGCAATGGCCTCCTGGGCGCTGACGAACTTGGACTCCAGACGAAATTTGGACGCTGTGGCCACGCGTGTGCGCTCGGCCCCCAGTGCAGCATCCGCCATGGCCTCAACCACTTCTACCGGATAGCGGCCAACAGCGGTTTCCGCCGACAACATGACCGCATCTGTGCCGTCGAGTACGGCGTTTGCTACATCGAACACTTCAGCACGCGTAGGCATGGAGCTGTTGATCATCGATTCCATCATCTGTGTCGCGGTGATAACCACTCTGCGCATCCGGCGCGCGCGCGCTATCAAATCTTTCTGTATGCCTATCAACTGCGCATCCCCGACCTCAACGCCAAGGTCGCCACGGGCGACCATAACACCGTCAGCTGCCAGCAATATCTCATTCAGAGTGTCATCATCGGCAACGACTTCGGCGCGCTCGATCTTGGCGATGATGGAGGGTTGGAGTTGATGTTGCTGCAGCAGCCTCCGCGTCTGGAATATATCCTCTGCGCTGGACACGAACGACACCGCAACGAAATCGGGCTTTACTTCGCTCAAACTATCGATATCGGTGACGTCCTTGGCTGTGAGCGCTGGCGCCGCCAGGCCACCACCAAGTCGATTGATACCTTTACGTGAACCGAGTTTGCCGCCGATTACGACGGTGCAGTCAACCGTGTCAGCTTGCACATCATCCACACGCAGCCTGATACGCCCATCATCCAGTAGTAGGATGTCTCCGCGCACTACGTTACTGCACAGTTCCTTGTACTCAAGGCCCACACTGCGAACGTCACCTTCGCCGTCCTCCAGGTTCAGGTCCAGGCGAAAGCGATCGCCGCCGGCGAGCTCCACAAAGTCGTTGCGAAAAGTACCGATGCGGATCTTGGGGCCCTGCAGGTCGGCCATGATGCCCACATAGATGCCTGCAATGCTTGCCTGCTTGCGAATTCGCCTTGCCACTGCGATGTGTTGTTCTGCGGTGCCGTGGCTGAAGTTAAGGCGAAAGACATTGACGCCTGCGCTGATCAGCTTGGCGATCATATCGTCGGACTCACTGGCCGGGCCAACCGTGGCGACTATTTTCGTGCGTCGAAGAACCTTTGGATTCACTGGGATTCCTGTTGTAGTTAGGGCTGTAAACCCATTTTGGCGCCGCACATCGCGAGGGTATACGAGTTATCAACTATGCGCTCAATGTCACCGCGAGAAATACTGCCATCCAACACCACAGTATTCCAGTATTGTTTATTCATATGTTAGCCCGAAGTGACAGCAGGGAAAATTTTGCGAAGGATTCGTGGCGCGTGGGGTCGTATTTCAGGTTCATGCTGACAAGCTCATTATTCGACGCCAGTATGGCAAACATTTTGTACTGCACTTTGACTACGGCTACCCCGGGGCCTAAAGGGAAATCTTCAAAGGCCTTGGGTTCGCGGGGTAAATAAGCCCTTATAGTCGTGCGTGTCATCGCCAGATTGCTGTATGCTGCAGGTAATCTACCACGACATCTGGAAAATCGGTGAAGAGTCCGTCAACGCCCACCTGCCGGATAAAGATATCCAGCAGCTCCTTAAAATTGGTAATCCCCTCGGGTAGCTCGTCGCGTCGGAACGTGTAGGGATGCACCTGTAATCCCCGCGCGTGTGCGAGTGCTACCAGATCGCTGAGCCTGGGCGCGCCTGATGAGGTCTTGCCGAGATAAATCTGTGGTATATAAGGCCCGATGCCCTGCGCATAACTGGCCACGTAATCCAGTCCAGCAGCGGTTTGCAGATAATCGTAGTCCACGCGGCTGTCTTCGCCCCAACTATTGTCACCAATGAGTTGAATCATCGGTAAGCGCGGTTGCCGTTCGTCGCGCAGTTGACGCAAGGTCTGGTCGTCAAAGCACTGTAGATAAACCTGTTCGGGGCGATCGCAGTACCCCGTTTGCGTCAGGACGGCCATTACCGCCGCCGCTAGATCCAGCCCTTCGCTGCGGTGCCAATTCGGCGACTTCAGTTCAATGTACAGACCTGTGCGACGACCGCGGCTGCGGTCGAGACCTTCCAGCATCTCTATTTCTTCCGCCAAAGTAGGCACCTCAAACAAGGCGCTGTTTGCGGGGAAACGATCGGGAAAAACCGCCTCATCGCTGCCTTTGACATCGACATGAGTACGCTCATGCACGCGTAGTTCGCGGATTTCCGCCAGATCGAAATCGATAGCGTAAAAGCGCCCGTCAGCGCGGGCGCGATCTGGAAAGCGCCGCGCTACGTTTGTTGTACTATCGAGATGAATATCATGCAGTACGATGGCGACGCCATCCTTGCTCAGCACCACATCCTGCTCCAGGAAGTCTGCGCCCATAGCATGCGCGACTGCCTTGCCGGCGAGGGTGTGCTCTGGCAGGTAGCCACTGGCTCCTCGATGTGCAATAACGATCGGACGCAGCATGTTCATACTGAACTGATATTACCTCGGCTGAAAGACCGCAATCAGAAACGGGGCGCTAGGGCAGAGTGGCTACCCAGGCATCATCTTCAAACCACTTATTTCGCAGTTGGTTTAGCACGCCAGTTTTTTCGTAGGCGCGCAGATAGTTGTCAACCAAATTGAAAAATTGTGGATCGCTCTTGCTCACCGCGATGCCAACGGGCTCGATTGTCAGCGGCTTCTCGAGAGTCGTTAGGCCTGCTTCTGGAAAGCGCATGACCGCTAGAATACACTGGGTCATATCTGCCAACATGGCGTCCCCCTTGCCATCGATCAACATGGTCACGCCCTCGTCATAGCTTTCAAACTCTATCAACGTGGCATTGGGAGCGACGGCCTTGACGAATTTTGCATGGGTAGAGTTCTTCAGTGCGAGCAATTTGAGACTCGCGCGATTGAACTGCTCAGCCGATGTAATCTCGCTGAGCACCGAGTTTCTGGTCAGGATGGACATTCCGGACATCATATAGGGGCCAACGAAAGACATCGCCTCGGTTCTCTCCGGTGTGATCGAGAGATTTGAGATGATCATGTCTATCTTGTTCTGTTCCAGAGCGGTCATGAGGTCGCCAAATGGAACTGTCTTGATCTCCAGTTTTACGTTCATTGCCAGCGCCAGCGCTTGTGCCAGATCCACATCAAAACCGATGAGGCCGCCTTCGCGCGTTGTCATGTTCATCGGTGGCTGGTTTCCTGACATGCCGACTTTCAACGTCTGGAAGTCGATCACACGTTGCAGTGTATCGCCGGCAAGAGCTTGGAGCGGCAGCGCAGATAACAGTGCCAAAACACCTGCAAGCACGATAGGTTTGAATAAATTGGACATCAGGTAGTTCTCCAGTGGATTTATTATTCATTCGTTGTGGTGGAAAGATTCGGGCGTGTTGCGAATCGCCCACTCGCGTTTGTAGCCAGTTTTTAGTGCTGTCAGTGTATGACTGATCGGCAATGATGCCAAAACCTTTTATCATACAGCCCGCAAAACGGCTGCTTGAGAAGATTGGTACTTACTGAATCTTCAAGGTCGGCATTCAATTCATCGCCTAAAGGCCACTTTTGGGCTTAATTAAGTGCCGTTTCTGTTTGAGAATACTGGATGATAAAGAAAATTGATCGAATTGTAGTCGCCGTTGCGGATCTATCGTCCGGCATACAGCAATATCAGAGACTGCTTGGGGTTGAGCCCTACTCTACCCGCTCCAATGGCGAAAATCTGTCTGCCTGGTGGGGGCTGCCCAATACCGTCATTCAACTGGTGCGATGTGCGGATAAAAAAGCTTGTTTGCAGGGTCTGGTATTCAGTGCATCCGACGCGGGTGCGGGCCAGCAGCCGCTGGCAAATCCGTTGGACCTTGATATTCGTCTGTCTGATGGCAATGCGACAGCGCAATTCCGTCGGTTGCGGCCCGAGGCGCAGTGCAACAGTCTCAGCGTGGATCATGTGGTGTTGCGCACTGATGATGCCGAGGGTTGCATCAAATTGTTCTCAGGGCAGCTACAAGTGCGTCTGGCCCTTGATAAAACCGTACCGGAATGGGGTGGGCGAATGCTGTTCTTTCGCGCGGGCCAAATGACCGTGGAAGTGATCGAGTCCGCGAACAATTCACGAGGTGGGAGTGCATTCTGGGGCTTGGCCTATCGGTGTCAGAGTCTGGAGAGCACGGTCACCGCGCTGTTACAGCGCGGCGTTCAGGTCTCAGACATACGCGAGGGCAGAAAGCCGGGCACCTTGGTTGCCACCGTCAAAAGTCACTGTTTGGAAATTCCAACGCTGCTTATCCAGGCCGCTAAATAATACAGTGTTTGGCATAACTTGCGGTGTCATTACCGCTCCACTCGCCCTTTGGTTTCTCTGACATCCCTTCGCACCAGGCTTTGGAGCCCACAGCGCTGCCTTCAAGCAGACAGTTGCGGGCAAACGTCATAGCATCGGAAGTCGTCCATTCATTTTTGGCCTGCTCCTTTTTTATATCGCACCATTTCTCGCTGCCCGGTTCCAAGCTGCATGCGCCTAATAGTAACAAGCTGATGATGATCAAAGTCGTTCGCATAGTATCTCCAATGGCCAGTGAGCCCGACGCAGTCCGGGCGCAAATGAAAAAGGAGCCGATTGGCTCCTTGCAGGGTTAAAAAAAGCGCTATTTTTTCAGCTGCATTTTGATTGTGTTCTCTGTGGCTTTGCCGTAAGGAGGCAGCATGCCACCGAGCTTGGCAATATTAAAGCGGGTCTGGCGGTAGATCGACTTGGCATGGCTAAAGGTCTGGAAACCCTTGAGCCCGTGATAGGACCCCATGCCGCTGGGGCCCACACCGCCGAAAGGCAGATCTTCCTGTGCCACATGCATCACCACGTCATTAACGCAGACACCGCCGGACGTAGTGCGGCTGATCAATGCCGCTTCTTCCTGCTTGTCTTCCCCAAAGTAATAGGCAGCGAGGGGGCGCGGCTTGCTGTTGATGTAGCCGATGGTCTCCTCAAAATTGTTGTAAGTGCGGATTGGCAGCAGCGGGCCAAACAACTCTTCTTCCATCATCCGCAGGTCGTCTGCTGGTTCCGGAATAAGCGTCGGTGGGATTTTCAGTGTGCCTTGTTGTGCGCTGAAATCCTCGCCGGCAGGGTTAATAGAAATAACCTTCTGCCCACGCTCGCTAGCTTCGAGCAGATAACCATTGAGGCGCTGGTAATGGCGTTCATTGATGACCGACGTGTACTGCGGATTGTCCAATATTTTGGGGTACATTTGAGTGACAGCCTTTTGCGCGGCGGCGATCACTTCGTGGAGCTTTTCCTCTGGTACCAGCAGGTAATCCGGTGCCAGGCAAATCTGCCCCGCATTCATGGTCTTGCCTACCATGATTCGGCCCACACTCTTTTCAATGTCTGCGCTGCGCGAAATTACGACGGGCGATTTGCCGCCCAGTTCCAGTGTTACGGGCACCAGGTTGCGCGCTGCAGCGGCCATGATGTGGCGCGCGATAGAGGTGGCGCCGGTGAAAATCATGTGATCAAAGGCCAGGCTGGAAAATGCTTGGCCCACTTCCGGCCCGCCATCAAACATAGCGACTTCTTTCGGATCGTAGGCCTCGGCGATCATTTCTGCCATCAATAATGACGTCGCAGGAGTGAATTCCGAGGGCTTGATCATAGCGCGGTTTCCTGCAGCAAGCACGCCGGCCAGGGGCGCAAACACCATGTTAACCGGGAAATTCCACGGCGCGATGATCCCAATAACGCCCAGAGGCTGGTACTCGATCCGCGAGCGGCCACCTAACAGATTGAAAGGAAACATGGTGGGACGCTTTTCGGGTTTCATCCATGTGCGCAGGTGCTTGATGGCATGCTTCATCGGCGCGATACCCGCGCCGACATCTGTAAGCAGTGTCACTTCTCGGGGTCGACAGGTGAAGTCCGAGTTGAGAGCGTCAACAATGCGCGCATTGTATTTGACTAACACATCCACGCCGCGTTGCAGGCGGTCGATGCGGGTTTCGGCGGTAACAACGCCCTCTTGCAAATACGCTTCGCGTTGCATCACAAGGGTGGCTTGCATCTGTTGTTCGATATCGCTGGCGCTGGCTGGCTGCTGCGGTGCATTCATGGTGAGTTCCTCGCGGTGGGTGCCAATCGGGGCTGGGATCGTAACCGGCGAGTATAGACCTACACTGAGCGAAAATTAATCAGAATTGGAAGTTATTTGTGGCCAAAAGCGGCTGAGGCAGCGTCGGGCTTGGCTTTGGAGGATTGAACTGCTATTAAGTGCACATGAGTCAGAATTCTGCCAAACCCGAAACCCGCACCCCGTCGCCGCCCTGCGGTTATTCCTGTGAGTGCAGGTATTCACGGGAGCAGCAAATCCACATCGTTGCTGAATTCCATGCGCACAAGATCCGGCCCAGCCGCATCGCATACCGTGTCGGTATCGATATTGCGTTTATCGAGGAGCTGATTGCCGGCGAAACAGAGCCGGCGCGCTTCGCGCATCTGGTGAAGTTGTACAGGCGGGGGCGCTACCAGCAGCGATTGCGCGAGTCGCAAAAAAGTACCGGTGTAACGCGCTATGAACTACAACAGAAAATTGAGCACGAATTTGTCCAGGAAACAGACCTCTAGTAAGCAGGAGCTGCAGCGATGAAAACATTGGATTTATGGCATGAGCTGGTGAGCAAACGCGATCTCGATGGTATCGATGCAGTATTGGCGGAGGATTGCGTGTTCATCTCGCCTATCGTGCACACTCCCCAGCAGGGGCGCGAACTGACGCGCCTCTACCTGAGTAGTGCACTCAACGTGTTCAACGAGAGCTTCGAATATGTAAAGGAGATCGTTACGGACAAGCATGCAGTGCTGGAGTTTACCTGCGAAGTAGACGGCATCCTTGTGAACGGGGTAGATATCATGACGTTTGATGACGGCGGCAAGATAACCGAATTCAAAGTCATGGTGCGTCCCCTGAAGGCGGTGAACCTGCTGCACGCCAAGATGCGCGACATGCTGGAGCAACTCAAGACCCAGTGAGGAGGCGCTCAGCGAGCACCTCATCAGCGGCGGGCCAACGCCCTTTAATTTGGCGCCGAACCCGACGCTGAGGTAATGCCGTTCCTTCCCGGCGTCTGGGTGCTCCCCCTGAACCAAACGAAAATGCCACCGTTTGCGACTCTATTGGCTCTGTAAACTGACAGTATTCCGGTCTAGCTTGTACCGGACAGCCCCGACGATTCCCTGTATAATCCCCGGCCCCTACCAAGGGGCCCTCTCAACTCTTCAAGGTTGCAACATGTCCTCTTCTGACGCGGTAATCAGCTTCGCACAGTTGGAATTACCTAGCTCCGTGCAAAAAGCGCTGGTCGATGTGGGGTATGAAACGCCGTCCCCGATCCAGGCGCGCATCATTCCCTATATGTTGGAAGGCGTCGATGTTCTGGGGCAGGCCCAGACCGGCACCGGTAAAACCGCTGCATTTGCGCTGCCCATACTGGCGCAACTCGATCTCAAGAAAAAACTGCCGCAGGTGCTGGTGTTGGCTCCTACGCGGGAGCTGGCCATACAGGTCGCCGAAGCGTTCCAGAAGTACGCACGACATATGCCTGGGTTTCATGTGCTGCCGATCTATGGCGGTTCTGACTACAGCGGCCAGTTTCGCCAGTTGCAGCGCGGTGTGCACGTGGTGGTGGGTACGCCGGGTAGGGTAATGGACCACATGCGGCGTAAGTCTCTGGATTTGTCCGGGCTGAAAACGCTGGTGCTGGATGAAGCCGATGAAATGCTGCGCATGGGCTTTATTGACGATGTGCAATGGATTCTGGAGCAGACGCCGCAGGACCGTCAGATCGCCTTATTCTCTGCCACCATGCCCGATGCCATTCGTCGCATCGCAAAACGTCATCTGCGCGATCCGCGCGAAATTTCCATCGAGATTAAGGCGGTGACGACGGCGTTGATCCGACAGCGCGTATGGATGATGGCCGGCATGCAAAAGCTTGATGCGCTCACGCGCATCCTGGAAGTCGAAGAATTCGACGGTATGCTGATTTTCGTGCGCACCCGTATCCTGACAGCAGAACTGGCCGATAAATTGGCAGCGCGTGGCTATTCCGTGGCAGCTTTGAATGGCGATATTCCGCAAAAGCAACGTGAGCAGACGGTTGAGAAACTGAAGAACGGCAAACTCGATATTGTGGTCGCGACCGATGTGGCGGCCCGGGGATTGGACGTACAGCGCATCAGCCACGTAATCAACTACGACATACCCTCGGATGTTGAGGCCTATATCCACCGTATCGGTCGTACTGGTCGGGCGGGCCGTCAGGGTGATGCCATACTGTTTGCTGCCAGCCGCGAGCGACGCCTGCTTGGCGCCATCGAAAAGGCGACAGGCAAGACCATCGAAAAAATGGAGTTGCCAACCGCTGCAGAAGTCACTGACAAGCGCATGGGCAAGTTCAAGCAGCGCATTACTGAAACCCTGGCCACCTCCGACTTGCAAATTTTCAAGAAATTGATCGAAGAGTATCAGCACGAATATGGCGTGCCAGTGATGGAGATTGCCGCTGCGCTGGGCGTATTGGCGCAGGGCAAGAAGCCCTTGCAGGATAAGGAAATACCCGCGTCGAGAGGAGAACGCTACGTCGATTCTGAAGGGGCCAGATCGCGCTCAGGTAAACCCGGCAGGGAGAAACCGACGCGTGATCACGATACCGAGCATGCGTCTGCGGACAGGAAAAAGCCGCGCAAAGAGCGCGACGATCGCGATAACAGTCCTGATCGCAAAGCGGACCACAAAGCTGACGATAGGCCACGACGGGAAGCCGCGCCCAGGCCTGAACGCAAACCTCGCAGGGAGCTTGGCAAGTTAGAAGAGGGCATGGAGCGCTTTCGCCTCGAAGTCGGTGATACACATGGCGTCAAGCCAGGCAATATCGTCGGTGCGATTGCCAACGAAGCGGAGATTGACAGCGAACATATCGGGCGCATCGAAATCTTTGACAATTACAGCACCATAGACCTGCCCGAGGGCATGCCAAAAGAGCTGCTCAAGCACCTGAAGTCTGTCTGGGTCAGCGGGCAGCGCCTGCAGATTTCCAAAATGGAGCAGAGCGCAGCGCCATCGACCAGCCACGACGAAAAGCGCAAGCCGGAAAAGAGTAAAACCAAAGCCAAAGGCAAGGGTAAGGACAAAGATAAGGGCAAGCGCAAAAGCAATACAGCACAACATCATGAGCTTGGCGAGGACGCTGCGAAATCTGCCGACAAGGCCTCGTCCAAGTCGACCACTCGGCGTCGGCCGGCCAAGTGATTTTTCTTGTAGACATCGATAGCCTCGCAGGGGCGTAAGGCAGCGGAGGCAGGATAATGGCGAAGCAAATAATTGTAGGCATCAGCGGCGCGAGTGGCATTGTGTACGGCGTGCGAGCACTGCAGTTACTGCGCGAGTGTGGGGTGCAGACTCACCTGGTTATGACTAAGTCCGCTAAACTCACGCTGCACTACGAGATGGACATGACGCTCGCCGAGCTCGAGGCGCTGGCCACCGAAGTTCATCCCATCAACAATGTTGGTGCCTCGATAGCCAGTGGTTCGTTTAGAACGGCTGGCATGTTGATAGCGCCCTGTTCAGTGCGCACCATGTCGGAAATTGCCACCGGCGTCACGTCTACCCTGCTCACCCGCGCGGCGGATGTTGTTTTGAAGGAGCGCCGGCGCTTGGTGTTAATGGTGCGTGAAACGCCGTTGCACACTGGCCATCTGCGCACTATGACACAATTGTCGGAAATGGGTGCGGTGATTGCGCCGCCCGTACCTGCGTTTTACGCCCGACCGCAGTCGCTGGACGAGATGGTGACGCAGAATGTCGGCCGCGTGCTCGATCTTTTCGACCTGGAGCTCGAGCAGGTAAAGCGCTGGCAAGGCGAGTAGCCCAGTAGTCTTCAGCGCCGCAAAACGCCCCGCACTGCACCTCTTATGAAGGGACTAGTTTTGAAGGGACTGGCTCAGGCCAGGTCAGCACGCAATACAGCCAATAACAGCAGCGTAAATCACGGGAATTTGAATATGGCCACAAAGCTTTTTGACTTAACCGGTAAGGTAGCGCTGGTGAGTGGTGCCAGTCGCGGCATTGGCGAAGAAATAGCCAAGCTATTGAGTGAGCAGGGTGCCCATGTGATCGTCTCAAGTCGCAAAATTGATGACTGCACCGCAGTAGCAGAAGCGATTTGCGACGCAGGCGGCAGCGCTGAAGCCTTTGCCTGCCATGTCGGCAATATGGATCAGATTGCCCAGTTGTTTGCGCACATTCAGCAGGCACATGGCACACTGGATATTTGTGTGAACAATGCGGCGACCAACCCCTACTTCGGCCATGTGCTGGACACGGACCTGGGTGCCTACAACAAGACGGTTGAAGTGAACATTCGCGGCTACTTCTTCATGTCCATCGAAGCGGGGAAATTGATGCGTATTAGTGGAGGTGGTGCCATCGTCAACACCGCCTCTATCAATGCGCTGCAGCCGGGACCTATGCAGGGAATCTATTCGATCACCAAAGCGGCCGTCGTCAACATGACTAAAGTGTTTGCCAAGGAGTGCGCGCCGTTCGGCATCCGCTGCAATGCGCTATTGCCAGGATTGACCAAAACAAAGTTCGCAGGTGCGCTGTTCAGCAATGACGATATTTACAAGATGGCGGTACAAAGTATCCCCATGGGTCGACATGCCGAGCCCAGCGAGATGGCAGGTACTGTGCTGTATCTGGTGTCCGATGCCAGCAGCTATACCACCGGAGCGTGTATTGTCGTTGATGGCGGCATGACTCTATAGTTGAGCTGCCTGCAGATGAGTTTAACCACCTGCAGATCAGTTGAAGAATCTTCATATCAGTTGGGCAATCTAGGCATCGAATAGCTCAGACACGGCTTGATCATGCCGTGTCACAATCAAGGCAGCTAGCAGAGAGTGGTGTTATGGAAGAAGAGGTTCGCATACCGCATGAACTTGCGGCGGACTGCCACTATATGGGCCGACTCCCGGCTTCGGCGGTGTTGCTCAATCGCAATGCGGCTGTGCCATGGTTCATTCTCGTTCCGCACACGTCGTTAGGTGATTTTTTGGATCTGCCGGCGGAACAGCGTCAGATCGTGTTGGCAGAATGCGCGGCAGTATCGGCGTTCATCAAACACCAGTTGGGGTTCGACAAAGTGAATTTTGCGGGGTTGGGCAACGTTGTTCCCGCCATGCATTTGCACATTATCGGGCGCAGTGCGCAGGACGATTGTTGGCCGCAGCCGGTGTGGGGCAACTTGCCGTCGGGTGCAACCTACGGTGTTGAGCAATTGCATGAGTGGCAGGGCCGTTTGGCCAAGGTCATTGGCCTGATACCTCAGGCGTTATAGTTAAATGGTCCTCAGGCACCAAAGTGACGCAGTACTCAAGAAAGTTGTCATTACGCAGCCGTTGCCGGGTGAGGGCCTCAAGACGCTCTCGAAGCAGTGCGACATGGTAATTTTGACGGGCCCTCAAGCATTGATCGAGCACTCACCGGAGGCGCTTGCCGCCTGCCATGGGCTGATTTGCCTGTTAACGGATAATGTTGACCGCAGGTTACTTGAGAGTATGCCAAACCTGCAGTTTGTCTCCAGTGTTTCGGTTGGGGTTGATCATATTGATGTGCAGGCGCTGACCGAGCGCCGCATCCCAGTGGGACACACTCCCGATGTATTGGTGGATAGCACCGCCGATGCCGCATTCGCTCTACTGTTGGCGGCAGCCCGGCGTGTCGCAGAAGGCGACCGTTATATACGCGATGGACACTGGCGCCCTGAAACACGCTGGTCGCCCGATTTTTTCCTCGGCAAGGATGTCAGCGGCGCAACCTTGGGTATCGTCGGTTTGGGGGCCATAGGCCAGGCAGTGGCGCGTCGTGCTGCGGGATTCAACATGAAAGTGATCGGCTGGACTCCCTCCGGGCGTGAGGTCCCGGGGGTGGACAGTGTGTCGCTGGATGCGTTATTGCGGCGCAGCGATTTTGTCAGTGTGCACCTCGCACTGACTGCGCAGACGCGTCATCTGCTCGATTCACAAAAGATAGCGACCATGAAACCGGGCGCGGTGCTGGTGAACACGGCCAGAGGCGGTATTGTCGATGAGACAGCTCTCGCAAAGTCACTGGACAGCGGTCATCTGTATGCGGCGGGCCTGGATGTGTTTGAGCGCGAGCCGCTGCCTATGGAGCATCCGCTGCTGCAGCACCCGCGTGTTGTGCTGGTGCCACATATCGGCAGTGCTACAACGCTCACAAGGGCCAGGATGGTGGATATTGCCGTTGGTAATGCTGCGGCGGCCCTGCAGGGCTTGCCGATGCCGCATTGTGTCAATCCTGAGGTGTATCCGCTGGAATCCTGGGGCTGAACCCCTGCGCTGAACCCCTGCGCTGAACCCCTGCGCTGAACTATGGGCGCGTTGCGGGTGGTAATTGCTGCAGTGCACTGTCGAGAAAGCGCTGCAGGTTGCTGTCGAGACGGGTAGCGTCAACGTCATTGGCGTCCTGCACGATTTTGGAAAGACTCGCCTGCCACACGACCTGATTGCTGGACACATCATTGAATTGCAGGACGATATTGTTGGTCTCTTTGATGCCCCCCAATGCAATGGCATTGTCGACAACGGCCTGACTGATCTGCCGGTTGGGAACTGCCCGCGCAGCGGGTGTGACGTTGCTCGCCAGCTCGCTCCGTGCGCCTTGTTGCATGGCCCTTACGAAGCGGTAATCCACTGTAAATTGTGCACGCTCATCATCCAGAACATACCCTTTGCCCTGCAGGTCTGCATCGACGTCTCGTCGTATTACCGGATCGATGGTATACAAGGGGTCGCCCACAAGGCTGCCACTGGGCAATGGCTCGCTGCGCCATTTGTAATACTGGTAGTTGCCGGCGCTGAATTTCTCGACACCGCTGCGCTCAATTTCAACACCGCTGCACGCCGCGAGTGCGAGTAATGTCAGTGACAGTATTGGATAGGCCAGAATCGGGCTGATACGCATTGTCATCCTCGGGGGCATTGGTGCAGGGTAGAAGTTTACACGGCGCAACTGCGCGGAAGCGCTATGGTAGCAGGGTGTGTTGGCTAGGGCCACAACGCCGCAACGGCGTTGAGCTGGTGAGATCGCCCCCTAATGGGGCTGTGTGCAATTTGTAACTTTGTGGGGTGTTTTGGTTCTATCAGTTTGATAGTCTTTGCATTATAACCATAAGTTATTTCAGGCGGCAAAAATGATTTCACGCAAACTGATTCGCACGGATCTGAATTTGTTGGTGGCCCTGCAGATTCTTCTTGAGGAGCGCAATGTCACGCGCGCGGCCGAACGATTGTCTGTGTCACAGCCAGCCTTGAGCAAGACACTGCAAAAATTGCGCGATTCCTTCGAAGATGAGCTGTTCACGCGCACCTCCCATGGTCTGGTGCCGACTCCACGCGCGGAGGAACTAGGCAAGGAACTGCCCGGCTTGCTGGAAACCATAGAGCACGTGCTGGGCGACTCGGAGTTCAGCCCCGACACCTATGCCGGTAGTTTCAAACTGCTGATGCCACCGATCTTATGCGAGTCCCTGCTGCCCATGCTTATGGCAGAGCTCGCGACTGTCGCGCCCAATGTGCAAATCATTATGGCCGAGGTGCCACCGAACTATCAGGAGCAACTGAAAAAAGGCGAAGCAGACTTCACCGCTTTTTTGGCGCTGGAAACGGAGCGCGATATCCTCGCCGAGCCTATTGCCGCCATCGAGCCGCGCTGCTATATGCGCGTCGACCATCCGCTGGCCGCAGAGGAAATGAGCCTGAAGGATTTTCTGGCCTATCCACACCTGCGTCTCTACCTCCCCGGGCTGACGCGGGAGAATACCAGCATGGTCGACGATGTGTTGGCCCAGCACGGCGCGCATCGCAGTATTGTTCTGGAAACGACGCAGTTTTCATCAGCGGTGGGCGTGCTGACGCTCACTGACGCGCTGCTGGTCGCTAATGCCGGGTTCCAGGAGGGCGGTCTGTATCGGGAGCGCATCGTGGGCCACAAAATGCCCGCCGATTTGGAGCGTATGATCCGCAATTCCAACAGCAGTAATCGCGGTAAAATGTCTCTCATGAGGCACACCCGTACGTCGCGCAGCGCCCCGCACCAGTGGATGCGTGCCTTGCTGATGAAGCATCTGAGCAGTTCTCCTGAGTTGGTGAGGCCCTCCTGCCTCGCGCAGTCCTAACCCGATCCCATTCAATTCACCGGCTAAGTGCCATCTCTGAGTTTAAAGCGGTGCCATTCAATGCGTTCTGATCATGTCCGTCATGCGTCCTGCGGTGTAATATAGTAGTCCGGTAGATAATCGTAGCGTAATCGGCGAATAACAGCGGAGCACAGTGATGGAAGGCAAGCAGGAATTGGCTGCAGCAAGCGCAGAGGTGGCCGCCATGATCGCGCGCGCGCGCGTTGCACAGCAGCAGATAGACAATTATACCCAGGCCGAGGTGGATGAGCTGATTACGGCGATGGTGTGGGCGGTGGCCCGTGTAGATCGCTCCGAGGAAATCGCCCGCTTCGCGGTTGAAGAGACGCAATTGGGCGACTATGAGGGCAAGTATCTCAAGATCCACCGCAAAACGCGCGCCACGCTGATGGATATCATCCATGACAAATCAGTCGGTGTGATTGAAGAAGATAAAGAGCGTAACATCGTAAAAATCGCCAAGCCGGTTGGCGTGATAGGCGCCCTGTCGCCGTCTACGAACCCCGAGGCGACGCCTGTCATCAAGGCGATCTCCGCTGTGAAGGGCCGCAACGCCATCATTGTTGCGCCGCATCCGCGCGCCAAGCTCACCAACAAAAAAATCTGTGACTACATGCGCGAAGCTATCGTTGCTATGGGTGGCCCGGCTGACCTGGTACAGAGTATCGATGTGCCATCGCTCGATAAAACCAACGAGTTGATGCGCCAGTGCGATCGTATTCTGGCAACCGGCGGCTCGGCTATGGTCACTGCAGCCTATTCCTCGGGCACGCCAGCCTTGGGCGTTGGCGTGGGCAATGCCGTTATTACGGTTGATGACAGCGCCGACCTTGATGACGCGGCTGACAAAATCCGCATCTCCAAAACTCTCGATCTGGCGGCATCGTGTTCTTCCGACAACTCAGTTCTGGTGTTTGCCTCCATCTATGATGAGTTTCTGGAGAAGCTGAAGCGCGAGGGTGGATACGTGGTTGAGGGCGATGAAAAAGTGAGATTACAGGGGGTGCTGTGGCACGACGGCCATCTCAATGCCGGTATCGTTGCGCAACATGCCGCGAGTATTGCGGGGCAGGCCGGCATCGAGCTGCCCGAGGGCAAGCAATTTTTGATTGTGCCGGAAACCGGTGCCGGGCCAGATTACCCCTTCTCGGGAGAAAAGCTGACGGTCACCATGGCGCTGTATAAGGTTGAGGATATCGACGAGGCCATCGATATGACCAACAGGATTCAGGCGTATCAGGGTCAGGGGCACAGTTGCGGCATTTACTCCAGTAATGACGACAACATCATGAAACTGGCATTGGCCACGCGCACCTCCAGAGTGATGGTGAACCAACCGCAGGCGGCCTCCAACAGCGGCAACCTCTGGAATGGCATGCGCCAGACCTTCTCGCTGGGCTGTGGGTCCTGGGGTGGCAATAGCATCAACCACAACATCACCTGGCGCGACCTTATAAACGAAACGTGGATATCGCGGCCACTGGCAAAAAACAAGGTAATCCCTCCGGACGAGGAGTTATTTGGCGCTGTGATGGGCAAGTTCTAGCGCGCGAACCCGCAACGAGGAGCTAGGCATGGAGTTTTCCCTGACGGAAGACCAGCAAGCATTTGCCGCCAGCGCGCGCGCCTTTTCACAGGGCGTGTTGGCACCGAATGCCGCCAGGTGGGACGCTGAGTCTATCTTTCCCAAAAATGCCTTGCGCCAGGCGGGTGAGTTGGGATTTATGGGTATGTATACGCCGGAGGCTGCGGGCGGACTGGGCATGAGTCGCCTCGATGCCAGCTTGATCGTTGAGGAGTTGGCGAAGGGCTGCACCGCCACTGCTGCCTTTCTTACTATTCACAATATGGCCACCAATATGGTGGGCAAGTACTGCAGTGAAGCTGCAATCGAGCGGTGGTGTCCTGGGCTGGTGAGCGGCGAAAAACTCGCGTCTTACTGCCTGACCGAGCCGGGTGCCGGTTCTGATGCTGCATCCCTGCGCACCAGCGCAATTCGCGATGGCGAAGATTATATCGTCAATGGTAGCAAAATCTTTATCTCCGGTGCGGGCGAGACAGACGCGCTTGTTGTGATGCTGCGCACCGGTGAGGCGGGGGCCAAAGGTATCTCTGCGCTGCTGATCCCGGCTGAAGCCGCCGGGGTATCGTATGGCAAGAAAGAAGAAAAGATGGGTTGGAACGCGCAGCCGACCCGCACTATCACTTTCGACGCAGTGCGCGTGCCGGTAGCCAACCGCCTGGGCGCCGAGGGTCAGGGCTTTGCGATTGCAATGGAAGGCCTGGACGGTGGGCGCATTAATATTGCTACATGCAGTGTGGGCACGGCGCAGCAGGCACTGGAAGAGGCCACCGCCTATGTGCGCGAGCGCAAACAGTTCGATACTGCAATTGCCGACTTCCAAGCGACGCAGTTCAAGTTAGCCGATATGCTGACGGAGTTGGTCGCGGCGCGACAGATGGTGCGTTTGGCGGCGCATAAACTGGATACCCTTGATTCGCAGGCCTCGACCTACTGCGCCATGGCCAAGCGCTTCGCCACCGATGTTGGCTTTAACGTCTGTAATGACGCACTGCAATTATTCGGTGGTTACGGCTATATCAAGGACTACCCGATGGAGCGCCATGTGCGCGACACCCGTGTACATCAGATTCTGGAAGGCACCAATGAAATCATGCGGGTGATTGTGGCCCGCCGGCTACTAATGGACGGAGCACTGGAGGTTATAAAGTGAGTTTGAGCACATCCGGGAAATTGAAAGTAGAACTGCGTGGCCATACCGCGCTTATCACCATCGATAACCCAGGTGCCAATACCTGGGATACGGAGAGCCTGCAGGCGCTGCGCGAACTGGTGGAAACGCTGAACGACGAGAAAAACGTCTACGCGCTGGTGCTGACCGGAGCCGGTGAGAAGTTTTTCTCTGCGGGCGCAGATCTTAAGTTGTTCGCAGACGGCGACCCTGCGACGGCGCGCGCCATGGTCCAGTACTTTGGCGAGGCTTTTGAAGCGCTGGCAGATTTTCGGGGTGTGTCTATCGCCGCAATCAATGGCTTTGCTATGGGCGGGGGTCTGGAGGTGGCGCTGGCCTGTGATATCCGCATCGCCGAAGAACAGGCGCAAATGGCGTTGCCAGAGGCGAAAGTGGGTCTGCTGCCCTGCGCCGGGGGTACCCAGCGACTGTCGTGGCTGGTCGGCGAAGGTTGGGCAAAGCGTATGATCCTGTGCGGTGAACGCATCAATGCCGCGACAGCAGAGCGCATAGGTCTGGTAGAAGAAGTGGTAGGCAAAGGCGAGTCACTGGAGCATGCACTGGCGCTGGCGGAGCAGGTTGGCGAGCAAAGCCCTACCGCGGTCAGTTTATGTAAGCGCCTGATCCACAGTGGCCGCAATACCGTTATCGCAGACGGTCTTGCAGGCGAGCGTGACCTGTTCGTGGAATTGTTCTCTACCGGGGATCAACGTGAAGGGGTGAATGCATTTCTGGAAAAACGCAAACCCGACTGGAAAAACGCGTGAGGGCATCCCGCCATGTCTGAAGCCCCCGTGCTGTTTCAGGAACTGCCAGCGGGAGACCGCAAGCTCGGCCGTGTGACGCTGAACGTCGTCGCCACACTGAACGCGCTGACGCTGGAAATGGTCGATTTGCTGCAGGCGCAATTCGACCGTTGGCGGGACGACGATGACATCGCCGTAATCTTTGTCGAGGGCGCAGGCGAGAAAGCTTTTTGCGCCGGTGGCGATGTGCAGGCATTGCACCAATCGTCCGTCGCTACACCGGGCGGCCCTTGTGACTACGCGGAGACATTTTTCGCGCGCGAATACCGTATGAACTACACGCTGCATACCTTTCCCAAGCCGATCATTTGCTGGGGTCACGGCATTGTCATGGGCGGCGGACTGGGCGTGATGGCGGCTTGTTCGCACCGGGTGGTGACGCAGAAAACGCGCATCGCCATGCCCGAAGTGACTATCGCCCTGTTCCCCGATGTAGGTGGCACCTGGTTTCTCAATCATATGCCGGGTAAGTCCGGGCAATTTCTGGCGCTGACCGGCGCGTCCATCAACGCCGCTGATGCTATCTATACCGACATCGCCGATCGCTTTATCGACAGCGAACGCAAAGTCGCGGTTATGGAACAATTGTTACAACAGGTTTGGGTGGAGGACGCTCCCGGCAATCACGCATTAGTGCGGCATGTGTTGCGACCCTTTACCGTACAAAGTGCTTCGCAGTGCCCGGACGGGCAGGTCGCGCCGCATCTTGTCGCCATCAACAGCCTGTGTGATGGCGATGATATTCACGAAATTATCGACAACATCGTGGCGCTGCAAACGGACGATCCCTGGTTGGCTAAAGCCAGCGCGAGCCTTGCGCACGGCTCGCCCTTGGCGGCGTTGTGGATCTCGAGGCAGTTGCACGATATGCGATTCGCGTCGCTCAAAGAGTGTTTTCAGTCTGAAATCCTGCTGGCGACGAATATCATGCGCCATCCGGAATTTGCCGAGGGTGTTCGCGCATTGTTGATAGACAAGGATCGCAACCCGACATGGCAGTACGCGACTTCGCGTGATGTTCCCCAAGACGTTCTGGAAGCATTTTTTGCCGCACCCTGGGAGAGCAACCCCCTGGCAGATTTATAAGCGACCATGAGGGAAATACAGTAATGGCAAATGTAGCGTTTATCGGCCTGGGCAATATGGGCGGCCCGATGGCAACGAATCTGGTGAAGGCCGGACATGCGGTTGTGGTCTTTGATCTTTCGCCTGCGGCCTGTGACCAGATGCTGGCGTTGGGTGCGTTGGTGGCTGGCAGCGCGGCGGAAGCTGCAGCGGGCAAGGACTATGTGATCTCCATGCTGCCTGCGGGCAAGCATGTGGCGGCAACATATCTTGGCGACAGCGGGTTGCTATCCATGCTGGATAGCGCCACCACGATACTGGATTGCAGCACCATTGATGCGACGACAGCACGACAGGTGGGTACGGTGGCCGCCGAGATGGGAATAGGTTTTATGGATGCCCCGGTGTCTGGCGGCGTGGCAGCGGCTGCAGCGGGAACTTTGGCATTTATGTGCGGTGGTGACGCCGCCACCTTTGAAAAAGCCCGCTTGATTCTCAAGGATATGGGCAAGAACATTTTTCATGCGGGACCGGCAGGCGCCGGGCAAGTAGCCAAGGGCTGCAACAATATGTTGTTGGCGATTCATATGATAGGCACCAGTGAGGCATTGGAGATGGGTGCGCGCAACGGCCTCGATCCGAAAGTGCTGTCCGATATCATGTTGGCCAGTTCCGGCCGCAACTGGTCACTGGAAGTATACAACCCCTATCCGGAAGTGATGCCCACTGCGCCTGCCAGCCATGACTATAAGCCGGGGTTTATGGTGGATCTTATGGTGAAGGACCTGGGCCTTGCTATGGAAATTGCGCAGCACTGCGATGTTGACAATCGTATGGGGCAGTTAGCGCAGGAGCTTTACAGCCAGCACCAGGAAGCGGGTAACGGGCAGCGTGATTTTTCCAGTATCCTTGTCAAGTTGCAGGATTAAACCCTGGGGCGACAACTCCGATATGGGTTGTTGTGAACGCCCCGGTCACCTCGCATGCCGCTGTCCGATGCCGACTGCTAAGAAGCCTGCTCATACCAGGATCGTTATGCAGTGGAGTCTTCAAGACGCCTGATCTTAAATGCGGTGACCATACCAAAGCCCAGATCTATCGCGCCGCCAATAGCGCCAACGACAAGCGTATAGAATGCCACATCCGAATTCTCCAGAACCGCGATCATTGCATTACCGTTGAAGTGTGCTGCGCTGCCCAGAGCAAAGGCGGCGTAAAACGGTATTCCCAAAATGCTAAGCAGTAATAGCCGGCGTTTGTACTTGTCCAATTTTTGTGATCGGTCCATAGATTTTCCCCCTTGTTGCACAGAAAGGAACATGCGGTACAGCTGCGCCAGATTTCTAAAGTAACTGATGCAGAATAATTCACCGCGGTGATCGCACACGCTACTTTCTAGCACCGTGGTTTGCAATCTCCTGAAGAAATGTCCGGGCAAGCTCTTGCGCAGACTTTTGATAGTGATCGCCACTGTCTTCCCACTTACGGCAATACCAACACAAGCGGTCGGCAATACTGCCTTCTGAAGGCTCACACAATTTTTCTCTCAAAGCCAAAACGTGTCGCCCAAGCTGTATCAATGCGTCCGTCTCGGCATTGGCACTGAATTTCAGCTCGGGGAATGGATTGAAATCTGTTGAGCAAAATACGAAGTCGTTCCTTCCTCGCGCCGCATTCTCGAGGTGAGGAATTACACGCTCGCGCAATTCGTCTTCCATGCGGTCCAGCTGAGAATAGAGTTTTTGTTTTGATACCATATTTTGCTACTCAAGAAATATAACGCGTAAAGCGTGCGTGCGCGTTAGCCCGTTCAGCGTCGCTGCCCGTTACTAGCCTTAGGCCAGACACACAAGCGTTTTCGGGGGCTGTCCCGGCGGCCAACGACAGCGATTGCTGCGGCATGTTATGGGCCTTGCTGAGCATCAACTATGCTCATACGCTATCCGCTTTGCACGCATGTAGCAACAACCCTGAACCAAACATACAATAACACTGGAGCAGGCATTGGCGGAGCAAATACGGGCCGATCAGCGCGCACAATGGCTGCCAGCATCACAGCAACGGGCAATGGCCGGAACGCCAACAGGCCAAACTGTTACCGGTGGATTATTTTATGGTGACCTTTACGCTGCCGTTCGAGTTGTGCGCCGTGGCCAAAAGACACCCTGCCGAGGTCTACGGTTTGTTGCTGCAGCGTGCTGCGTCCATCGTCGAAACCTTCGGCCTTGATGACAAAAGCCTGGCGGGTGAACTGGGCATGACCGCGGTACTGCATACTCACACCCGGCGCCTGGATTACCACCCGCATGTACACCTTGTTGTACCTGTCGCGCTACCTGTAGAGAGCTGTCATCAGCGATAACAACCTGCTGCATGACGACGGCACCCACGTGACCTTCCCGTACCGCGACAGAAAAGTCCGTCGTGCCTTCCCCCAAAAACAATCGATTTATTTGCTATAGAAAGTAGCGGACTGGCCGGGCTTGTCCAACAATTGAATAAGTCGCGGCACGCGCGACTTATCCTTATTCGTTAGAAGGTTTATTGCGCAGGACTAACATACTCAACCGCATCTAATGGTTCTTCGAAGGCTATAAATAAAACACAGGGTTCTTCACTGATGCAACTGCCGTCGTGTACCGCTTTAGCTGGGCCATATGCATACATGCCTGTTTTTAACTTAGTTGTAGGCTGGCCTTTATAATTTACATTCATTGCTCCAGAGAGCAAAGTCATACGCTCTGGCGATGTATGCCAGTGAGCAGGAAAGTCATAGTTTCCTGGCACTTTAAAAAATATATCCACATTTGGTTTAGCTGGATCGCCATGTACTACTGCAATTTGGCAGCCCGCGGGAAAAAAATCAGGGCATGGGCCCCACTGCAATGATTTGTCATGAATCGAGTACGATATTGTTGATTCTGATGCATGACCTTGCAAAGAGAACAGGAGGAAAACGGAGATGGAAAATACGCAATTTATTACTTTATGTATCATTTGAAACTCTCCTTTTTCGATATGTGACGATATTTGATTTGACCTTCTAACGCCCGCGTAAAGTGCGCGCTGTAAGCGCATCACATTTCACGTGCTTGTTAACTGCTGCTACCTTGCACCGACCAAGAGGCCCGCAACGCTCAAATCCTCGTCGATTTCAGGCCAGTGAATGCCTTCTCCATCTCCTAAGAGTTCCCAGGTCTCCCTTTGGGACTGTGTTGCTTTAGAAAGCGTAGGAAACCATGCGATTGGCACTACGATCGTACGCCCATCCAGGAGATCGACGTTTAATGTATCTTCAGTAAAACTGACATTGTGAGCTAAGGGGTGAAGCTCAACTGCTAAAGTACCCATTCCAAGCCTCCAAAAGTGTATTACAATTTTTGTTCACTAGGCCCTCAAGCTTTCGAAGCTCTTGAGGTGAGAAACGAGTCGAGCCAGCAAGAGTCGGTGGTTCCGACCAAAATTTAGCCAGCATGCGATCTCGCTGAATATGCACATGTGGTGACTGTCCTTCTTCATTGCTGTAGAAAAAGAATCTATAGGGGCCAATTCGTAAAATTGTGGGCATCCGCGAAGCTTACCCAAATCAGGGGCTTGGAACAATCTTGGCAGTTAACGCTGCCGGCACAGGCAAGCGGAACGTAGTGTAGCTGGTCCATCGCAACTTGTTGCGCGATTGTGCCCGGCCTTGTGTGCGCCCAGCATGGGCATGAACTAATGGGGGGAAGCCGGACGCAAAACTGCGAGCTGATGAACAAGAACATCATATGAGGCGTAGACTGAAGGCGAGTTGGCAGGGCCGGCCCCGCGAAGCGCTTTGGGTCCAAGACGACGAAGCCATGTGATCTAACGGCCACCGTAAATGATGCAGTTGCGCAGGGAAAGTTCATGTTCTTATCTGGGGAGATCTGCTTAACAAGCGATCGGTAAATTACCAGTAAAGGCCCATGGCGCAGCTCTAAAACTCCTGGAATCAATCAGGCATTATCCAATGCCTATTTGGAATCTCAGGGGCTCTATTCGTTGCGCGATGGTTGGATCAAGCTTCACTATTCTCAATGAAACGCCCTGTGCGGACCCGCATGCAGGGTGTTGTGGGGGCTGAGGGTTAGAGACCCTTGGCTACCCGATTATTGGTGCGCGAACACTGGAACCGCGCATGAAAGTTCGAGTCCGGCTGGACAGAAAGGATGCGTCACGTTTCCGCGGGAACGTCTTTTGGGTATAAGCAAACAAGGCTAAGAACGTAGCAATATATGCAACGAAACATTGCTGCAATACTGGATTACTCCGAAGACAGAGCATGCGCATCAATTTGTTCCTTTCGTCGCGGCCCACCCGAGTGCCCAATAACGCC
>JBDNIE010000098.1:0-10675 GCA_041688425.1 Halioglobus sp. | reverse complement strand
GGGCTATCCGGGCAAAGTATTCTTCGTTGATCCACTGGTACTTCTTCCAGAATGCTGCGTCTACCTTCTTCTGGTAAGCCGATGCATCTTGTCTACGGTAGCGGGAAGTCTTACTCGGACCACCGTTGTAGGCCGAGTAGCTGGCTCTTGCCAGATTGTCCAGGCCGCCTTCCAGGAGATGTTCTTCCCGCCTGATCGCATGCTTCACCAGGTAGTCCAGCAACACCTCGACGCCCGCCGCACTGTTGTAGGCGATATCCCACCGCAGTTTCTGCAGGTCGTAAAATCCACGCCACACGCGCTCATTGATTTGCATCAGGCCGACGTCCCCGCTGCTCGAGCGCAACGGCGCTATCTGGCCTTCCTCGATCACGTATTGCTGCCAGCAACTTTCCTGCCAGGCAGGGGCCAGAACCAAATTCTTGAAAAGGGGGTAGTACGCCTGATCCAGTGTGTATTTTTCCAGCACTGCGTCAGAACTGTGGTCCAGCAACCGAGCGACCATCGGCAGGTACTCGTCGACATTATTCTTATCAGGAACCCAGCTATTAAGTATCTCACCCGTTGCTGCCGCATAGGCCGGGCTTACTAATGAGACGTTGAAATACCATGTTGTCGGTTGTGTCGCCCTGAGTTCGATCTGCTCCTGAAAGAGCTCCTGCAACTCAGGATCAACCGCTTCGTCATCGTCCAGCCTGGCAGGCTTCACTGCATCGACCAGATCAATGTCAAACTGTAGCGCGATATTGAGACTACCCTTTTCAATCGTCACTCCATCCAGTGTCAGGCTGTTGAGAATACTCTGCATCTGCGACATCGAACGGTTGGGTTACAGCTGTTGGCGTCAATGAGGATCGCCCGACTCTGCCCGGGACCAGTCACAACCTGGACGACCATCAACTGCAGCAGCGGGTAATCGAGCTTGATAGGAACTTCTACTGCGGCTCTCCCCGCTGCCTGTGTCGCCGGGGCAGTAAGCGTGAATAACAGTGCAGCGGCGATTGAACGGCACAATGACAAGCTCATGGGAGATGCCAGGTTGAGCAGCACCAGTGAGAGGCAACTATCGGCACCTGCAAATTGTAGGGCCCGGGTACCCGTGTTGTCTTTAACGCAAATAGCGCACGTGAGCAGCAGCGCCGACCTGCGCGGTTTGGTTTGCAGAATTGGCTAATGGTGCAGGACGCCAAGGGCAGCAATCAGCCTTAGACTTGCACTCAGGTATCCACGTTCGGTAGCACCTGACCTGGCTGCGTGCGAGGGCTTCCCAAGCGCAACAGAAGAAGTATACTCGGAACAGTGTTTTTTCGCTGCAAGGCAGACCACATCAATGATCATTGATGTCGTGTCACGCCCCAAGCGGCGGGTTGGCACAGCATTAGCACTAGAAGATTAATAATAAATTTAGGTGACAAGATGTTAAGCGATTACAAGATATTGCCCCTTGTTCACATCGCTCTGTTCATGAGCTTGCTACCCTTGACCAGTTGGGGACAAACGCCCATGACTGGCGATCGGCCGATTCTCGAAGAGCTCATCGTCACCGCGCAAAGACGCGAACAGAACCTGCAGGATGTGCCGGTCGGTGTCTCACTTTTATCAGGCAGGGCGATGATGGAGGCGCAGCTCAAAAACGCCGCAGAGTTGGCAAACTTGATTCCGACACTCAACGTGCAGGCCAGTTCCGGCCCCTCAACAGCGTCATTTAATATTCGCGGGATAGGTACGCAAACCTTTAGTCCTGCCGTGGATCCGAGCGTCTCTACGATGCTGGATGGTGTAGTGATGGGTCGCTCCGGCATGGCTTTTCTGGATCTGGTGGATATCCAACGGGTTGAAGTATTGCGCGGCCCGCAGGGGACGCTCTATGGCAAAAACGCCTCTGGTGGCGTAGTGCATATCATCACCAAGGATCCCACCCCTGAATTTACCGGGACCGCCGCAGCGACTGCAATACAGGATGACGAATACCGCTTGGACGGCAGTATTGCCGGCCCGATAACCGACACACTGGGCTTTCGCCTTACCGGGTCCGGCGTCGATGACGACGGCTATGCAAAGAATTATTTTAATGGTGACAAACTCAATAGCAGCGAGAGCTACAACGTTCGCGGCAAACTGTTGTGGCAGCCACAAGAGGATCTGGAATTCATGCTTGCCAGCGATTACAGCTGGAGCAACTGCGATTGCACGTCACTCAGTATCCGCTCTTTGCTAGAGCCGCCCAGTCAGCAAGAAATTCGGGCCGAACTGGCTCCCCTTGTGCCTTCAAAAGATAATCAGGATGTGAACAACGATGAGCACACATTCACCAGAATACGCAGCAGTGGGTTATCACTCACCACTAACTATGACATTAACGACTACACACTAACGTCCATCACCGCTTATCGCGACTGGCAGAGCGAAAGCTGGGTAGATCTGGACAACAGACCCACAAATATCATTGCACTGAGCGCTCCAGAACCCCCCAAGACGGATCAGAATCAATTCTCACAGGAAGTGAGAGTCGCCTCACCTCCCACCGACTGGGGTTCATTTGTTGTCGGAGCCTTTTATTTCGAACAGGACGTCAATACGAGTAGCGTCCTCAGTTCGGCGTTGTTCTCCCCACCTCTAGACCCTACGTTTCGGGAGGAGTCAGTTAAAGTCAACGGGACAAACGCCTCCTTGTTCGGCGAGGTGAATATCAATCTGTGGCGCGGCTGGCTCCTCATACTCGGCGGTCGGTATACCTACGAGGAGCTCAAATACGATACACAGGCAACCCTCACCGGGCCTAATATTGGTCCCGTTTTTGCGGAAGGCGGAGCAGCCAAGGATTCGCTGGACGAAGATGATTTCTCGCCGAAGATAGCTCTGCAATACGACCTGAGCGATACGGCAATGATCTATGCCAGCTATACCAGTGGTTATAAAGGTCCCGCGTTCGATACCTCGCTGGTCGCTGCGGACTTGAAAGATGGAGATAATAATGACTCACAGGTCCCGGTCGACGAGTATGTGGAGCCCGAAACCAGCGATGCCTGGGAGACCGGCCTGAAGTCGCGCTGGTTCGACGATCGCTTGTTCGTAAACGCCACCGTTTACTACGCCGAATACCAAAACTTCCAAGCACAATCGTTGGTTGATGAGGATGTAACAGATCAAATTCCAGGAGATTTCATACTGGTGAATGCCGGCGAAGTCTCCACAAAAGGTGTAGAGATCGAGTTCATGGCTGCACCAGTGGATGACTGGACGGTGACCGGCGGTGTTGCGTATACAGATGCTACAATTGACGACTATCCCTTGGGTAACTGCGGCGGAGGCCAAAAAGCTCGAATGGAATGCCCCACTGGCTTCCAGGACTTATCAGGCGGCACCCTGCCCTACACGCCGGAATGGAAGGTGACCCTCAGCACGGACTATACGATCCGGCTGGAGGACCAACCGTTCGACCTTGTTCTGGGCACTAATATCCGTTGGCAAGATGACGTGCTCTATGAAATGTCCCAAGACGAAAATAGCGTGCAGGATGCCTACACGATTGTTGATATCCGAGCCACACTCGCGGGCACACAAGAAGGATATCGAGTGACGGCGTTTGTGAAGAATCTGTTTGATACAAACTACGCAACGCTTATTTTTGGGCACAGCGAAATACTGTTGCCGAACGGTTATCTGCAATTGGTGCCAAAGTACGCCAACCGCACGGCGGGCATAGAAGTACGATACGATTTCTAGCCAGTTAGATTGCGCGCATCGTACCTAAGCGGCGAGGCGCTGGCTCTTATATGCTAGCCCCCCACCAGATCGTATGGCGTCGAGGTATCACTCTTTTTTAAACAGCGCCGCTAAGACAGATAGCGCGCCTGAATGCTCGCCTTGAATGCAGTGGTATCAAGTGCCGAACCGGTGGCTTTAACAATTAATTCATCGGGCATGTACAGGCAACCCTGGCTGCGAATGTGTTGATCCAGCCATGTAAAGAGAGGCGTGATGTCACCTCTGCCAAGGCCCGGCAGGATATCGCCGTTGTCGCGCTGCGCGGCGGCGAACAATTGCGCCGCCGCCATCGCGCCCAGTGAATAGGTAGGAAAGTAGCCAAAAATGCCCTCCGGCCAGTGCACATCCTGCATGACACCATCCTTGTCATCGGTAGGCCTGATACCCACTAACTGCTCCATCAGGTCGTTCCATGCCAGCGGCAACTCGCCGGTACTCAACTCTCCCGCCAAAATAGCCTTCTCCAGTTTGTAGCGCAGGATAACGTGCAGCGGGTAGGTCACTTCGTCGGCAAATACGCGCACTAGTCCCGGCTCAACTTTGCGGTACACACGCAGGATATTGTCGACCTCCCAGGCGGGCCCCTCACCCGCCAACAAACGCTTCAGGGTTGGCAGCAGAAAGCGAATAAACTCCTCCGAGCGCGCTGCCTGCATTTCAAGAAGCAGCGACTGGCTCTCGTGCAGCGTCATGCCGCGACTATTGCCAACCGGTTGCCCCTGCCACTGCGCGGGGCGGCCGTCTTCGTACAACGCGTGACCCGTCTCGTGAATGACCGCCATCAGGCTTTTGGTGAAATCGTTTTCATCGTAGCGCGTGGTAATACGAATATCGCCATCCGCTCCGCCGCTAAACGGATGATGTGCAGTATCCAGGCGACCGCGATCGAACGGGAACCCCAACACACGCATAACCTCATGGCTCAATTCGCGTTGGCGTGCGATCGGGAATGGTCCCTGTGGCATTATCGCCACGGGCTCCTGCGCCTGCTTCTCCATTACCTGCTGCAGGAATGGTGGCAGAAAACTCTCCAGATCGGCAAAAATGGCGTCCACCTGTACCTCGCGTCTGCCCGGATCAAACTGATCGAGCAATGCCTCATACGGGGTGACGCCCATCGCCGCCGCCTTGATCGCGGCTTCCTCACGCTTGAGCTGAAACAGGGTTTCGAGTTTGGGGGCCAGACTCTTAAAATCGTTGGCGGCGCGCGCCTGCCGCCACGTCATTTCAGAGGAGGACTGAGCCAGCACCAGTTTCTTGACCAGCGCCGGAGGCATGGCATTGGCGTGGACGAACTGGTGGCGAATTTCACGCAGATTGGCGTGCTGCCAAAGACCGAGCTCGGCGCCCTCCGATTCGGCCTGATCGATCAGATCGGACAGCTCACTACCTGTCTCCATTTCGTGCACCAGCACGCTGAGTTCGGCCATCATCGAGGCTCGTGAAGGTGCTGCGCCGTCTGGCATCATAGTCTGCTGATCCCATTGCAGAATACCCATAGCATTGTTCAGTGCGCTGACGCGTTTCTTGCGCGCCTCCAGTCGCAGATAGGCCTGCATGTATTGCTCCTGACATCGAGAGTGAATCAGCTTTAATCTGGCGAGCGTTGCCGATATGCCGTGGACGTTAGAGTATCGGCCCCAACATCGCGACTGAGTTGTTCCACAGCCGCCGGGACAGCGGCCAGGCCTCAACTTCTTCAAGAGTGACCTTAACGGCGCTATCGATGTAGCTCTGTTGGCGCGCTCGCACGGTCTTTGTAAGCACAGCATCGTACATGAGTATATTGTTTTCAAAATTCAGGTCGAAACTGCGTCGATCCATATTGGCTGAGCCGATCAGCACAATTTCGTCATCCAGAGTGACTGTCTTACTGTGTAGCAGACCACCCACGTACTCGCGAATATCAACCCCCGCTTGCAATAACTCAGCATAATAACTGCGGCTGGCCGCCGCCACTTCTCTGGAGTCGTTTCTGGCGGGGAGAATGAGGGTCGTCTGCACGCCCCTGTAGGCAGCGGCACACAACGCAGCTTGCATAGACTGGTTAGGCACATAGTAAGGCGTGGACATAACCAGTTCGCGGCGCGCGGCGAACATTAGCGATACGAATAATTCCGGCATGGCGGACGCCCGCAAAGTAGGGCCGCTTGCGACAACCTGCGCCATAACCCCTTCTTCTCCTTTGCTGAAGGGTGGCTCAGCGCCATCGTCAGAAATTTTCCCAGTATAAACAGTCCAGTCTGTACTAAAAAGTAGCTGGTTCTGCCGGGCAATAGGGCCTTTAAGACGCACCACGCAGTCAACCCACGGCGCGTACTTGGCTTTAACCCGGAACTCGGCATCGGCGCAGTTCTGACTACCGCAGTAAGTAATGCCGCTGTCGATGACAAGAATTTTGCGGTGATTGCGCAGATCCACGCGGCCCTGCAATGGGCGCAGCAGGTTATTACCCAGTGGCAGGGCGACCGCTGTCTGCACGCCGGCAGCACGCATGTCACGCCATAAGCTGGCGTTGAGCAGGCTTCGAGAACCCAACCCATCAACCATGACCTGACAGTTGACGCCGCGTCTGGCTGCGCGCATCAGCGCTTCTGCCACTCGCGTACCACTATGATCGGTCAGCCAGATATAAAACAACACATCGACACGCGAGGCGGCCGTATCGATATCCTCGACCATGCTGTCGATAGTCGCGAGGGAGTCTGCCATTAACCGAGCGCTGTTTCCTGCGACTACGGGAAAGCCACTGATAGAGTGCCCAACGCGAAACAAGTGGGCGTAGCGGGTGGGAATATTGACCGGGTCGCTCATCAAGCCCTCGTCAACGCATTGCTGCTGCGATGCACCACCGAGAACATTTTGCATGGCCTTTTGATTGCGGCGCCCTACATTGGTCTCCCCCAACATCAGGTAAGCGAGGATGCCTACAACTGGCAAGGCCAGCACCACAACCATCCAGGCTATACGAGAGGTGGGCTCGCGATTCGGCCTTTCCAGCACGCGCAACATCACGGCTGCCTGAATCAACAGATGCAGCAAAAACAACCAAACACTAGTCTCAATCATCGCTGCAGCTTGCCCTATCCACAATGGTGCGGCAAGCGTCACAATTGTGCACTCTTATGCATTCATGCCTGCCGACGAACGCGCCAGCTACCTTCAGCTGTATCCGCTGCACTCAGCTGCACTCAGCTGCACTCAGCTGCACTCAGCTGCACTCAGCGGCACTCAGCGGCACTCAGCGGCATAGGGCAAGCCGCGCTTCTTGTAGCGAGTCTGGCAACGTCATTGTCATGTTAAGCCGCGGCAAGGAGTGCGGAACCTAAAAATTATAAGTGGCATAAAAGCGCAGAGTACGTGGTTCCAGAATGTGGTAATGGATATTCTCGACACCCTCGGCGGGTTCATTGGGCAATCGCGACGCGTAGAAGTAATCAATATCATGATCGTTACTGTCGAGCATGTTCAGCACGTCCAGTTTGAATGACCAATTCGACATTTGGTAACCCGCTCGTAGATTCACGACCGTCGCGTCATCCGATGTCACGCTGCCGTCTTCGATCAATGGACGTTCACCAAAATAGCGCAGGTGCAGGCTTCCAAACCAGCCGCTGGAAAGTTCCGCGCTGATACCTGTCTGCAATACCTGATCAATCGAACCGGGAATATCGTCCCCCTCCAGCGCAAAGTCGGTAAAGTTCGAATCGGTGTAGGCGTACTCCATATCCAGTGTCCACTGCTCTGTCAGACTGTAGTAGGCCGACACCTCAACGCCGCGGCGCTTGGATGCACGGCTTGCCTCTGTATTCCCGGCATCGCCAACGAATAGCAGTTCGCTATCGAGCTTGAGTTCCCACAGGGCGATGGAGGTATTCAGCCGCTCGTTCCAGAATCCGCGCAGGCCGAGTTCATAACCCAGTGAATCCACCAACGGGTCGACCGGGTCGATAGCACTACCATCAATGGGGTCCACGCTCGCGGTGGTGCCGCGCGCGTCATTGGAATGCAGGCCTTGGCCGACAGAAAAGTAGGACTCCCAATCCTGGTTCAGGGTGTAAATCAGACTACCTTTAAGAGCCAGTTTGTCATCATTTCTCTGCCCGCTATTGTCGCTGAGGTCGACATTATTGATGTTCTGGTCGATCAGGCTGCGTACGTCAAAATCGAAGTAGTCATAACGCGCTCCGACTACTGTGCGGATCTGATCGCTCCAGTGAATCTCGTTCTCGGCGAATACACCTGTATTCCACTGATCCACCTGGTCACTGCGTATCGGCCCTGAGCGAACGCGCGCACGCGTCTTGTAGAGGCCCACTTCCTCAATATTGTCATACCGGAACTCGCCACCGACCCTGTTGACCATAGCAAGACGGCCAATGGACACGTTTTGTCGATACTCACTCTTGCCACCATAAAGCCAACGATTATCTTTTTGCTCAAATTCATCGCCGTTAACGGGATCGTCAAGAAAGTACGTAAAGTTTGACCACAGTTTAAGGTTGTACCGGATAGCATAGCCCGAGATATCCCACTGTGGCGTTTTCCAGCGGGTGGACAGGCTGTAGCGAGAGGACTCACCCCCTACCTTATCGTCGATTGATCCCAGCTCATCAATCAAACCGCTGTCTACTGCCCTGGCGGGGATTTGATCGGGACTGTTCCATTTATTATCATAGGCCATGAGGGTCAGGCTGGCATCGCCTTCGCCGACTTTGTGGTTGTACTTCAACATACCGTTTACTTTTTCCACATCCTCCTTGATATCGGTCCATGGCCCATCGTAACGAGTGAACTCCAATGCATAGGACACATTTGCCTCTTCGGCAAGTGGCAGGCTGTCTAACAGTAGCATGCGGTAGAAATCGTTTTGACCGGCGCCAACTTCGAGCAAGCCCGTTTTAAAAAAATCTTCGGTCAGTAGATCCGCGCTACCAGCGCTACTGAAATCGCCCACATCCGCATAGTAAGGACCCTTTTTGTAAGCGAGCGTGGCGATAGTTTCGGGAATCACAAAATTCAGGTCGGTATAACCCTGCCCGTGAGCATGCGTGCGCATATTCACGGGCATACCATCGACAAAGGTCGAAAAATCAGTGCCGTGGTCTAGGTTGAAACCGCGCAAAAAATACTGGTTCGCCTTGCCAGTGCCGCTGTGCTGCGTTACCACCATGCCGGGCACCAGCTCAAGCACGTCACCCGTGCGCAAAATAGGGCGCAGTGCGATCTCCCGCTGACTGACAAACCCTTGCGATGCAGACACCGCTTCTCCGACCAGATTATCCCGGCGTCCGGTGACTTCCACTTCTTCCAATGCGTCACCAGACTCTGCCAGCGCAGTGCCACAAACCAGGGCCAAAAAACAAGGCAGCGTTCGGGTAAGCATCGTCGAATGACTCGTGAGGTCGTGTTTACGGGAATCTTTATATCGGCATCTGTCGCCGCGCTTGACTGCGCCCGAAATTGCGTTATGTTAGGGCCAGATATAGTGATTAGAATAGCGATTAATAGTGAAGACCTCAAACAGTTAACCTATATTATTCAGTTACTTACATGATTTACTACCCACCAAAATCGCACCCGCAAGGTGCGTTGAAACACCGACCGACGATAGGTGTTTTTACAGGAAATATCCGTGCAGACCAAACCCCCAAGCCCGAGTAATACGCTACCCCGACTGGGGGAGCTGGAGCTGACCCTGCTCAAGGCCTTATGGGAGACACAGGATCAATCAGCTCACGCCCTGAGGCACGGCCTGCCCGCCTCCCACGCCTGCAGTTTGAGTACTGTGCAAACTACGCTGGAACGCCTGCACCGCAAAGCGCTGGTGCTGCGTGAAAAACAGGGACACGCCTATGTCTATCGCGCGCGTCTGGGACGATCAGAACTGCTTGGCAAATTGTTGGGGGGCGTTATCCGGCAACTGCACACTGGAAATCTCGCGCCCATTCTTAGCAGCTTCGTCGATTTTGCAGATCGCTTTGATGATGACACGCTGGACCAACTGGATGAATTAGTGCAGCGGCGCCTGGAACGGCGGGGAGACAAGTGATGGTAACACTGCTGTCCTCAATACTGCTCTGCTGGCTGATGTTGTGGTTATTCTTCGGGATGCTGACAACTCTCATTTATCCAGCATTACGATCCACACTGCATAACATTGATCCAGCACAGGCCAGCACCTGTATTCTCGCCTGGCTCGCAATTGCGCCTTGCGCCGCGCTGCTGGCAACCTACATCGTTTACTCACCCGACATCGCACAATGGCTTGTTACAGGACATTGCCATGCTGACGGATGCCGCATCCACGGGCCACAATCAACACTGGCGATGGTCCCGGCTGCGCTGCTCGCGGCGTGGATATTGTACAGAATCGTCGACTGCCTGCTGCGACAATGGCTGCCCGCGCGGCGCTTATGTGCGCAGCTCTCACAGTTCGGAGAGGACGGCCAAGACTTTATCACGCTTGCCTCCGCGCAGCCGATGGCGTTTACGCTGGGCTGGCTGGCACCAAAAGTCTTCATCTCTGCTGGCATGCAACACGCCTGTTCCGCAGAGGACATCGACTGCATCCTGCTGCACGAAGCGGCCCATCGGCAAAGGCGCGATAACCTTCGCCTGCTAATGGCTCGTATACTGTCTGCACCGCTACCCGGACTTTGGCCTGTGCGGGCACTGGACGACCTGAAATTGAACTGCGAAAAAGCGTGCGACCTGCACGCCGCGGCCAAGCTGTCTCGAGAGACCGTTGCCGGGGCATTAGTGCGGGTGGCAAAAGTACAACAGCATGCTGCACCCGCCGCCAGCCTGGCGTTTGTTGGGAATCTAACAGAACAACGGATTATTGCCTTACTGGATGAACCGCAAGCGCCGCTGGCAAATCAGATTGTATTCGCCATGGGATCGG
>JBDNIE010000097.1:0-8561 GCA_041688425.1 Halioglobus sp. | reverse complement strand
CGTACTGTGGCGCAAAATACCGCAAATGAATGATTTTCTCGCCCCATTTGGGCTGCGCGGCAGTGCAAATTAGGCCGCGTTGAGTATGCTCGGCCAATGCTGCTGTAGGACGCTGCAACTTCGTAAGGTCGAAACCATCCGGCCATTGTAAGACCAAATAGCTCAATTTATCGCCGGCCAAGGCAGAGGCAATTGCCAACTGCGATACACCCAATATCTGCTCTGCCCAGTCAGGGATGGGCTGGCGTTGCGTTGGCACGGTATCAAAACGCAACCATGTAATATCACCCTCTCTCCAACTGAATACCGCGCTGCCGTTCATCAGCAACCACAGGTTGTCGCGCTCCAGTCGTTGCTGCCAACTGCAGGCGGCTGCCAGCAGGCCGTGGCCACAACATTGGATCAACTGGCCGCCTGCAGAGAAACATTGCACAGAAATCGCCGAATCGGCACTTGGAGAAACAGGCCAAGACTGGCACTGTGTTACGGTCGCTACCGCGAGCGGCGCAACGGAGGGACGTACATCCAACGGCAAGTGCAGGCAGAGGTTACCGCTGCTCCGCCTCGCGCGAGATGGCGTCTCATTAATTAATGCAAAACTTCTCAGCAGCTGACCGACAGCCCCTGTTTGCTGTTGCAAGCCCACAAGCTTAGCAGCAGACTTTGTTGTATAAAAAATATCTGCACCCCTATTCTAATTCTAACATTCGGGAGTTGGGAGCTCAATCATCGGGATAATGGATGGTACTTACGTTCCAAACCGATGAAAAGATCACCGGTGACCCTTATAAGCACCAGATTATTGATCTCCCGGTCGCCAACGCGCGTACCGACATTGAGTGTACTAAATAAAGATCAAGTTCTATCGAGCTAAGGAGCAAGAATATGAAAGCAACATGGCAGGGACAAGTGATCGCACAATCAGACGATACTGTGGTAGTTGACGGAAATCATTACTTTCCGCTCGACAGCCTCAACAAAGCCTTTGTTGAGGAGAGCAACAAGACATCGGTATGTTCCTGGAAAGGTACGGCACACTACTACTCTTTGGTAGTCGATGGCCAAACCAATAGCGATGCAGCCTGGTACTACCCGGAGCCGAAATCAGCGGCTGCCAATATTCAGGGGCGGGTCGCGTTTTGGCGCGGAGTTGAGGTAGCGCGCTAGGAGCCTGCCGGATTTAGGATGGCACTACTTACAGCGACTGAAGAAAGGCTCCTGGACTGTGCTCTTCGGCGCATTGCGTAAGCCCGGATACGATATTTCCTGATGACATCATCGTGCAGAAGGCGTCACGCTCCTTGACGGCATCGCGCACGCTGTAGTCCGGCAACGCGATAGTGTTGGCAGGGCAGGCCACCGTGCGGATCGCCAACGGACGAAATTTCTCATAGCACCATGCAAGGGACAATACTTGTCAACATTGCGAGTCGCAATAAGTCGAGAAAAACACGCGATATTGGCGGTATTATCGGGGAAATGAGACCTATATCACACACACTCCCCAGACACTATGCCTCCCCAAGGACCTATACTATACTTAACTGGCTGCGCCTGGGAACTGCGAACCTGACGACAACGCGATTATTTAGTTTTGTGGATGCGCAAAAAAACAGAAAAGCTTCGCATATAGGCTTTAGGGCAAAATAAATGGCAGTGCGCAGGAAAAATGTAGCAGGCTATACCTTGATTGAACTGATGGCGGTGCTCGCAATTGCCAGTGCGCTGTTAGTCGTCGCCATTCCCATGTTCCGCACCCAGATACAGAATAGCCACATGTCGGCCGCGGGGACCGATCTACTGAGCACCTTCATGTCCGCCAAGTCGGAAGCCGTTGGGCGCAACTATCCGGTAACGGTGTGTATACGCAATGAAGACGCCGATGGCTGTGCAGCCGAGGGTGACTACGACGGGGAATTTGGATGGGAAAAAGGCTGGCTGACATTCGTCAACATGAATGGCAATAAAACGCTCGACGCCGATGAGGACATCCTCCAAAACCATGCACCGCTGGCCGATACCATTACCGTGCGCACTAACAATATGGACGACCTGAAATACCGTATTGAGTATCATCCTAATGGGCTCACCAATCTGCGCGAGACGCGGAGGCTGATTATCTGTAATACGCTAAAACAATCTGGCATTTATCCTCGCGTGCTTATCGTCTCCATGCTGGGCAAGGTCAGCATTTTGAAAGCTGACGATGCGGAGAGAGCAGCGTGTCCGGGCGCGTAAACAATCTTCGCACAGCACTGTGTGCCAGACGGGCCCACGCGCGCGGCTTCACCCTACTGGAAGTAATGATATCGCTGATGGTTCTGGCGATTGGCGTGATGGGCGTTATAGGGCTGCAGACCTCAACCTACAAGCAACTGCAAACCTCCCAAAATCTTTCAAAAGCCGCGATGCTGGCAAGTGGTATGGCGGATCGTATGCTGGCGAATGAGGCGCAGGTAATTGGCGGCGCCTATACACACAAGACATCCCCTACCAGTATGCCAAATCCCAATTGCGCGAGTGCAGCCTGCACCCCAATCCAGCTCGCGGCCTACGATGTATGGGCGTGGCAGGCCGAACTCTTGGGGATAGAAAACATCGATGAAAAAGTGCCGGGGTCATTGCCCAAGGCCAGCGGCGCGGTGGAGGTCGTGGCCGGCGAATACATCGTTAGGGTTCGTTGGGACGATGACCTGAGTGGATCCACCGGTGAGAACTGCCCTGTGGAGGATCCGGTCGACCTGGATTGCTACACACTCAACCTGGGCTGCTTGGGAGCGTGCCCGTGACAGCCTTCCGGCGCAGTACTTGCCGCCTCGGGGCCTTTCATGAGCGCGGCTTGACCATGATGGAACTACTGGTAACCGTCGGCATACTCAGCCTGCTGATGGCCGGCCTGTCGCAACTGATGGTGACCAACTCCCGCAATGCAAACGCTACAGGAGAGTTGGCGAGAATTGCCGATACGGGGCGCGCGGCCATTCAGCTGTTGTCAGCCGATGTCCGCCGGGCGGGCTACTTGGGCGGCAATATCGATATCTTGAATGCGGCCGGCATGATCACCGGCACAGCTGGTGTCGCCCAAACCCTCGAACCGAACTGCATCATCGGAGACCCCAGCAACACCAACTGGGCGCGCATGACAGATCAGCCGATGTTTGGACTTAATGACACCAACGCCGGCTATGTATGCATTGAGGACGATCAATACACACGTGGAGATATCCTCACCGTGCGCTACGCGGCAACCCCATCGCTGGAGGTTGGCGCGGTTATGGAGGACGCCAGGCCCTACCTGCGAGCGACCGTGGTTGAGGGAAAGCTGTTTCTCGGCAGCAGTGCCAACGATGCCGAGAACTCCATAGACGACCTCTCCGCGCGCGACTACGAACTGGTCGCCCACACCTATTTTGTCGGGAGTACCGGGCGCACCTGCCAGGATATCGACATTCCTGCCCTGTTTCGTATGACGATTGGCGCTGACGGCCTACCCCGACCGCAAGAGCTGCTTGCAGGGGTAGAGAATCTTCAATTTCGCTACCTGATAGAGAATCAGTATTACGATGCCAATGACGTTCCGCTGACAGCAACCAACAGATGGCCGCTCGTGGACGCGGTTGAAATCTCCATACTCGTCAGGGCCGAATGTCCGGAAGCAGGCTTCGACATCAACCGGACTTTTGATATTGCTGATGCTCCCTATACCCCTGCGGACAAAGAGTTCAGGCGTCAGATTTTTACCACCACAACACAATTGAGAAATTGAAGCACATGCTTATGCAGCAAGATCAGAAAAGTGGAGCTCGGATGACACAGCGTGGCGCAGCCCTCGTGGTGAGCCTTATTCTGCTGCTGATCATGACGATAATTGGCGTCGCTGCTATGAATGGCGCACGGCTCGAAGTCAGTATGGCTGGCATGATGCAACGAGAAGAGGTTGCCTTGCGCAGCGCGGAGCGAACACTTACGGCGGCAGAAATGTACGTCAAGAATGAGATCGGTAACAATTTTGTTTCTTCGTCACCGGGCCACTACCTGCCAGAGGACGAGCCGAAAGTGAAAGTGTCAGAGACCGATTGGTCGGAGGTCGTCAGCGTGGCCCCGGCAGGTTTCAGCACACTGAGTGAATTAAACGACCACGATGCCTTTGTACTGGAGTACCAAGGCCTCATGTCCTTGCCCGGCAGCGCCATCAATGATGGCGGAGACCCCTCATTGCCAGGTGACAAGGTAAATGCGTATCGGATTACGGCGCGCAGCGACACCGAGGGGAAAGCGGTGAGAATTATCGAATCTATTTACACCAAGCTTTACAACCCAATGGCGCCGTAAGCGCTGCCAAGAGAGCGTAGCGATGACTTTTTTAACGACAATAAAATTCGGATGCCTGGCCACGCTGGCCATGGCGCTTTCCCTTCCGGCCTTAAGCGCGCCGCGCTTTTCACCGGCCAATCAACCGCTGGGTTCGATAGCGCCCATCGTGCTTTCCAATGCCGATTTGCGCGGCGGCGAGAGCAAGGGCTACCGGCCATGGTTTGAAAACGGCAGCTGGCAGGGCGATCTCGTGGAATATTCGATCACAGCCACCGGCGGCCTGAGCACCAGTGTCAGCTTTGCACAAGCCTCCCCCACCAACTCCGGATCCAACTGGTCAGCACTGGTCAATTTCGCGAACACTGAAGGGGTCAAAGCTGACTACTGGACTACCGACCGCAAAATCATCACCTTCAATAGCAGCACGAAAGCCCAAGGTCCGTTTCGTTTCAACGACACTGGCATTGGTGCCGCCAACCAGTTACTGCTCGAACCCAGCGCTGAGGATGACGCCTCCAACATACTGAACTTCGTGCGCGGTGATCGCAGCAGCGAGTACCCCGCCGGAGCGCAACTGCGTCACCGCACCTCGATACTCGGTGACATTATTCACTCCAAGCCGGTCTATGTCGGCGCGCCCAACGACATCCGCTCGGACAACAACTATGCCACGTGGGCCGCAGGGAAAAGAAATCGCGCATCCAGAGTTTACGTTGGCGCCAACGATGGCATGCTGCACGCATTCGACGCTGCCACTGGCAACGAGGTTTACGCCTACGTGCCGTCGATGCTGATGGATAAGCTGGGCTTACTCACGGCTCGCCCCTACTCACACACGTATTTCGTCGACGGCGAAATGAGCCTGCGCGATGCCTATTTCGGTGGCGCCTGGCACACCGTGCTGGCCGGCTCGCTCGGGGCGGGCGGCAAAGGTTTTTTTGCTCTGGACATCACCGATCCGGACTTGTCCACCGAGTCCGCCAATACCGGCAACGATAAAAAAGTGTTGTTTGAGATCAGCGCCAGCGGCGTAAACGCCAACGATCTGGGCGACTCCTTCAGCCGACCCATCATCGCCAAGCTGAACGACGGTAACTGGTACGTCATCGTCGGCAACGGCTACAACAGCGTCAGCGGCGTGGCCAAGCTGTTCCTGGTCAATCTGAACACCCTCGCGGTCACCAAAATCTCCACCAACTCAGGTACCGCCGGCAATCCTAATGGCTTGTCTTCGCCCAGCCTGCTGGATACCGACCGCAACGGCACCGCCGACTACGCTTACGTTGGGGATATCGATGGCAACCTGTGGAAATTTGATCTGTCTTCTGACACCGCCGCTGCTTGGGAAGTAGCGTATAACGACGCGCCACTGCACCCGTCGGCGGGCAATCAGGCGATTACGCAGGCACCGCAAATCGCACGCCATCCGCGCTCCGGCTATATGCTGTATTTTGCGACCGGCCGGCTGTACACCAGCGATGACCTTACCGACACCTCCGTACAGTCAATGTATGGCATCTGGGACTCGGGCAACCCACCACCGACTGCGAGTACACAGTTCCTGTTGGAACAACCCTGGGACGGCCCCAAAAACTATGACTATCGCAACGCCGCTGGTAACGCAGCCGCACAAACTATCGCGATCTATAATGAAGACGCCGGTGACACACTCTGGAATACCCATGACGGCTGGAAAGTCGATTTTCCAGCGGACGGCTATCGCGTGCTGCAACCCGTTCAGGTGCGGGCAAATCGGGTGAAGGCTACTATCTACAAGCCCGTCTTAGACCAACAGGGGCAGAACTGGCTGGTGGAGGCCCTGCTCACGGATGGCGGCCCGAACCCGCCGGCGTCACCCATCTACGACCTCAATGTAGATGGGGTGTTAGATGCCGCCGACCTGTACAACAACGGTGCCAGTGACAGTATCCCCGAATGGCATGTGCCAATGATGTGGCAGCAGGTCGATGGCATCATGTCGCAGGTGACTATTGGCTATCTCGCCCCTGGAACCGACACGTTGTTTATCAATTATCTGCAACCGGCGATCGTTAACAGTGAACCCTGCACGGAAAACTGTCCGAATGGCTTTTTTAATGGCCATATTGATGTGCAGACCTACCCTGGCTCTAAGCCACGCGGCACCAGTGCGATCATCTCTGAAAGCCCCAACTTCAAGCTCAGTCATGCTCATATCTATGACAAAAAATTGGGCCGGGTTTACGTCGACTATTTCGATCTCAGATTCCCGAACAGCCCATACCCCGACTTACAGAATCAGTTCGAAATTGATTCATCTGCGAACCCAACCAGCGACATTAGCGACACTGAAGAGTTTGTAGTGCTAATAGCCAACGCAGATTTCTCGCCGGGGGCTTCCCTGCAGATCGGCAGCAAAACATGGAATGCGCTCGACTATCAAATCCAAATCCATAAAGCCCTGAAAAATTGGGACTCGAGCATGCCCACTAGCGTGCCGGTCGATGACGATGGCGAATCCCTAGTATTCCAGTGGGGTGATATCAAGGCGGAGGATGGCACGATCAGGGTGTCTTTCAATGACCGCGCCATTTTGGACGGTGGCCTGCATCCCACTCAGTCGGAATGCGTGATAAATAATGCCACGAGTGGGCGCGATCGAAAGGGTAAAGACCACGTAATTACGTATGACCCGGTTACCAAAATCGGGCGCTGGCGCAATGGAGCGCTGACCATACAGTTAGTGAAAAAGAGCTCATTCACCACCAACCCCGCTATCGCCATGGTGGATATCCAGAAACCCAACGACCTGGTGGAAGAACTCACAACGGCTAAAGGAGATCTGCTAAAAACCGTGATCGATTACAACAACGACGGCGATTTCGACGACGAGTATGAAAAGATCGGCGGACTCCTCGCGCAGAATGACGATCAACACCTATGGGAATCCAGCATGTTCTGGCACTTTGGCGATCTCTCTGCATTTACCCCACTGGGTAGGCCGTGTTATGGCGATCCAAATTGGGAAGAAGCCGTTGCGCTGGAGCAGGATAACGACCCCATCACGGCGACACTGGCAAGGCGCGGAGACGAGCTCACTGCCGAGACGCTTGCAGCCGCTATTGAGGACCTAATGAGTCAGAATTGCGCAGAACAAGGGGCAGCCTGCAACGGCGAGTACAAGATTCTGATGGCCATTCTCGCTCTCAGCGGCGACTATCAACAGAACACAAACAACAACGGCGACAACAGCGGCAGCCAGAACCTTGGTGAACCCGTCGTGATTGACGGCGGCGGCACAAATGCCGGACAGAACGGTGATGGTGGCGATGGCGCAATCACAGAGGGGAGTTCGTATCGACCCGGTCGCATGAGTTGGACAGACATTGTCAAATAACGGGGCAAATACGAGCCGGCGTATGCCACCGGGGCGGGCAAAGCCAGTAAGTCCTGGCTTTACGCTGATTGAGGTAATGATCGTTATGGGCATTATCGCCGTTCTCCTGATGGTTGCCGTGCCGAGTTACCAGGAGAGCATGAAGAAATCTCGTCGCGCCGATGGCATGCGGGATCTGATGGAGCTCGTGTCGCGGGAAGAGCGGTTCTACGCGCAGTACAGTCGTTACACCGATGACATCGCATCGCCCGGGGGGCTCAACTTCCCGGGTGCCAAGATATCTGAGCGGTGCACCTTCACTCCCAAACCGGGCACCGTCATCAGTGCCGAGTGCCACTACGAGCTCAGCGTTGTGGAATGCGCCACTAAAGATGAAGATGACTTTAGTAGCTGCTACATCATTAGAGCTGCACCCATAGCAACGGGCTTACAGAAGGACGACAAATGCGGGACGTTGAGTGTAGACAGCACGAGCCGGAGGACAGCTGGCGGCGCTGTCCCCGCCGGCTACTCATGCTGGTAAAACCTTAAGTTCCGCTATCGATGAGTGCCCATAGCCAGCACAACCATTGCTGCTGAACCTCGAGGTTTACTTCAAAGACCCCCTGAAGCCGCACTCAACCTCTGCACCGTGTCGTGCTGATACCGTAGTTTTCCCTGAGTTGGCTGATAGAGGGGAAATGGGTCGGGGTCGGGCAGGGAGACGCTCGCTTTGTGGCACATCAGATAAGCGCGGGGCGAATGGCACCGCCTTAAGCTTCAGCGTCGGCGACCTTTTGCCGCCCCACCCAGATGAAAAATTTGTTCAACTCCGGATCCAATAGCAGTGCCTGCGGATCAGAAAACTCGCGGTACAGCGTCATCTCATCAT
>JBDNIE010000096.1:0-31971 GCA_041688425.1 Halioglobus sp. | reverse complement strand
GAAATTGTTATCACCCATCTGGCCACCGGCGATTTTCCCTTTGTGCGTTACCGAACTGGCGATGTGGGTAGCCTATCCACAGAGAGTTGCCCATGCCGCCGCGGCTTGCCTCTGCTGGCAGAAATAGAAGGGCGCTCAACCGACTTCGTTAAGGCTGCAGATGGAACGGTATTGCACGGGCTGGCATTAATTTATGTGCTGCGAGAAATTGCTGAGGTGGAAGCATTTAAAATCGTACAGGAAACCTTGACCAGAATTACCGTGCAAATTGTCACGTCATCCAGCGATACAGAGCAGATGGAGGCTACTATTACGAGGCAGTTCCGGAGACGACTCGGAGAATCGTTGGTAGTTAAGTTTGTTTATCCTGGTCACATCGCGCGCGAGGCGTCGGGAAAATTTCGCTATGTTGTCAGCCAGCTTGCAAGCTAGCACACCTGTCGGGAACAAGGCCTGATGCGCGATATCATTATCACCATAATGGTATTCGCGACTTTGCCCTATATCCTGCGGTATCCGTGGTATGGCGTGCTCACCTGGTCATGGTTAAGTTATATGAACCCGCATCGATTGGCATGGGGATTTGCCTATGACATGCCCTTTGCGCAGATCGTAGCGATTGTCTTGCTGCTGTCGTTGTTGATGAGCAAAGAAAAGAAGAATCTACCGGGTAATTCTCTGGTGATTATCTGGATCGTATTCCTGGTGTGGCTGTCTATTTGCACTATATTTGCGGTTTATCCTGATTTGGCTTATGACCAATGGATCAAGGTGGTGAAGATACAGTTGACTACCTTTGTCACATTGATGCTGATGCGGGACTTCCAAAGGATCAATCAGCTGATCTGGGTAATTATTGTTTCCATCGGTTTTTATAGCGTAAAGGGTGGGATATTCACCTTTATGACGGGTGGCGCATACCATGTGTTTGGGCCATCCGGCAGTGATATTCAGGAGAATAATGCGCTGGCGGTGGCCATCCTGATGATAATTCCACTGATGGTTTATGTGCGTAAGTTTCCGCCGTACCCGTGGGTGCAGAAGATAATGCCTTTCTGTATTTTCTTCAGCCTTGCTTCTGTTATCGGCTCCCAGTCCAGAGGAGCTATACTGGCGATTCTTGCAGTTGGTGCTTTTTATTGGTGGAAGTCCAAGAGCAAGTTATTCACAGCGATGGTCTTCGCGTTCCTAGCAACCCTCACCCTGTTGTTTATGCCTCAGAGTTGGCATGAGCGAGTGGACTCTATCTCTGAATATCAGGAAGACTCATCATCAATGGAGCGTATTCGAGCATGGGAGTACAGCATTGCGATAGCGAGCGACCGCTTAACTGGCGGAGGTTTTTCGTCCTGGTCACTGGAGAACTACCACAAGTATGAGATTTGGAGTGAAAAGTCGTTTGTTGCACACAGCATCTATTTCAGTGTGCTAAATGATGCAGGTTGGCCGGGCTTGCTGCTGTTCCTGCTAATACTGCTAATGATTTGGCTACAGTTGCGCAATGTCATCAAATTGACCGCAACGGATCCAGAGCGGGCAGACTATAATTTCCTGGCAAAAATGCTGCAAATCTCTATTGTCGCGTTCCTCGCAGGCGGTGCTTTCCTGAGCCTTGCATACTTCGATCTGGCCTGGCACGTTATGGCGATCACCATAGCACTCAATCAGTTGGCTATGGGTAAGTATCAAAACGACAATGTTACTGCTAGAGTTTCTCGAGTGCCAGCCCGCCGCCAGAGAGGCCGTTTGCCAGGCAAGGTATGAGCATATTCATTAACAGTGTCGCTAGAGCACTGCAGAAACTAGCTGCGGGCCTACTGATGAGACTAAACGTTGTAACAGGAGCGGCTGTTGTGTCGGACCGTTTGTGAGTAAATTTGCGGCTGGTATTTACAGGCGCGTGGCACCCTTTCTGTTGGGTGCTTCTGGCCAGCCGCGATTATCTATCCTTATTTACCATCGCGTTATGCCTCTGCGCGACCCGATGCGACCGGGGGAGCCTACTGCACAGGAATTCGATTGGCAGATGCGAATTATTCGTGAGTATTTTAGCCCCTTACCGCTGGTTGAGGCGGTGCTTCGAATGCGTTCGGGTACTTTGCCTCAGGGCGCTGTATGCGTGACGTTTGATGACGGGTATGCCGATAACGAAACGTGTGCGATGCCTGTCCTTAAAAAGTACGCTATACCCGCCACGGTATTCGTCACTACCGGGTTTTTGAATGGCGGTCGTATGTGGAATGACACCGTTACCGAATCGCTCAGAGATTATGGCGAAGATGTGCTCGATCTGCGTGATCTTGGTCTGGATTGTTATTCTTTGCGAAGCAACGAGGAGCGCGTGGTCGCCGTCGATAATATTCTGCGCACAATCAAACATCTCGATCCCAAGGAAAGACTGTCCCGGGTGAATGAGATTGAGAAGCGCGGAGGTGACTTGCCATGCAATCTGATGTTGACTGACGCCCAGATACAATCGCTTGCTCGCAACTCGGTTTCTATTGGCGCACATACGGTCAATCATCCGATTCTATCGAGTATCGCCGATGCCGATGCACGAATAGAAATTGGAGACAGCAAGCGATATCTGGAATCCCTGTTACAGCGAGAGCTGGAGGTGTTCGCTTACCCGAATGGAAGACCTAATATTGATTATGGTGCTAAGCATCTCAATCTGGTGAAAGAATTGGGGTTTAAGGCGGCGGTATCAACACACTGGGGCGTTGGCACAGACCAGAGCGACATATACCAACTGCCCCGGTTCACTCCCTGGGACAGACACCCAATGAAATTTGGGGTGCGCTTACTCGCGAACTACCGCAGGGTCGACCCTCTCATCGCTGCTGGCGGGTGATATGTGCTTGTCTCAAGGAGCGGCCGTCGGTGCATCCGCGTTATCAGTTTTGTCTGGCGCATCTTCTGCGCGCGTTATCGCCGATGTCACTTTAACCTTTGGTTCCTTTTTCTCTGACGAGGCCGCGCTTGGCGTATCCCCCCATTGCCCAGCTGCAATCAGCTTGTTCTTTAGTCCAGGCAAAGGCATACCGGCTGCATAGGCCGCTTTTGCCATCTTCACCGCTTCTTCATATTGCTGCAGCTCGACCAGCGTCAGGCCCATATTGTATTGAGTGAGAATGTCGCCTGGCCTCAATTTCAGCGCTGCGCGGTAGGATAGCAAAGCTTTTTCATGCTGCTTTGCCTTGTGCAGGAGTGTCCCGTACATCATGTACGGAACAGGATCTCCGGGGCTGAACTCGATGGCTCTTTGTAGTTGGCACTCTGCGGGCGGCACCCGAGCATCATCGGGCCACTCCCAGAGTATCATCCGATACTTCATGGCACTGTGAAGCGCCCTGTGATGGTTTGGCCAAGCCATTACCGTATAAGCAATATCGTTTATCGCGGAACTGCTGACACTAGCCTCCAGCCTTTCGATCTCGGGCGTAAAATGTCTGTTTTCGACCACTTGCAGTTCATCCGGAAGCTGTGCGCGCCTCAGATAGTCATGTGGGCCGAACCCAATGTTGTTGCCCGTGCACTTTTCTCCGTCCAGCGTTTCTCCGACCCAGGGTGCTTTGTCCTCCGAATGTGCGAACGGGCTGGCAACAAGGATTGCCGCCGCGATCAGCAGTGAACCTAGGCATATACTGTTGTTGTGTGATGCTCGCATCTTATCACTCGAAAGGTAATCGATTGTGGGTTGATGGTATCTTAATAAGCATGCTCTCGTAAGGTGCACGCCCGGTTTGAAATGCGACTGCGCCGACGTTTTTGAAATCATTTCGCTATCTCATAGCGTAGGGACATCTACCAGGGCGTTTCTGGCGCTGAGCTCAATCAGCGTTGTGCGTGTCTTGCAATAGACGTTGTATGCGTTATTCATCAACGCTTCTTGAACAGGCCACGTCTCGTACTGTGCGGCCTCTTTACGAATTCGCCCCGCTCTAATAGCGTCTGAACTGTCTCCATAGCGTTTTTTGGATGTATTCTGTTGCAGGGCATAGGTGTCTGATAATGGTGTTTGAAGCTCTAGCCAATCGCTCAGGCTGGCAAGGCATTCATCTGATTCCAGTCTTATAGAGTCTGCGTCGAAGTAGAAAAATTCTCGATCAATGGATTGCGCAATACCTGCCAGCATCGCTAGACGTTGCACGTAATACTGCGTGGCAAATGTCTCGGAATTGAACTCATGTGATGGGTCTAAACCACCGTACAACTTCAGTATACTGGGTATGACGTCCTGCGGTTGGCGCAGGCAGAAAATGGCTTTTGCGCGGTGACTGTTAAGAACATCTAATGACATGCTGTGCTCATTGTGCAAGACTTTATCGAACATAAAAGAAAAGCCGTTTTTGGGTTCTTCCTTTTCAAAATACAGCATCTTTTGCCGAATCAAACTCTTCCAGCTGTGGTAGCCAATATGCATTTCATAGTATCCGCAAATCGCAGGATTGGAACCCACAATATGACCTAACAGACTGGTATAAGCCCGCATGTGGCTCAGAAGGAAAATGTGCTTATTGGGTCGCGCAATCGCGGCCAGTTTTCGAATTTTTGGGGCAATAGTAAACATATTGTTATTCCCGGCTACCCGGATGTTGTCACGAAACGGAGTCCTTGGATGGAACATGGGGCTTTATCCATGACTGGATCGTGAGGTATACGGTATAAGCCAGCCAACGGGGATTGAAGCCATTCGGTAAAGCGGCTCTGGCGTAAAAGGCTGCACTCCTGTACTGCTTCTTGTGCGCCAGCATGGTCGCTGCGTGTTTCATTTCATAGACTTTGCCCCTGCAGCAGAAGAGCACAACTTCGCGCTTCTTGCTCAGAGAAATCCCTTTGTCGTAGACCCGCATCTGGTAGAGCTTTTTCGTGATTGCAGAGCTTGCCGTCGACATATTATTTTTCGCTTTGATATCGGGGATGTTATGCAAGGATATGTAGCGTGTGCTGAACAACATAACGCTGGCAGCATCTATTGACCGGATATAGATATCCCTGTCGTTCTCATAGCGTATGCTCTCGTCCATGCCATCCATCGATGCGTAGAATTGGCGTTCAAATATCGTGCAATTGAGATGTGCAAAACCGTTGCCAGACAGGAGAAAATGGGCGTCTACGCTATAGCTCTCCTGGGTATTTTTGGTCTCGTGCACAGCCTTTGGGATGAGGTCATCCAGCCACGCGTCGCGCTCAAGCATCACACCATCTGAGGTGATCGCGCGTTGGTTACTATAATGTAAATCAACGTGTGCCTTCGATGCTGCGATGTTGTCGAATACGTTTTCGAGATAGCTATTATCTGTCCATTGATCATCGTCGTCGAGGAAGCACAAATATCGACCGCGGGACTGGCTTGCACCAAAATTCATCGCATAACTCTGCCCGTGGCCATTGGTGCGAGGAACCAGCCAGAGAAATTTGACGGCTGACCGCAGGCGTTCGATCTGTGCGTAGCTAGCTAGATTCTCATCAGTGGAGCCATCGATTACTACAACAACTTCGATGTTCTGAAACGACTGGTCCAGCACGGATTCCAGCGCCACCTGAAAAAGCTCGGGTCTGTCGCGGGTAGAGATTACGATGGAGAAGAAAGGGTCTTTTTCTTCTAATGTCATTGCCGACTTATTACCTTTTATAGGGTGGAAGCGGTTCCAGAAAGAAGCCGACTGCGCGGTGCGCGCAGCTAGCTGACTGGGCTTGTCGCCATTGTAATAGCTTGTCTCGCAACATGCCTCAGGTATTTTCCATTTAGAGCCTGCGACATGGGAAGGCGCTCACAATTTGAATAGAAAAGTGTGTAATATGGGCGCGGTAGCTGGCATAAACGATCTTCGGGAAATGGTAAAGCAATGTCGCTTCGAGGATAGGAATATCCATAAATTTTTAGGAATTTTGGTTATGTGTTTGCGTGGCCTCTCTGGCATTAGCGGTCGTTTTGTAGTGATTAGTAGTGAAGACAATGTGGCAAGCTAGAAAATTTCTCGAGACAGAGCGGCAATCCGTGATTAAACCCCTATGATAGAGCGACAGAATAAGCCACGGGTGCTGGTGCTAGATGCGGATATGGTCCCGTCGTTGACCATCTCCCGATCCTTATCACGCCAGCAATGCGTTGTCGATGCAGCCAGCCATACGTTAAATCCATTGGCAAAATACTCTAATGCGGTTAGCGGAATTTATCAGTATCCTGATCCGCTTGGCGCTCCGGAAGCCTTTGTTGAATGGTTATTGGAGCATGTGCGAACCCATCATTATGATCTGGTCATTCCTGTCACCGAACGCACGCTGGTTGCGCTCTCGGAACGTCGTGAGAGCTTGCACCACGTAAAGATCGCGATGCCTTCCGCACACAGTCTTGAGGTCGCGTTGGACAAATCTCAAACGTTGGCGCTGGCCGATAAGGTGGGTGTGCCACGACCACGGGGCATGACCTTGACATCGATCCAAGAACTGGCCGATTTGAAGAAATCGATCAAGTTTCCTGTGGTGCTAAAGCCTACCCGCTCTATCGGTTCTGGCGAGGGCGGCGCGAGCCAGTTACAGGTCAGCTATGCGTTTGATGTTGCTGAACTTACGGCTGGGTGTATACATGCCCTGCGTTTCGGACCTGTTCTTTTACAGGAGTTGTTTTCGGGCATCGGAGTGGGAGTCGAGTTAATCGCGCAGCACGGAAAAATTGCCTATGCTTTCCAACATCGGCGCTTGCATGAAGTCCCGCTAACGGGCGGAGGCAGCAGTTTGCGCAAGAGTGAGCCGATAATGCCGAGTTTGCTACAAGCGTCGGAGCGGCTGATCGCCGCTCTCGATTGGAACGGCGTTGCCATGGTTGAATTTAAGTTAAATCCTGCAACCCAGGAATTCTGCCTGATGGAGATTAACGGCCGATTCTGGGGGTCCCTGCCGTTGGCGGTGGCGGCGGGGGCTGATTTTCCGGCGATGTTGCTCAACATGGAAATGGACGGCGCGATGCAGCCCTGTCCCCCATACCGCAACAATATCTATTGCCGCTTGCTGTCACGTGATTTGCACTGGTATGAGGCCGTCCTGCGCGGCGGAGAAGACAGGCGTATTGCCAGCATTCCAAGCGGCTGGGAGATTTTCAAGGGATTGGGATTGCTGTTCAATTTCCGGCACCGTTTTGATGTGCAGGCCATTCGTGATCCTCTGCCGGGTATTGTCGACATTGGCAGGCTCGCCACTTTATACCTCGATCGCCTGCGGGCGTTGACCGGCGGAGCACTTTTCTATTGGCGTCAGCGACGAGCCTGGAAGAATGGGCTGGTGTCTGCGGAAGTCTCTCGTGCCCATTCAATCTTGTTCCTGTGTTATGGCAATATCAATCGCAGCGCACTCGCGGATGCAATGGTCAGGGCTTATGCCGAGGATTCGGGGATTGCTGTTGTATCGGCTGGCTTTCATGAGGAATCGGGCAGGCCGGCAGACTCCGTAATGATCGATGTTGCCGGGCAGTTCGGTGTTGATATGAATGCGCTGCGCTCCAACTGTGTTACCCAAAAAATGCTGGATGGCAGCGACATTATTTTTGTTATGGAGAAGGCTCATTACGACAGATTGATTGGCCTGGATGCTGCTATTGCCAGCAAGGTCTTTTTGTTAGGTGCCCACAATAGCGGCGCTGGCTGGCCCGCTGAGATAGCCGATCCTTATGGGCGCGCAAAGTCGAGTTATATGGCGTGCTACGAGCGCATAGCAGAGGCAGTGGATAACATCAAGGCGTTCATCGCGGTTAGAGTGGGCGATTGATGTGGATCAGGTTGCCTCTTTGAAAGATAAACGGCCGCATGGCAGGGTTGTAATCGGCGTTGGCTCAGGTCGCTCCGGTACCGCCTCCCTGACATCCCTGATTGACCGTCAGCCAGGCGCGATATGCTTTCATGAGATGAACCCATCCAGCGCCGTCTTTGATGGCAATCCGCAGCCGCAGATCAACACAGTTCGGGAGTTCCAGCAATTGCTTCGCGGTGGCGATAGGTCGAGGCTCACGATTGACTACTCGCGCAGATTCTCAGTCGATACCTACGCAAGACTACAACAGATGCAACAGGTGGATCTGATAGCGGATATTGCCTTCTACTACCTGAACTATGTGGAGGAGCTGTTGGATATTGCGCCTGAATGCGTGGTGATTTGTATGAAGCGTGACAGGGAGCCGACAGTCGCCAGTTGGTTAAAGAAATCGGCGATAACACGTTGGCCTTCGCTGTGGCTTGGTGACAGATTGAAATCCTGGCTGACTAAGACCCCTTTTTATACCGAGTACAATTTCTGGCAGGTGCACGACGGCAGCCGCTGGAAAGTTGACCCGGTGTGGGATAGCTGCTTTCCAAAATTTGAGGCTGATTCCAAGAAAGAGGCGATTGGTCAGTACTGGGATTATTACTACCTTGAGGCAGATCGCTTGCAGCGCAAGCACCCCGGCCGCTTCAGGATATTTGATGTTCGAGACTTAAGTAGTCGCGACGGTCAGAAACGTATTCTCTCGTTTCTGGGGATTGCAGAGCAGCGCATGGTCTGTGGCAAAGAAGTACATTTACATCGGTCCGGCGAGCCAGTTGCGGGACATAGCTCGTAATGCAGACACCACCTGAAACAGGACGCCGCGCACAATGAACAGTCGGGATATCAGTGTTTTACCTCGTTTTATGGGTGAGGACAACGCGCAGTACTTCACACTGCAGTTTGCCTGTACAGACAGACCGAAAGCGCATATCGTTTTTATTCCACCTTTCGGTGAGGAGATGAACCGCTGTCGGTCGCTGGTCTCGCAACAGGCCAGAAACTTCGCCGAGTCAGGCTATGCCTGCACACTGCTTGATTTTTATGGTTGCGGAGATAGCCAGGGCGAACTGCAAAATGCATCGCTGGAGATCTGGCAGGGCAATATTCGCGACACTATCGAAACTTTGCAGCGGGAAGTGTGCGTGCCTGTAATTCTGTGGGGTTTGAGGTTGGGTGCTTTCATCGCGCTTGATTTTGCGTCCAAATCGGCGGTGCCAATTGAAGCCATTATTTTATGGCAGCCCGTTATTTCGGGTGAGCGTTATGTTACGCAGATTCTGCGGCAGCGCGTCGCGGCCTTGGCGGGCAAGAATCTTCCCCCCGAAACCACGGCCGAAATTCGACAGAGACTGGCGCAAGGGGCGCGTATTGAGATTTCGGGTTATACCGTTGGTGGTCAGCTAATGCATGATGTGGAACACTTGTCGTTGGCTCGCCTGAGGGCGCTTTGTTCGAGCAGTATTTACTGGTTGGAACACGTCAGTGAAGAGGGGGCAGCGGTGACAACGGCGACCGCCAAAGCGCTAGAGCAGCTCAGGAATCTCGAGAACGAGGTTGAGGTGCATCCGTTTACCGGTCCGCAGGTGTGGCAGTTGCATAAGAGGGATGCGCTTCCACAACTGATATCCATGACGAACAGGCTGCTGCGATGATCACAGGTACAGTAAAAGAGATTCCTGTGGTGTTTGATTGTCTTGGCGAGGACCTGATCGGCATCGTGCATAAGCCGCAGGCACCTTCCGAGATAGGGCTTCTCGCCGTTGTCGCTGGAGGTCCGCAGTACCGTGCAGGCGTTGGCCGAGGAATGGTCAGTCTGGCGCGTGAATTGGCCCGTCAGGGTGTGCCGGTTATGCGCTTTGACTACCGTGGGCTGGGCGATAGCACGGGCGATTTTCTGGGATTTAATCATATCGCCGCAGACCTACAAGCGGCGGTCGAGACGTTTCGACAGCAAGTGCCACAGGTCAAAAGCGTTGTGATATGGGGGGGCTGCGATGCTGCCTCCGGTGCCATGATCCACGGTTGGAAAATTTCCGGTGTGGATAGCCTGATCCTGGGGAATCCCTGGGTGAGTACCGACGAGATACGGTCTGCAGTGCTCAGGAAACACTACATAAAGCGATTGGGAGAAGCTCAGTTTTGGCGAAAACTGACCCGCTTTGAATACAATCTCGTGGAATATGCTAGCGCCGGGATGCGGAAGCTGGTTGCGAGGATGGCGAATGTTCTTGCGCCGACCAAGAGGGCTGTAGCCCAGGACGATACTGATGTGGCAGGGAATCCTACTGATCGGATGTTGGCCGGGTTGAGTCGATTTAAAGGGCCTGTACTGTTTCTGATGAGCGGGAGAAGCCTGGTTAGCAATGAGTTCGATGAGCTGATTAGTGGCGACGCTGCCTGGCAGGTTGTTTACAGTCGACCCAGTTGTAAGCGAGTCGATCTGCCCAATGCAGATCAAACTTTTTCAGACGGTGACTCCCGAGAGCGTGTCAATCAAACGATTCTTGAGTGGGTGAAGGGGCTGGATAGGCGTCAGGTTCCTTAGCACACCCGGCCTATTTTCGCAGGACAGCCTTTGCCAGTTGCTTCAGTTTATGGCGGGCAATAAGGCCAAGACCCTCCAAAGTGCGTGGGTTGAATGCCGCAATACCATGCTGCTTTTTTCGTTGTGACATCCAATCGGCCTTGTAGGCGTCATCGCCCGATAGGTAATCAATGTTTCTGACATTGTCCTCCTCGATCACCCTTTGCATCATGTAGGCGGTAAGAACCGTCCCGGCAGATAATCGTTTATAGTCCTCGTCATAGGCGAGCTTGAAAATATAGGCGGTACCTTTTAACACCAACCAGATCTGGCTTGCAACTGGTGTGTTGTCGTAATGTGCAACGCCCAGTCGCAACCACCCGCGGGTCGCTGACAGCCGAAGTAGCGCCGGCACAAAGTCTGGATAGGGTTCCGCAATCTTCCAACTGTTGTTATAGACAGCGACAAACTGGTGTATCGCGCGCTCCAACTTGTCGCCACCCTGAACGATTTCGAGTTCCCCCTTTTCGTCCTTGAGGAATTTGCGCGTTTTGCGGGCGATAGTGTTCCTCAAAGTTGAAGGTCTCGTCGACAAGTAGGACTCATAATCGTCGTCCTGCATAGCGTGAACCCAGTTGCCGAAACAAAAGAAGTCATGGCAAGCCTTCCAGCCAGATTGCGGCAAAGCACGTTGGACAAAACCAAAGCCAGCAGAGCTGTAATCCATTGGAGAGAGAGTCAGCGTAGAAACTTTCTCGACTTTTGCGAGATGTTCAAAGAGTGAGCGAAAAAGCATCTGCGGGGTGTTTGAGCATATAATCGGCGAGTATGTCGAGGTATAAAAGGTACTCAACGACTGCGCATGCTTGTGTCTTGAGTTCAGTTTTAGTGGGCACGCGATGAAGTTCTCGGGGGAGAGTCTTGCGATAAATATGACAGCATCGTCGTGTTCGTCCAGCGCGTGCAACGCCAGATTCCTGAGCCAGTCTGCGCCGTACTGCAGATTGAACGCCTCATGATCTAGGAAGGCTCTGTTCAGACGCTCGTCCAGTGGGTCGCCCAGCAAGCTCAACTTCTCGATCTGGATGTGCAAGTTTGGGTCAGACAACGGGTCGGTACCGAATAACAGAGTATAAAACACTATCGAGGAAAAGTAGGGTAATGGCAATACTTCTGCAGATTATGATAGGTTGATCTCAATTCCGCCTTGAGAAGATGGTATTGCAGGGTTAGCATGTTGTCCGTTCCGTGCTGTCCGAGGCACGTTGCGTAAAGCCGCGTACAGCATCATTGATAGTGATAGTGTGAAATATGGATATTCAATCAGATGTCATTGCAATTCTGCACTCCAGCCTGGGCGTGCCGCCAGGCGCGATCACTGCACACCCTGATACCCGCGTGTTAGGCGCGATACCCGAGATGGACTCCATGTCGGTTGTCGGGATTCTTGCTAGCCTAGAAGAACTGTATGGTATCACTGTAGATGATGATGAGATCAATGCCGATGTCTTCGCGACCGTCGGCAGCCTAACCGCTTTTGTGGAGTCCAAAGTCGGATAAGCGATGAATCCGAGCGACTACGACATCGCTGGCGAATTTCTCGAGCATCAGGGAAGAAAGCTGTTCTGCCTTATGCTCGAGCCCACTTCAGTCGAAGCACATAGCACGATACTTTTTCTGGCGCCTTTTGCTGAAGAGATGAACAAGTCTCGGCGTATCGTATCGAGGCAGGCGCGAGAACTTGCAGCTGCAGGTAACAGGGTCATGCTGCTCGACTTGACCGGCTGCGGCGACGCTGGTGGTGACTTCCTTGACGCCAGTTGGCAGATCTGGTTTGAGGATGCAATGTTTGCCGCAGACTCGCTGGCCAATCCCTCTGTCGGATCACTGAAAATTTGGGGATTACGTCTGGGTGCGCTGCTGGCTTGCGCAATGTCGCAGGCTCGCTCCGATGTCCATTCCCTGGTGCTATGGCAGCCTGTCCTCAATGGCGAACAACAGATAGATCAATTCTTGCGCTTGCGCACAGTGGCCGCAGCTGTCACCAGGGTGCCGACCTTTGATCGTAAAGCGCTTTGGAATGAACTGCGAGCCGGGCGCTCGCTGGATATCGCCGGCTATGAATTATCCTCCGCTATGGCGCTTGAATTGGCTCAAGCCAGACTCAATGATTTAGGCCCCAAATGCCCGGTTCACTGGTTGGAGATAGGCGTCTCTGGTGACGGCAATTTCCCCGTGGCATCTGAAAGCGTAATGGCGCATTGGAAAGAGCAGGGTATTGCAATAGATGCCCGCTACGTGAAGGGGGACCCTTTCTGGCGAACGATCGACGCTGAGATCAACCTTACATTGCTGCAGATCACCACAGAGGTATTTGCGCAGACATGAGCGATTACAACGAAAAGGCTGTGGTTTTCAGTTGCGGTGATAGCCGTTTGGTCGGAATAGCGGCTGTGCCGAAGGTGGCTGCGGATATCGGCGTTATTATTCTGGTTGGCGGGCCCCAGTATCGTGTGGGAAGTCATCGCCAGTTTACGCTTCTGGCCAGGAGCCTCGCAGAGTCGGGGATAGCCTCGCTGCGGTTTGATTACAGGGGTATGGGAGACAGTGAGGGCGAAAAGTGCGAGTTTGATCAGGCAGGAGATGATATTAGCGCGGCTATAGAGGCCCTGATAGAAACAGCGCAGGGTGTGTCCCGGGTGGTGTTGTGGGGACTCTGTGACGCAGCCTCCAGCGCACTGATTTTTGCGCATCGCCACTCGCAGGTGTCCGGAATGATACTGCTGAACCCTTGGGTGCACAGCGGTATATACTCTCCGCAGGTGAAGCTGGCGCATTATTACAGGCCGTCTCTTTCCAGGAAACACCAGTGGCGCCGGCTGTTGTCAGGGCAAATCAAGCTGCTTCCGGCGTTCATGGAGTTGGCCCGTGATGGCTTTGCGCTGCTTGGAAAATACATGCCGAACCATAAACCATTGCCTGACAGCCGCTCCTTCGTAGACGCTATGCAGGATGGCCTCGAGCGCTTCGCGCACGGCGTTTTGATCGTGTTGAGCGAGGCAGATATTACCGCCCGTGAATTTTCTACCTTGATAGCGCAGGATGAGGTCTGGAAGGCGGCAACCTCAAAAGCCTCCGTGACTGTGACAAATCTGCCCGGAGCGGACCATACATTTTCGCAGAAACCTTGGCAGGAAGAGGTGGCACGCTTGACGATTGACTGGGTTGGCAGTCGCTAAGCGGGCGCTTTATTCTGTGTTCAGCGATTACTGTTGCTGTCAGCTGAGTGCCCCTGCATCCACAACTCAAAAACAGTGAGAATCCAAACCAGCTCGCCATAGTAAGCGGCATGCTCGCTTTGGTGCATCTGGATTGCTTTGTCGATGAACTCTGGTCGAATGAACTCCCTGTCTTTAAGCTTCAGAAGGTTGTCGTAAGCCAGTTCCCTCAGAGGTTGGTAGGTCCGCATCCACACACCAAAAGGCAGGCCGAACCCCTGCTTGGTCTTTTTTATCGTTTCCTTGGGTAACCACTCTTTTAGCGCCTCTTTGTAAAAATGGCGCAAGTCATTGCCCTTGATTTTCCACGCACTGGGCACCGTGCAGGCGAACTCCACCAGATCGTCATCCAGCATGGGGTAGACGACGTCAACGCCCGCCAATCCGCATGTCTGGGTCACTTTGCGCAGGTCGTTATCTGCCAGCGTCATTTGCCAGTCAAGATAAAGCATACGATTCAGTTCGGAGGCAGATTCAGGTCGCCGATAAATCGATCGAAGCAGCTCCAGCGGCAATTCCTCGTCGACATCCTGCAGAAAATCATCCGAGAAGATCTCGGCTGCACTGTGTCGGTGCAGAAAATTGTAGCTTTGTAGGCGATCAGGTAGGGGTGTGTTCGCTTGTGCGATGTAGCTATTGGCCTTGCCAACCAGTGGCAGCGAGGTGGGTATCAACTTCATCAAGGGCTCTATTAGACCTCGGCGCAACGATTCGGGAACTTTGGCGTAGTGCTCGAATACCCGCTGCTTGAGGTAGCGCTCGTTACCGGCAAAAAATTCATCACCGCCGTCGCCGGCGAACAGCGTATCCACCCCGTTTTCGGCTGCCATCTTTGCGCAGAAGTAGGCGGGCAGGGCGGAGGAATTGCCGAAGGGTTCATCATAGCTGGTTGCGATGGTTGGCAACGCGTCGACAACATCCTCAGGGGTCACATAGTATTCATTCAGCTCGACGCCAAAATGGCGTGCAGTAATTCTGGCGAAGGCCATTTCGTCATAGCCCTCCGCGGCAAAGCCAATTGAATAGGCTGCAGCTTGAGCTGGCGCGAGTTCAGCGAGAAACCCTGTTACGGTAGAACTGTCGAGGCCACCGCTGAGAAACGAGCCCACTTTTCCGGCACCGGGTAGGCACTTTGCCACTGAAGATCGCAGTTTGCCGTGTAATTCCCTGGTCAGATCATCAAATGATGGCCCTGTGACAGACTCTGAAAACCGCGGACACCAGTAGTTTACCCGTCGGCTCTTGCCTTCGCGGAAATCCAGATAATGCGCTGCTGGAAGCTTGCGAACTCCCCGGTATACAGAATCCGGACTTGGCACCATGTGGAAGTACAGATAGTTGTATACGCCCTGATTGAGCCGGTCAGCTTCAGCGCCGGCGCAGGCTAACGTCACTCCTGCGGAACTGCCAAAAGCCAACGCACCTCCATCTGTCTGGTGGTAATACATTGTGTGCTGGCCGATGCGGTCGATAGCCAGCAGTGCACGTTTAGCTGCCTCATCGATGATGAGGCAGCTAAACGCGCCGAACAAACGTGAGAAGATGTCCTGCGAATACTGCTCGTAGCCCGCGGCCAATGCAACCGCAACCCCTTGCTCTTTCGCCAACTCGGCAAGTTGCGTTTCACGGAAATAGGGCCGCCCTGCGATGGCCACGATTCCACCTTCAGCGAGCGGGTGAGTGCTTCCTGCGGTGGCGATCGCAAAGGCAGGGCCGCTTCCGGTGATAATGGGTGACTGCGTCCCCAACGTGCCCTGATTTATAAGATTGGGGTCTTTTGGCGGAGTCGCACTGCCGGGAGGGCAATACCGCCCTGCAATGCCATCGCGCATGAATCCGCTGTTACTATCATCGATCGTGTTATCGGAAGGCGTCATGAGCATTCTTATTCAAAATGTTTCAAAGAAGGCAATGCTATCATTTGGACGCTCTAAGTTTAAGTTTACGGGTTCACATCCTTGAGAATTTCAAAAGGCCCTAAAGTGTGTAATGCGAAGGAATGGTCTGCGCTGAGCAGGCTGGTCGGATAGTGTGTTTGAACAACTGTGACCTGCTTAATAGAATGCAGGAAATTTTATGGTCTGGGTGAAGAGAATCTGAGACAGTAGGAAGATAGTGGGTTCCTCCTGCCAGGATAACTAACTCTTGCTGTTTAATTCCTACGAGTTCATTTTTGTCTTTTTCCCGCTAGTTGTTTTCGGGTTTTTTCTCTGTGCCCGATATTTCTCGCTCGATACCGCGCTGGGCTTTCTGGTCGTTGGCTCTTTAGCGTTTTACGCCTACTGGAACCCCGCGTACCTTGTCCTTCTGCTATTTTCGATTGGCTTCAACTTCGTCATCGGACGTGTTCTGAGTAAAGAAAACTATTGGCGACGGCGCAGCGTTCTCATATTTGGTATCGGCGTCAATCTCGGCCTGCTGGCCTATTTCAAATATGCCAATTTTTTCGTCGACAACGTCAATGTGGTTTTCGGCTCTGATTGGGACATAGGCACTATTTTCTTGCCGCTGGCAATCTCATTTTTCACTTTCCAGCAGATATCCTACCTCGTTGATGCATGGCAGGGTAAAACGCATGAATACAATTTTCTTCATTATGCGCTGTTCGTTTGCTTTTTTCCGCAGTTGATTGCTGGCCCGATTGTGCATCACAGGGATATGATCCCGCAGTTTATGAAGCTGGAAAATCTCACTCCCAGATGGTCAAATTTTGCAGTGGGTCTGTCGATATTTGCGATCGGCCTGTTCAAGAAGACAGTGATAGCGGATGGTCTCTCCGTGTATGTGGGGCCTGTTTATGACGTCGGGCCTGCTGCTGGCAATATCGATTTTTTCAGAGCGTGGGGGAGTTCGCTTGCGTACACGTTTCAGTTGTATTTTGACTTCTCCGGGTATTCAGATATGGCGATCGGTGCTGCGCGGGTGTTCGGGATACGTTTGCCGATCAATTTCTTCTCGCCGTACAAAGCAACCAGTATTATCGACTTTTGGCGCCGCTGGCATATGACGCTCTCGCAGTTTTTGAGAGATTATCTGTACATTGCGCTGGGAGGAAACCGCAAGGGGCGATACCGGCGTTACGTCAATCTCTTTCTGACCATGTTGCTCGGAGGGTTGTGGCATGGGGCGGGTTGGCCCTTCGTTGTCTGGGGAGGACTGCACGGCAGCTATCTAATGGTCAACCATGGATGGCGTAATATGATGACGCGCTGCGGCTGGGATTTTTCCCACTATCTCAGCTACAGGTTATTTGGCTGGGCCGTGACGTTTATTGCAGTGGTCTTTTCCTGGTTCTATTTTCGCGCGCCCACGTTGGAGCAGGGAAATCAAATCGCATTAGCCATGCTGGGTGGCTCTGGATTTCAGATCCCAGCTGGTGTTTTGGCTCGCCTGGGCGAGTTGGGTACACACTTGTCGGCCATCGGGTTTGTTTCAGTTCACGGTGGCGGTGCTATGATTGTAAGCAACTTTGTGTGGATTCTCTTCGCCGCGCCGATTGCGCTTGCGCTTCCAAACGTCGCCCAAATTTTCTATCAACACGATCCGGTACTGTATGAGAACGACAAAGCCTTTAGTGATGTGCGGCAAAGCCGCTTGATAGGCTGGGACTACAAGAATCGATGGGCGTTAGCAGTAGCGCTCGCCGGCATCGGTGGCATTCTGACCCTGCAACAGGTGTCAGAGTTTTTGTATTTTCAGTTCTAGTATGACAGCCAATACCTACTTACTGAGAACTCTGATCTTTATGCTTGTGATCGCTTGCGCAGTGGCAGGTGTGAACTATGTGGTTGATCCCTATGGGATTACGGGGTTTACGCGGATACCTGGTTTTAATCAGTACAAAGTAGAGATAAACGAGCACACCAGGATCATGAAGAAATATCAGCCCGGGTCTCAGCCCAGTAATACATTAATTGTGGGTAACTCGCGTGTAGAGATGGGGATGGCGCCATCGCATGCCTGTTTTTCGCGCAACGACATGGATGTCTACAATCTGGGTATTCCAGGGGCTGGCGTACGCACGCAGCTGGCCTACGCACTTAATCTTATTTACCAGCAGCCCATCAAGACTGTATTTCTCAGTGTTGATTTCACCGATTTTATATCCACCGATCAACGACCTCGCCAAGGAATACTGTCCAGCGAGCAGAGCATGGATTCTGCTTTCAAGTTTTTGCAATCAGGAGAGCGTAATAGCGATTACCCCAAGATTGTTTTGCGAGATTATCTCAAATCGCTGTTTTCGCTGGATGCCCTGATCGCGTCTGTCAAAACCGTGGCGCTGCAAAGTCGCGTAGCGCCTGACCGAGATAATACAGGGTTTAACCCCGCACGAGATTTTGGACACGCTGTGAGTATTGAGGGTCCTCGAGCCCTGTTTGAGCAAAAAATGACGGATTTACAGATTAAATACACCCGGCCCTGGTTTTTGCGAGATTCGAAAATGCAGCTCAACACAGCCTTTGCAGAGATAGACGCATTTCTGACCATCACAGCGGCCAGAGATATAGAAGTCTATATATTCACTAACCCCTTTCACGATAGTTTTTGGGACCTGCTTCGCACCCAGAACCATATGCCTGCTTATGACGACTGGATGCAATCGATGGAGAGTTTGGTGCGCGCGCATCCTAACGCATCCATTGAATTATGGGATTTCTCTGGGGATTCAGCTTATATCCACGAACCCGTGCCCGCTGCGGGCGTGCGGTCCGGTCCTTTGCAATGGTTCTGGGAGCCGGCACATTACCGACGTGAACTTGGCGATATCATGATCAATGCAATGCTGTCTAAGCGCTGCGATACAAACGTCTCATTCGGTCGCCAGATATTTTAATGTGTCGACTTATTGTATCGAAGTGGAATGGGAGACTGACTTAAGCCTGAAAGTGGTTCTTAGGCGGTGAATCGAATGACAGTGGGTTAGGGCTGTATGAGGCAGGAGGGCCTACCCCACGGGTGGCCGCCCCCCCTCCATGGCCTCAGACGGCCCCTTCAATCGCTACTCGCTTTTACGACTATGCGCCGCACTGCAGCTTAAGTAAGCGCCATTCGTGTCGGAGTGGGTTTCTCTGCGAGTAGTGCCAGGCTGCAAATCAACGGTTGGATAGCAGCTGTTCTACCTCATTGAGAATAGTTGATGGTGCAATTTTTTTGCTCAACATGCCGGCCGTCGCGCCTGCTTCTGCGTCTTTATCGGTGTCGCCCAGCATGAAGCTGTGAGAAAGGATGGGATCCCACTGTGCGATCAGACTTTTCAACATGCCGATGTTCGGTTTGCGACAGTCACATCTAATGGAAAGTGCAGGTATGGTGCCGTCGGGGTGGTGTGGGCAGTAGCGAATGTCGTCAATGTGCGCGCCGGCCTTGGCAAGTTCGATGGTCATCCATTCATGCAAAGCCTCCACGGCAGCGCTGTCATAGAATCCGCGTGCAATGCCCGCCTGGTTAGTGACGATAAAAACGAGAAAACCTGCGTCATTCAGCTTTCTGATAGCGGTCGCAGCGCCGTCAATCCAGCGGAAATCCTCGATCTTGTGCGTATACCCGTCATCGTGATTCAGCGTGCCGTCCCTGTCCAGAAACGCTGCGGGCTTGCGTAGATTTTCAGTAAGATGCGCGCGGGCATCCTGCAAATCTTCGGGAATACCGATATCAATAAAGTACCCGCGGTAAACTCGTCCAACCAGACGCCCGTCATTGGCTAGCTTTGGAAACACAGCCTGTTCAAGAGAGCAGGGGACATCCTCGACATAGTCGAGTAGCTTCGATTTCATCCAGTACACACCGCTGTTGATCAAACCTGATTGCGGCTGCTCTGGCTTCTCACGAAAGGCACTGATACGCGCCCCTTCAAGATCAACAAACCCATACCGTTTGGCGCTCTCAACAGGAAGTAGCGCCACACGGCAGAGCCAGTCCTGCGATTCATTCTCGCGTACGCAGTTGCACAGATCGAGGTAGTTGAAGTCGAAAATGGAATCACCGTTGAGCAACAGAAATTCCTCCTTTAGATGGTCCCGAGCATACTTTAACGCGCCACCCGTTCCCATGGCAGAAGGTTCAACGACCACTCTAATGGTGGCATTCAGTTCCTCAGAAAAAGCAGATTTTTGTGGGTATTTCTCGTATACAACGTCCGATTGATACCCTGCCAGCAAAACGAAATCGTTGAAACCGAAGCGGCGCAGATTCAGCATAACGTGCTCTACGAACGGTCGTCCACAGACTTCAAGAAGCGGTTTGGGTGTGTTCGCCACCGCATCGCCTAAACGTGTGCCCTTGCCACCGATGAGAATGGCGGCTTGTTTCACAATTTTCATAAAAATATAGTTTCCGCAGGCCTGTAAGCGCTTTATCTATGGCTGTTAGCCGATTAGTATTTGAGGGCCAATATAACTGTGCCCTTATGGCGGGGCAAGGGTGCACCTTGCTGTAGTCAATCTGAAAAGAAGCCGAATGAAAAAATTGCTGTATCTGGTTCATCGACTGCCTTTTCCTCCCAACAAGGGCGATAAGATCTCTTCCAATAATATGCTCAACTACTTTTCCGGTCGTTGGCGCGTTCATTTGGGTACTTTTGTCGACGATCCTGAAGATTGGCAGTATGCCGACATCGTCCGGGAAAAATGTGAGGATAGCTGTATAGTCGATCTACCCAAACACAAGCGTCTGACAGGAAGCGTTCTTGGCCTGATGACCGGGCAGGCATTGAGCCTGAGTTATTACGGTAACGCTACACTGCAGGAATGGGTGCGAGCCAGCATAAAGCGTGAGTGCCCGGACGCCGTGTTGGTATTTAGTGGGGTCATGGGTCGCTTTGTGAAGGGCTTGTTGCCTGCGCATATCCCGGTGGTTTTCGACGCCGAGGATGTCGACAGCGAAAAATGGCGAAGTTATGCACAAGCCAAGTTTTGGCCGCTGTCCTGGCTTTACCAAAGGGAAGCGAACAAGTTGCTGACCTATGAGCGCGCGATGGCGGCATCCACACATGCGAGTATATTCGTGTCTGCCGAAGAGGCGGCACTGTTCAAGCAATTGGCGCCCGAAAGCGCCCATAAAATACATTACCGAACCCAGGGCGTAGACAGTGCATACTTCGATCCCGCCCTGCTTTTTGAGAATCCCTATGACGCGGAGCAGAAAGTGTTGGTTTTTACCGGCGCCATGGATTACTGGCCCAATATCGAAGCCGTTAAGTGGTTTTGTGACAATGTGCTGAAGGCAGTGCATGACCGGGAGCCGGATTTTCTTTTCTGTATCGTCGGGATGAAGCCCACTGATGACGTGAAGCAGCTTGGCAATCGACCGGGCGTTCGAGTGACGGGTGGCGTGCCTGATGTACGTCCCTATCTGCAGCACGCGCTGGCGGCTTGTCTGCCGTTGCAGCTCGCAAGAGGCATTCAGAACAAGGCGCTGGAAGCGATGTCCATGACCTTGCCAGTACTGGCTACGCAGGATGCACTGCTGGGAATTATCGATCATCCCGGCGTGCTTTCGACGGTAGCAAATGATGCGCAGAGTATGATCTCAGCGGCACATGGAATTCTCGCCCAGCCTCGACAAACAGATACTGCCGGTCGGGAGTGTGTGCTGCAGCACTATAACTGGGACACTAATTTACGGCGCATGGAACGCTTCCTGATCAATGAAGAGAGCAGCCACTGATGCACGTGATGCACGTACTGGATCACTCGATTCCGCTGCAAAGTGGCTATACCTTTCGCACGCGGGCAATCCTCAACGAACAGCGCGCGCTAGGGTGGAAGACCACGCAAGTGACGGGACCCAAGCACAATCCGGGTAAGCAAGTGCCGGCCATGGAAGCGGTGGATGGGTTTGAGTTCCATCGTTGCCAAGGAGTGCAGGGCAGGCTGGCAAATCTGCCGCTTGTCGGTCAGTGGGCGGTGATACAGACCCTGACCAGCCGATTGATGGAAGTGACGCGCATGGAACGGCCCGACGTAATCCACGCGCACTCGCCTGCGTTGAATGGTGTTGCTGCAATCAGGGCGGGAAGAAAGCTGGGCGTGCCCGTGGTGTACGAGGTTCGAGGTTTTTGGGAGGACGCCGCTGTGAGTCACGGGACCAGCAGAGAGGGCGGATTGCGGTATCGACTGACAAGGGCGATGGAAACCTGGGTTCTCAAGCGCGCTGACGAGGTAACGTGCATTTGCGAGGGGATACGCAAGGACCTGCTCGCGCGCGGTATCGCTGGCGAAAAAATTACCATTGTGCCCAATGCGGTCGATGCCAGTCGTTTCCAGCCGGTGGGAGCGCGCAACTCCGAGATTGAAAAGCGCCTGCAACTATCGGGGAAAAAGGTCATCGCCTTTATAGGCTCGTTTTATGCCTATGAAGGTCTGGACCTGTTAGTCGCCGCGCTGCCCAAATTATTGGCCGTGCACCCCGATATCCGGTTACTGCTGGTCGGGGGTGGACAGGTCACTGACGCGATTAGGCAGCAGGTCGCGCAGTTAGGATTACAGGAGTGCGTCATTATGACGGGCCGCGTACCCTATGAGGAGGTCGAGGCTTATTATTCTGTTACCGACGTGCTCGTATACCCAAGGAAATCGATGCGCCTGACCGATCTGGTAACGCCCTTGAAGCCATTGGAAGCGATGGCGCAAAAAAGCCTGTTTATGGCGTCCGATGTGGGCGGGCACAAGGAGCTTGTGCGCGATGGGATAACCGGGACGCTGTTTAAGGCCGATGACGTCGAGGATTTGGTGAAAACCCTGCTGGATCTGCTGGATCAGGAGGAAAGGTGGCCTGCCATGCGAGAGGCGGGCCGCAACTATGTCGAAAACGAACGCAACTGGGTCAACAGCGTGGCAAATTTAAAGGCAGTGTATCAGCGGCTGGCGCCGGGAGAGTTTCAGCCATGTTAATTCGGTCCAAGGCACCGCTCAGGTTAGGCTTGGCTGGCGGCGGTAGTGACGTCGCACCCTATTGCGATCTCTACGGTGGAGCGGTGTTGAATGCCTCTATCAACTTGAGTTCCTACTGCACCATTGAGCCCTGCGACGATGGTACTGTAACCTTTATTGCCAATGACCGTGAGGAAGTGTTCAGTGCACCCTGTGCCTCGTCCTTTGCCTATGACGGTCTGCTTGATTTACACAAGGGCGTCTACAACCGCATTGTTCGCGATTTTAATGATGGCGTGCCTCTCTCTCTCAAAATAAGTACCCATTCAGATGCTCCAGCGGGCTCCGGGCTGGGCTCTTCATCGACCATGGTCGTGGCGATCTTGACGGCTTTTGCCGAACTACTGCATTTACCTCTGGGGGAATACGATGTCGCACATCTTGCGTTTGAGATAGAGCGCCAGGATATCGGGCTCAGAGGTGGCGCGCAGGATCAATACGCTGCGACATTCGGTGGCGTAAATTTTATGGAGTTTCATGAGCACAACCGGGTTACTGTTAATCCACTGCGCATCAAGAAGTGGATCCTGAGTGAGTTGGAAGCCTCTACGGTGCTCTACTACACTGGCGTTTCGCGCTCCTCGGACATGATCATTGCGCAGCAGATTGAGAGCTTCAAGTCAGGGCAGGGGAAATCAGTGGAAGCCGTGCACCAGCTCAAGCAGGATGCCAGTGCGATGAAGGATGCGTTGCTGCGCGGTAATATCAGGCGCTTTGGTGAAATAATGGGGCGCAGTTGGGAGGCCAAGCGAAACCTGGCTGACAAAATCAGCAATCCTGAGATCGAAGGAGTCATGAAGATAGCGCGCGAGGCGGGCGCATGGGCCGGTAAAGTCTCAGGCGCTGGTGGCGGCGGTTTTATCGTATTTATCGTTGATCCGTTAGAGCGCGTGCAGTTGATTCGTGCCCTGAACCAGCTGAACGGCGATGTCGTTTCTTTTCAGTTTGAACCACATGGAGCTTCCGCATGGAACGTCCCGACCTGAGTTATGTTGTCAGCGAGTTTCAAGCCTCCGTCGCGGTTAAGCAGAGGATCCTGGATGATGCTGCCTTTATGCAGCAGGTGACGGACATGGGCCACTTGCTCATCGACTGCTATGAAGCGGGCAACAAATTACTGGTGGCGGGTAATGGTGGCAGCGCTGCCGACGCACAGCATATCGCTGCGGAGTTTGTCAGCCGATTTAATTTCGATCGACCGGGGTTGCCCGCGTTGGCATTAACCACTGACACATCGATTCTGACAGCGATAGGTAACGATTATGGTTACGACCAGTTGTTCCGTCGGCAACTCGAGGCTCACGGTCAAGCCGGTGATGTGTTTATGGGTATATCAACGTCGGGGAACAGCCCCAATATCCTCATGGCGCTGGAGGCGGCGCGCCTCAAAGGCATCAAGACTTTCGGGCTAACCGGTGGCAGCGGCGGCAAAATGCGCGATCTTTGTGACCACTGCCTGTGCGTGCCAAGCGATGATACGCCCAGAATTCAGGAGGCGCATATCGTCATAGGGCATACCCTGTGTGCGATGGTGGAGCTGGCACTGTTTGAGGATCCGCGCTAGCCCAATGTCATTCACTACTGGCAGTTTAAGACTGTTTTCAAGCAGAAAGTCAGGGGCGTGATTGCGCCCTGCGTCTGCGTTGGAGTAAGCTCTGGCGCCTTAGTGAAATGTGGTGCGTGCAATGCGTGAAGGCGAAATGCAGATAGCGGTCCTCAGCGCTTTAATGATTCTTGTGATGTTTGTTTTATTGAGGCCGCGGTTAGGACGCGGTTCGTCCCCCGATAATCTAAAATGGGATAGAAGAGTCGGCTTTGGAGCGCCCCGTCCATTTTGCGCGGTCTCGATTGAACCCACGCAGGCAAGTTGCTCTGCGGCAGAGTCAATCAAGGCACAGCGATTTTTAAGTGCGGACGCGCCTTCATTGCCCCTGCCAAGGTGTGATGCGCCGAAATGCGTGTGCCGGTATATGCATTTCTCAGATCGGCGCAGTGGAGCACTGGATCGGCGTCTCGGGCCCGTTGAGGAGTCTGACGAGTCGGAATTCTGGAGTATGCGTAACCGACGTAGTTTCCTCGGTCGTCGCCTGATCGAAAAAAAACCGCTTAGAACTCTCTGATTTATCCTCGCATTTTTTTGTGGTCTACTAGCGTGTGTTTCGCCTTGGTACTGGTTTTTTGTGTGTAAATTAATAAGACGATCTAAGTGGATGGCAGTGCAGTGAGCTTACGCAAGTCATTCGCTATTTTCTTTAGCGCAAAATATGTTGAGCTGTTATTGGGTGTGATATCCAGCCTGATACTGGCACGATTGTTGTCACCTGAAGAATTTGGCATCTACAGTATTGCCGCTTCTGTGGTCATCATTGGGTACCTCTTCCGGAATTTTGGCGTCGGCCAGTATATTGTTCAGATAGAGAAGCTGAATGACGGAATACTGCGATCTGCATTTGCTGTAACACTCATTATTTCGTGGTCGATTGGCCTATTTTTGCTCGCTTCGGCGCCATTGTTAGGCGACTTTTACAGCAACCCGGGTATTACCAAAGTACTGCGCTTCCTGTCGCTGAATTTTTTCTTGCTGCCCTTCGGCGCGATCGCCGACGCTGTGCTGCGGCGTAATATGGCTTTTGACAAGCTGGCGATTATCAATGTTAGTGCAGCATTTACGACGCTGGTTGTGGGCGTCACTGCGGCATCGATGGGAGCAAGTTATCTATCCATCGCATGGGCGAGCAACGCGTCAACCGTGATGTCGATTTTACTTACATTGTATTTCAGGCCCAGCGGACTTCCTTGGTTGCCGGGTCTCAGTCATCTCAGGGAGGTGTGGAATTTTGGTCTAAAAGTGGGAGTAATGGACCTGGTCAATCGGGGCAGCGATGCTGCGACCGAGCTCATTGTGGGTCATGCGCAGGGCCTGGCAAGTCTCGGTATGTATTCTCGCGCCTATGGTACATTCTGGTTGTTCGAGTACGCCTTCACGCAAGGAATTCGTCCCGTGATATTGCCGTATCTTTCCAGGGCCAAGCACGCGCAAGCAGATCTCGGCGAATTGTATATTGGCATTGTGACCTTAACGTCGATTTTCCTGATCCCCTTTTTCGTATTTATGGGCCTCAATGCCGCTGACATAATGTATGTGATGTACGGCGACCAGTGGACCGCCGCTGGACCAGTGCTTCAAGTCCTCTGTATAGCGGGCCTGTTCTTCGCGCCCACCATATTCTTCGAGCAGTTAATGATCGCGCAAGGCCGACCGGGGCAGGGTTTGCGATACATCGTCATATCGCAGGCTTTGCGTATGATAGCCTTGTTGGCTCTCGTAGGGATCAGCCTGAGAGCTGCAGCAGTGGCGCTAATCGTGTGGGCTCTGGTGAAAGTAGTTTTGGCGCTGTTAATGGCGCACCAGCATTTCGGGCTGCGTCCCCAAGCTTTCCTGAAAGCGCTGTGGCCCGCCATTATGACGGCGGTGTTCCTGACGCTGGGCATTTGGGGCGTTGCAGAAGCGACGGCCAACTGGGAATCAGCGGTTTTCAAACTGATGGCGATGGCCCTTTGCGCTATTCTGGTTTGGATGACGTCGGTGTTCGCCTTTGATCATCCAATAACGGTAGAGATCCGAGCGGTGTTCCAAAATATCAAAAGTCGCTTGTAGGCATTGCGATACTTGAATCAATGCTCAGACTTAACCAAGGTTACACTTGATCGTCAGGAATGTTCTAGTTTGCGATCTAGCGCACATAATACAGCGGCGAGTGGTATGCATTTTATGCAGTGCAAAATATAGTATGTCAGGCTAGTGGTTGAGCTTGTCTGTGGGTAGGTTTGGCTTTGACATATTTTGAAACAAATAGAGGAGGTTGTCTGTGGAAGCCCTGGATCTGGCAAGGAAGGTTCTTGCAACAAACTTGCAGTTAGAAATGGATCAGCTAACGGCTGACACGGAGGTTTTGGGTAACTTCCCGCAGTTTAACTCCCTGACGATAGTGAGTGTCATTGGGTCTATTGAGGATGAGCTGGATTGCGACATCGACGATGATGACATTACAGCTGACATTTTTGTTACGGTAGGCGATTTGGCCGAGTTCATTGAAGCCAGAATGAGCTAGCTCTAGTAAGCCCATAGGGAGTCGTTCACCTTGTTGTGAAGTTTGCGGCCCAACGCATACATTGAAGGTATCCGAATGTAGGGATGATGTGCCTCTGAGGCTACCCAGTTGTGATGGTGTTCGGTGAAGTCTGCCGAGACAAAGTCTTGTGAATGCTGTTCAATAAAGGCACACAGGTTGGCCAGGCGCTCTTGATTGACCCGGTTTCGAATCAGCTTGTTGTAACGGAAATCACGCTTCTTAATATACTCAAAGGGGTGCGTCAGGATGACGATATTGTCCACGCCCGCGCGCCGCGCCTTCCATAACAAGTGTTTCATCTCCGGCCAGGAGCAGCTGGTTACTTGCAGTGATTTCTTGTGTCGTCTGCCTGCCAGATTCAAATCTTCATAGGAGAACACCGGGAGCTCCATAACCCCCTGTATCAGATGCCGACCAGAGTCGTGACACAGTGACGATTCCCCGGGTTGATAAACGCCCAGCGCAATATTAGAACTCATCGGGATAGCAAGCGCGTTCATGACACGGTAGACGTTGTCGTCAGCGCGCAAGCTGCCGGTGCGTATGGCCAGCGGCCTATGACCGACCCAGCGCTCGAAAATATCGATACAGGTGCTGAAGGCACACCGCAGCTCCTCGAAATCTCTGCCCGCACAGTCATCGTGTCGGGGGAATACCCCGGTATCAGGGTCCTGATTAAAACTAAGCCAAACCGGGTGGATATGGAGCTGGATATCCTGTCCGGCCGACTGTAGTCGTTTGATCACGCCGCGCATCGGTTCATCGCCGAAATAAAAATAGTTGGCACATTCGACAAAAAATGTTGCTCTGGTGCTGTAGCGCTCGAACGTCTCTAGCATAAAGCCCAATGCTTCTTCCCTGTTATCGACAAGCCCATACACCGCGGGCTCGGCCACAGGCTTGTTCGCCTCGGGATTCTCAAAGTGCCCGGCAATGCTGAACTCCGTATCGATTGAAATACAGATCTGAGTAGGATGCGTTTGCGTCACATTCACGCCTGCTTGTTATCGTTTCTAGGGGTCATATAGTATGAATCCTTTGCCCGCAGCATCCACCAGTGTATCTGTCACTTCTTTCGCCCTGGCAGCGAACATTGGGCAATTGTGAAAACGCCATTCCCGCAGCCGCTCACGCGACATTACGTCCCGTAGCTTCCAGATATTGAAAGTCCACTCATGTTGTATTCCGCCAATCTCCATCTGTACTTCGCCATCCTTGCTCACCACAGTTACTGGAATGTTGGGCAGGACGTTACTCGGTGCCGGCCAGTCGTCCTGCACCAAACTCTCGACTTGATGCGTCTGCGTCATCACCTGAAATGTTTTGCCGATACCTACAATCTGGGCATTGTGCTCTGCCATGTAGTCAAATGGCGTTGCCTTGCCCATGCCGGTGGGCGCACTTTCGTGGCCGAAAGCCAGTGCCTCAGCATGCGGGCCCAGCACCGCTACTCGATAGACGGGGTGTCGACTTTGCACGACCCCTTTAGATCTGCGAAAAAGCTCAGTCAGAAGCCCCATTTGTGACGGCGTTCTGCGCAGATCAAAGCGCGGGTTGTTTTTCAGTGCTTCGCGCGCGCCTTCTCCGCTTTCGCCAAAGTTAAAGGCGGGCATTACCAGCGTGCGCTCGGGACCACAGTATTCAACGAGCGCCTTCAATAGTTCCAGAGCGTTTCCCTGATACATGGGCTGCAGGTTATTGATCGAGCTATGCACCATGAGTATGTCCCAGTCCTTCTCGAGTTGCCGGTCGAGCTCCGCGATCAACTCACTGGTGGTAAAGGTGCCATGAATCAGGCGCAGCAATGGACTGGCCTTGGTCCTCAGGCGAAAATAGATAGAGCGTAACTTGAGAAAATAGTCACGTGGCAGGTACTTCAGCAGAACAGATGAGAGCTTCTCGATCAGGTGCATCCCGGTATTCCCTCAACCAGCTTTCTGCGATTCCAGGTACCTGAGAATTGCCGAAACGCTGTCGAGTTCAGCAAAATCCTCGACATCCATGTAAAGATCAAAAGCCTGCTCAAGGGCTACCATGATGTGCACATGGCCCAGTGAATCCCATTCTTCGATGTCCTCCATCGAGGAGGTTTCCTTGATGGCCTCTGTCGGCAGTTCCAGAGCCGAGGCCATGATTCCCTGAAGTTGCGCAAAAACGCTCATGCTAAACCGGTCCTTCAATATTGATCGGGAAGTTTTTATCGATAATAACCTGCTTGCCGTCAAGTTCGCAGTAGTAAGTGCCATCATCCATTCTTGTGAAGCCATTGTCGGGCAGAAAATGCTCTACTAGGACATTCTTGCGCGTCGGGATATAGTCTGCCGACAGCGCTGTGACGCCTCGTGATGTCAGATTGTGCACGATTGTGTGCAGAAAGGCTTGTTCCGCAAGGCGCCCGATCACGCGACAGGACATTAAAAAGGTATCGATTCTGGCTGCGCCCGGCGCTGTCTGCTCGGCAATCGCCAGCCCGACGATCCCGCTGTTACCAAAGTTGTCCGCCAAGGAGAAATGATAGACCGAAAACTGCTCATTAGTGATCATCCCGGATACGTCTTTTTCGCTGTATCGTTGCGTTGTCAGATTAAACTGATTGGTTTTCTGCGTGAGCTGGGTAAGGCGAGCGACTGAACGCAGATCATCAAGCCCGACCGTCATGGTCATATTGAGTGACCGCAAGTAGTCATCGATACTGCCGCCCGTTTCGGTCAATTGCTCACGTTGTGTTTTACGCATGCGCTCTTGCGAATACAGGGCCGTTTTCTCCAGGTCCTCCTCGGTAAGCGAGACAATCTCAAGTCGGGCCACAGCGTCCAGGCATCCGGGTATTTCTGTCGGTCTTGAGGGTACCTGCACCACCGTAACGTCCGAGAGGCTATGCCTCACTGCTGAGCATTCATAGTCACTGTCGTCGACAAAAATGAAGGAGTCTAGCCCTAGGTTCAGCTCTTCGGCAATGGCTCTCAAATTGTCAGGCTTGGGCAGCCAGTTCACGCGTTGTGCGGCAAAGTGTTCATTCTTTAATAGCTGGTGGGGGTGGTTTTCTAATACTTCGCTCAGATCGTCAGGATTATTTTTGCTGCAGAGCGCTAATATAAATCCGCGTTGCTGTAATGAAAGCAGCCGCTTCTGGAAATCCACAAAGGCGCGCCCCGGATAATCCGGGCCGAGCGCGATACCATCAATGCCGTCTTCGCCGATAACGCCGCCCCAAAGCGTATTGTCAGCGTCTACCACGATAACCTTGGCCCTAGTCTGCTTGATGGCGGCAGTGATAGTGGTAACCGCGTTCGACACCGCTAAAGCACCCAAAGGAGAGAAGGGAAATACTGTCGAGTACCAGAGGCGAGCGTCGAAGAAGTTGTCGCGACCGTGGCGCATCAGTAGCTGATCCAGATCCAGATAACTGACGCCCCTGAAATCCGCTCTGAGATACCCAGCCACGTTGGTTTTGATCTGGCTCCACCAATGATTCTCCGATTGTTCGGCCATATCGTCATACAGGCCTAGCCCTGGCGATGACATGCTCGGTAGAACGGTGACAATGATGTGCCCGGGAATATTGTCCCGGAACCGGTGAACAATGGCCTTTAGTACGCTCTCAGCCTTGTCTTGTATTGCCGGTTTATCAGTGCCCTTGATGGAGGCTTTTGGAATTTGAAATGCCGGATGCAGGTCTTCCAATGTAAGCAATAGCAAGGTGATGTCAGGCGTATGTTTGAACAGCCCGGAATGCCTGCTGGCTTCCTGTACGGTGGTGCCGTAAGGGGCATGGTAGATGTCGAGGTTGAGTTGATTCAGTGCGGCGCCAAAGTGTAGCCACGGGTCCAGTAGTTCACTCGTATAGGTGTGCACGACGCCAAGGCGAATGGGTGTCGCCGGCGCATCCAGCGTTTCCAGGTGCTGTCTCAATTTGCTGGCCTGTTGCAGTGTGGGTGCCATGGAGCGCACTGCCATGAGACTCTTGATCTCTTGGGCAGACTGCATTGCAAGCAGGTTGTTACACTGGTCTTCTGATAGTTTCATAATAAATCAGTGATAAATCGCAGAGTCGTCTTTATGAGTGGTTTATTGACACTAACAGAGCTTACACCGGCGCCCACAAACGTGTTGGCAACCCTTCCGGGAGTGTGAAATGACTCGCAAAATAAAGGTTATCAGTCAGCACGCCTATTTCATTCTAGCATAGTCTTTCACGCTGGAATCCGTGAAGGTACACTTAACGTCCGGGACATTGTCTCTCTATTTTGATGCGGTAAGGTTTCTGGCAGCGTTGCTGGTTGTTTTTATCATGCCAACTCGATTGACCCGCTGAGCATAACCTTTACCAGTCTTGGTCATGACGCTGTGGTTATATTTTTCGTCTTGTCCGGCTTTGTCATTGCCTATGTTGCCGACACGTGCGAGCAGAGTTTTCGTGATTTTCTGGTCGCCCGGCGCAGCTGCGCCTCATTCTTTCGGTGGTGGATGGTTGCTGGTATGTGCACCTAAATCTCTGGCAGGTTGGGTGGGCTTGCCGCAAGCAGTTGATGGCCTCCAATTGGCATCTGCAGTTACCGTTCAGCCGCCAGTTCATCACAGACTACTATTTGGAGTGGTTCTGGTGCTGCATTTGTAGGGCCGCGGATTGAAATCGCCAGAGGCGCGCGCAAATTCTATGGCTTGCGCTGGTGTAATTGAGAAGCTGCCCAAGCTTCTCATGCTAGTACGTGCTGTCGTTCATTGCCCGAGTATCCCCGCTATGGGAGTTTACTTGGCCGACGGAACGTTGTCTCACGCGGATTATCACGTGCTTACCGTGCAGAGCTAACTGGATCTGTGCGAGACTAGTTCTCTAGTTCTCTAGTTCTCTAGTTCTCTAGTCGTTTAGGCGCAGCACAGATAAACTTAACGGCACATAGAGGTGGTGCTGTCAGTACTGCGTTATCAGAAAAGTGAGAGTCAGGCGAGCTTCCCGAACTAGACTATTATGGTGAGGTGTGTTTTAACTAAGGCTTCTCAGAATCGCAAAAAAAGGTATCGTATGAAAGCTTGGATTCAATAACGAAGTGCATCATGTTTTAGGCTGCCAACTTTGCCCTAACGGCATTCATTAGCTGGCGAGGCGTTTTGTAATGTTAAATAATAAATGACTGAATGAATAATTCTAGTTCAAGCCATGAGTTATAACCGAATCTGGTGTTTGAGCATTTGAAAAAAGGCGGCGTATCTGGTTGATTTGTTGTTACTACACAGCAGACCAACCAAAAAGGGATACGCCACCATGAGCAAGAATAACGTTGTTGAGCTAGCAGGTCGAG
>JBDNIE010000095.1:0-2598 GCA_041688425.1 Halioglobus sp. | reverse complement strand
GTCAGATCACGGTAGAGGTGGTGGTGGCACTTGTCCTGCTGCTTGCGTCTCGCCGCCTGCCGCAAGAGCGCTGAACGGGTGACTTGGCGTTTTTTACGGCAGATATTTTGTGTCTCTGCCGTGTGTTCAGGTTGTGTGAGTACTGGCGCGTTTGGGATCGAATCCTTAGGAGTCGAATCGGTAAGTGATGTCGTTCTGGACACAACGCAGCAGCACTCCGCCAGTAGCCAACGCCCCAACATCGTGTTCATCCTCGCGGATGATCTGGGCTATACCGACATTGCGCCATACGGCGGCGAGGTCAATACGCCAAGCCTGAGCGCATTGGCGGAGCAGGGTGTGCGCTTTACCAACTACCACACCGCAGCCAATTGCGCGCCCGCCAGAGCCATGCTGCTCACCGGGGTAGACAGCCATCTTGCAGGGGTCCCCAATATTCCCGAAATGCTGGCGCCGCAGCAGCGGGTGCACGCGAATTATCAGGGCGTGCTGGGAGATGACGTGGTGACCGTGGCGACCCTGCTGGAAGACGCGGGTTACCACACCTATATGGCGGGCAAATGGCACCTGGGCATGGCGCCTGACAAACGTCCGAGCCGGCGCGGCTTTCAGCGTACCGTTGCAATGATGGATTCAGGTGCCGATAACTGGGAGCAACGCCCCTACATTGCACTCTATGACCAGGCCAACTGGTTTGCCGATGGGGAGCGGTTTACTCTACCGGAAGATTTTTATTCTTCGCGCTTCTTGGTCGACAAGATGATCAATTTCATCGATAGCAATCTCCAGGACGGCAAACCCTTCTTCGCCTACCTGCCGTTCATGGCCGTTCACTCGCCCGTGCAGGCGCCCCAAGAGTACATCGATCACTACATGGGCCTGTACGATTCTGGCTGGGACGTCCTGCGTCAGCAGCGCATGGTGCGAGCGGCTGCCCTGGGTATAGTGCAGGCGGACACCCCCATGGTGCGCATGACAACGACAGACGAATGGGATGCTCTGAGTGAAGAGCAGAGGCGCTATCAGGCAAAACGCATGGCAGTGTATGCCGGTATGATCGAGGCGATGGACTTTCATATCGGTCGTCTGATTGAGTTCCTCAAGCAGCGGGGTCAATACGACAACACGATTTTCATTTTCACCTCGGACAACGGCAGCGAGGCCAGTGGCCCCGCCGACCCCCGGGCCTTTCCCAAGCGCCTGATCCCGGAGAATCTCGGTTATAACCTGGACTACGACACCCTGGGCCTGAAGGGCAGTTTCAGCACCATCGGCCCCGGTTTCGCCAGCGCCTCTGCGAGCCCCCTGGCGTACTACAAATTCTACGCCGGGGAAGGGGGAATGCGGGTGCCGCTGATCATCTCTGGAAAGCCTGTCGCCCGCCAGCAACAATTGACACGCGCCTTTGCCTGGGCAACCGACATCACTCCCACCATTCTATCGCTGACGGGGGTTTCACAGCCTGCAGCGCGCTACGCTGGCCGGCCCGTGCAGGCCATCACTGGCCGCGACCTCACGCCCTTGCTCTCGGGAGCGGCTGAACGGATCTATGGGCCCGATGACGCAGTGGGTTACGAATTGACTGACCATGGTGTTCTATTCCAGGGAGACTACAAATTGGTGGTAAACCAGCCACCGGTTGGCGATGGCCAATGGCGTCTGTTTGATATTGTGGCAGACCCCGGCGAGACAATAGATTTGGCTGCACCACAAGCACTGCGCTTCCAGCGTATGTTGTCTCGTTATGAGCAGTACCGTCGAGATAACAACGTGGTGCAGGTACCAGCTGGTTATAGCCAGATAAAACAAGTGTGGTCCAATATTTTGTTGCAGTACCGAGACGCAACCCTGGTCTTTTTGTTAACCATTCTATGGTTGCTACCCTTTTATGTTGCTTCTCGAATGGAGAGTCGAATGAAGAGCACACTCACCCCATGATCAGTCAGCATTGGTTGCACCGCATCTCGCCACAGGGTTGTTTAACGCTGGCATATTCACTGGCGAAACTTATTGGAAGTAATTTTGTCCTCGGCGCTTTGCTGTTCGCGCCGCTGGCATTGAGTGGTGATATCTCTGGTTTCTGGAAATACGCCAAAGAACCTGTATGGATCGAGATCGGATTGGAGGAAGGTAGTGGCACCGTGGTGCGTAATGACAAACTGCCTGATCGCGTGGGTCGTAAGATACTGAAAGATCTGCAAGTTGATAAATCTAAACAGGACGTGTGGCAGGGTCTGATCTACGTGGAGAAGCTTGGAGAGTACAAGGACGTGGAAGTTTCTCTTCCCGAGGCCGACCGGATGCTCTTCAAGGGTAAGGTCGGTTTTCTGAGCCGCACCGTGGAATGGCTGCGCGTCGACAAAATACCTGCGCGCTAGAAAGCTCAAGTAAATGAAGCGTACAGATTCGTTTGATCAGCCTACTGGAAGCCCCGCGTTCTTATCTCGGGAGGGCTAGGACCTCACTGGGCACCGCCAAGTAAAGTGGCTGTTGCGATTTCACGGGGGCTAGCCCAGGAAGATCGTTACCGACAGGCTGAGACGTAAGCGTCCGGCGAACTCATCTTGTCGCCCGCCCAATAGATCGTAACCATAGTGT
>JBDNIE010000094.1:0-44083 GCA_041688425.1 Halioglobus sp. | reverse complement strand
TCAGAGGCTTGTAGCAATCGCTTTGTGAACCTGTCGTGTTTATCCATTGGGCAAGGTGCCCGTTGCACTTACATTGCACTTACGGGCAATTATTGTCTAATCTGATTTTTCTTATTGGGCGATAATATTGTTATATTTCAAAGATTTAGTGGTGCGCCCTTCAGGATTCGAACCTGAGACCGATGCCTTAGAAGGGCATTGCTCTATCCAGCTGAGCTAAGGGCGCCCGGGGGGAATGCTACCAGCCTCAGGCGAGTGTCGCTATAGCAATGCGACACAGAAGTGACCTACTAACCTGACCCAATGTTATAGATTGCCTATTTTTGAGGCCGCGCACCGGATGGGGCGTGGGGTGCTCGGATTGTGCGCAAAAACCGTCAATGGGGAGGACCCGCTGGGTGAGCTGCGGCGCATATGAATCGGTAATGCAGGCACGAGAGAACTCGCATCAAACATCCAACCTGTACCGAGCACATTTCTATTTCAGTAATAGATATTATTATCAATCAACTACTTAGATGGGGTGGCCGACGGGTCTTGAACCCGCTACCTCCGGAGTCACAATCCGGTGCTCTACCTGTTGAGCTACGGCCACCATTGTGTGATGCAAAAAGCGTTTTGACCAAACTGACCATTGGCGATGGGAGCTGTCGACACCGAGAATAGCGTTGTTGCCAGAACCTCTACCAATGCAGCCGAAAACCACTGCTCGCGCGGCGCGCATGGTAGCTTTAGCGGTCTATAGGTGTCAAGTTTAGGCTGGCATAGTATTGCCTCGGCACAGACTTGCGGGGCCTCGCTATTTGTTGTGCACTGCCCGTTTTGCAGCGCTTGCAAGCTTGCCCGCCATAAGGCGCGCCACAGCGGCTAACAGGGGTGGCAACATCGAAATACATCAATATCGGATTGCAGCGTGCTACAGGCCCTGTGCGGCCCTCTCCCTGGCTCTCTTCCTCGTCCTGCTTGCAGCCTGCCAGAGCTACAAGAAGTCTCCGTGCAAACTCGCCCGGCGGCTTCGGACGAGGCTCCAGCAGCCAAAATCGTCTTTCTGGCCGGGCCAGACAGCTACTTGCCCGGCACCCATGAACATAAGGCGGGGGCAGTGTTACTGTCAGCCGCGCTGCGCGCACGTAAACCGCCCTTCGAAACAGTCAATATCTACGGCGCATGGCCGACTGATGAACGTATCTTCGATGGCGCTGACGCGATTGTGGTGTATTGCGACGGCGGCAAATCACACCTGATCAACGATCATCTGCCAAACTTCGGGCGATTGTTAGATAAAGGCGTTGGGGTCGTCGCCCTGCACTATTGCGTAGAGGTGCCCAAAGACAGCCCCTCATCCGCGGCCTTACTGCTGGCAATAGGAGGCTATTTTGAGACTTGGTGGTCGGTAAACCCAGCGTGGGAGGCGCAGTTCGTGGCCTTGCCCTTCGAAAGAAGCGGCGGCGGTCGTGGCTTTGAGTATACCGGCGGGCACTATCGCAGCAATTGGGAGAATGACGATGCCCGGGAACTGCTGTTGAATGCCATCGAGTGGGTTGTGATCAAACCCTGACGCCATCAATCCAGCTGGCGCGAATGCGGCGCTCGCCGTCCAGTGCCAACAGACTGGCGCGGCAGCCTGGCTTGATACTGCCGAGCGCGCTCTGCAACCCCAGCGCTTTCGCCGGATAGACGGTCGCCATGCGAACCGCTTCAAACCAGTCCAGCCGAGCAAAGCGTGCCGCGTTATTCACCGCCGAGAGCATATCGAGCGATGAACCTGCCAGTGTACCCGCAGCATTGACAAGACGCCCGTCGCGCGCAGAGATCGTTTCGCCATCGAACACAAAGGAATTCTCCGTCGATCCCACCGTAGGCATGGCATCCGTGACCAACACAGCGCCACCCTTTTTCTTCGCTGCCACTGCAATGCCAAAGGCCGCGGGGTGAATATGGTGGCCATCGGCGATAATGCCAAACCAGCTGTTGTCATCCTCCAATGCAGCGCCGACCATACCTGGCTCGCGGCTTTGCAGCCCTGTCATCGCATTGTACAAATGAGTAAAGCCGCTGATGCCGGCTGCCAGCGCTGCTTGGGTCTGCTCATAATTGGCAGCGCTATGACCCGCGCAGACGATAACGCCGCTCTCATTCAGCCGCCGTATCATGTCTGCAGACGTCAATTCGGGGGCTAGAGTGACCAGGGTCACGCCGGAGTGCAGCGAGGTGACAATCTCAAACCCTTCCTCGTCCAATCCACAGAATTTGCTTGCGTCGTGCACACCCTTGCGCAGCGCATTCAGGAAAGGGCCTTCCAGATGAATGCCCAGCACACCTGGCACTTGCTCGGCAATCGCCTGGCTGACAGCGGCGACAGCCTGGCGCATTACAGCAAAACTGTCGGTGATCAGCGTCGGTAAAAACCCGGTGGTGCCGAAGCGCCGATGGGCAGCGGCAATGCTCCGCAGGCTTGCAACAGACGGAGCCGTATTAAACAACACCCCTCCGCCGCCGTTGACCTGCAGGTCGATAAAGCCGGGAATCAGCGTGCCACCGTGTAAATCATATACATCGATAATATCGGAAGGCACCTGATGCTGCGCTATGACGCCGGCAATGCGCTCGCCTGCAATCACAACCGCATGGTCGCGCAACAGGGCTTCACCGTTGAATATGGCTCCGTTGATAATGACTTGTGTAATAGCTGGATACTCCTGCTGTTATCGAGCCAACACGATAGAGGAGTCGGTGGTAGGAGGCAATGTGAAGCAGTGTGAAGGGCGCCAGTCGTTTTCGCCGTTCGAAAACATCCATCCGGACGCGACCATTAGGGAAACCATCTGGTGAAAGCACGCCAAGCCTGAGGTTTAGGCCCTACAGCACACTGTCCGTTTTGGCTGAGTAGTGCGGGGAAATGCCAGAAGAAAGCGTTTTGACAAGAAAAAATGGTCGGGGTAGAGAGATTCGAACTCCCGACATCCTGCTCCCAAAGCAGGCGCGCTACCAGACTGCGCTATACCCCGATATTTCTGAACTGACGTTGCCGCCGTAGGCTACTTTTCAGCAGGGCGCATGATACTCAGCCCTCCCACAGGCGTCAACGCCAAAAATGCCGCCAATCATCGTCAAACTTACGCCAAGTCTTTCACTGGCACAAGCTCTCATGGGACAATGCGCGGCCTGAGCGAGCAAGCTTTTATCGGCCCTGGCGTCACAAGCCTGCAAACTGCGCAGCATCCATGAATCAGTAACGCCATCACTTCACGGTTAAGGAGAACATTCTATGTCTGCACTCGTCCTCGACGGAAAATCCCTTGCAGCACAATCCGAGGCTGAGTTGCTGGAGCGTGTGGAGCGCCTCAAAGCCAAGTCCAAGGGCAGGACGCCAATTCTGGCAACTATTTTGGTCGGCGATGACCCTGCTTCGGCGACCTATGTGAAAATGAAAGGCAATGCCTGCCGCCGCGTGGGTATGGACTCCATGGCAGTAGAGATGCCGGCCTCCACTACGACAGCGCAGCTATTGAAAAAGATCGAGGAGTTAAACAGTAATCCCGATGTACATGGCATCCTGCTGCAACACCCTGTTCCGGCGCATGTTGACGAGCGCGCCTGCTTTGATGCAATTGCATTGAGCAAGGATGTGGATGGCGTGACCTGCCTGGGATTCGGGCGTATGGCCATGGGTGAGGACGCCTATGGGTGCGCCACACCGCAAGGCATCATGAGAATTCTGCAACACTACGGTATCGAGATCGAGGGTAAGCATGCCGTGGTTGTGGGGCGTAGCCCCATCCTCGGCAAACCGATGGCGATGATGCTACTGCAAAAAAATGCAACGGTGACCATTTGCCATTCGCGCACCAAAGATCTGGCTAGCATCGTCGCGCAGGCGGATATTCTGGTGGGCGCAGTGGGCAAACCGGAGTTCATCAAGGCTGGCTGGGTGAAGGACGGCGCGGTAGTCGTTGATGCCGGCTACCATCCGGGTGGCGTCGGCGATATCGAGCTATCCGCATTGATCGAGAAGGCCGCCGCTTATACACCGGTTCCCGGCGGCGTCGGGCCGATGACGATCAATACATTGATTATGCAGAGTGTTGAGTCGGCTGAAAAAAGCCTGGGGTGAACTGCGCAGTGCTTTACTCAGACTTGCGTTTCCACTGGGTCCCTTCACGCGAATCTTCGAGCACTACACCCTGCACCAACAGCAGCTCCCGCACCTCGTCAGCGCGTGCATAATCCTTGGCGAGTTTGGCCTGCTGGCGCTCATCGATAAGGGCTTCGATGTCGGGCGCCGATATCGCATCATCAGAGGCTGTTGCCTGTAACCACTCAACCGCATCCTGCTCCAGAATACCCAGCAAGTTGCCTGCGGCCAGAATACGGCCTTTTAATGCGGGCTTTTCCTCCGCTGTAGCTTTGTGCAGTTGCTTGCACAGCGCGTGTATCTCGGCAATGGCCACGGGTGTATTCAAGTCGTCGTTCAATGCATGATAGAAAGGCTCTTCGGCCAGACTGACCTCCATATCCACATCGACGTCCTGCACTTCGCGCAGCGTGCTGTAGAGGCTGTTCAGGGTGGCCTGCGCCTGATCCAGCAATTCGGCCGAGAAGTTCAGGGGCGTCCGGTATTGCGCCGAGAGAAGAGCAAATCGCAAGACCTCCCCGCGATAGCTCTGCAGCAGGTCCCGCACCGTACGGAAATTGCCCAGTGACTTGGACATTTTCTCGCCGTCGATATCCACATAGGCATTGTGCATCCAGTAGCGCACGTAATCGCCACCGTGCGCGCAGCGACTCTGGGCGATCTCGTTTTCGTGGTGCGGGAAGATCAGGTCACGACCGCCACCGTGTATATCGATGGTGTCACCGAGGTGGGCGCGAATCATTGCAGAACATTCCAAATGCCAGCCGGGTCGTCCACGACCCCAGGGGCTATCCCAGCCGTGGTCCTCATCGGCTGCGGGCTTCCACAACACAAAGTCACCCGGATGCCGCTTATAATCGGCCACCGCTACTCTGGCGCCCGCCAGCATGTCATCCAGTGAGCGTTTCGATAGCTTGCCGTAATCGGCCATGGATTCCACCGCAAATAGCACATGGCCCTGTGACTCGTAGGCGTGCCCTTTTTCAAGCAGCGTGCTCGTCAGCTCGATCATCGCGTCGATATTATGGGTAGCGTGGGGCTCCAGCGTCGGCGGCAATGCATTGAGCTGCGCCATATCCTCACGAAACTTGGCCGTGAACTCCTCGGTAACAGACTCGATGCTGCGTGCGCCCTCGCGCGCCGCCGCGATGATCTTGTCGTCGATGTCCGTAATATTGCGCGCATAGGTCACCGTGTCGAAGTGCGTCTGCAGCAGACGGAAAAAAGTGTCGAACACCACCACGGGCCGGGCATTACCGATATGCGCGAGGTTATAAACAGTGGGGCCGCAGACATACATCGTCACAGTGTCCGGCACCAGCGGCGTAAAGACTTCTTTCTTACCACTCATGGTGTTGTAGAGTTTGAGACTCATCATGCAGCCCTCAGCTGTTGCCCCCGGTATCGCTCCAGGTATCGCGCAGGCCTATTGTCCGGTTAAAGACGGGTTTGTCAGACGTGTGGTCGTACTGGTCTGCGACAAAATAGCCCTCGCGCTCAAACTGGAAGTGCTGCTCTGGCGCCGCTGCTGCCAGGGCTGGCTCAATCCACGCTGCCTTGACGATGCTCAACGAATCCGGGTTGACATGGTCCATAAACACATTGTTGCCCTTGTCTGGCGCCTCGTGATTGAACAGGCGCTCGTACAGGCGCACCTGGGCCCTCCTCCCCTGCGACGCGGACACCCAGTGAATGACGCCTTTGGGCTTTACACCATCGGCGGGGTCCTGGCCCAGCGTATCGGGAATGGTATGCGCATGTATCGCCACAACCGTTCCCGCCTCATCCTTGAGGACCTCATCCGCCTCGATCACGTAAGCGTTGCGCAGGCGCACGCGCTTACCGAGCACCAGACGTTTATACTTTTTGTTGGCCTCCTCGCGAAAATCATCGGCATCGATAAGGATCTCACGGGTGAAGGGCAGCTCGCGCTCGCCAAGATCGCCACGGTTGGGATGACCGGGCGCGCGAATCAGCTCGATTTTGTCTGCGGGATAGTCGGTGAGCACAATTTTCACCGGATTGAGCACACACATGCCGCGCACGGCGTTTTCATTGAGGTCCTCGCGGATCGCAAACTCCAGCATGGCCACATCCACGACACCATCGCTGCGCGTGGTACCGATCATGTCGCAGAACTTGCGGATCGCTGCCGGCGTGTAACCGCGCCTGCGCATGCCAGAAATCGTCGGCATGCGCGGATCATCCCAGCCCGACACCACTGCCTCGTCGACCAATTGCTTGAGCTTGCGCTTGCTGGTTATGGTGTAGCTGGGATTGAGCCTGCCAAACTCGTACTGCCGCGGCCGAGAAGGGACCGGCAGATGCTCCAGGAACCAATCGTAAAGCGGACGGTGATCCTCAAATTCCAGCGTGCAGATCGAATGCGTTACACCCTCTATCGCATCCTCCTGTCCATGGGCAAAATCGTAGGTGGGGTAAATCACCCAGTCGCCGCCCGTTTGGTGATGCAGGACCTTGCGGATACGGTAGAGAATGGGGTCGCGCATATTCATATTGGGCGAGGCCATGTCGATCTTCGCGCGCAATACTTTGGCGCCATCGGCAAATTCTCCGGCCTTCATGCGGGCCAGCAAGTCGAGATTTTCCTCAACCGACCGATCACGACAGGGGCTGTTACGCCCGGGTTGGGTCAGCGTGCCGCGAAACTCGCGCGCCTCGTCGGCATTGAGATCACACACATAGGCGCGACCGCCCTGCACAAGATGAATGGCCCAATCATAAAGCTGCGGGAAATAGGCGGACGCGAAACGCACTTCACCGTCCCACTGATAACCCAGCCAGCGCACGTCAGCTTCTATGGCTTCGATAAAGACCTGAGACTCTTTCTCGGGGTTGGTATCATCAAAACGTAGGTTGCAGCGCCCACCATTGGCCAGTGCGAGTCCAAAATTCACGCTAATGGCTTTGGCATGGCCGATATGCAGGTAGCCGTTGGGCTCCGGCGGAAAACGTGTGACGACATCAATGACCCGGCCCTTGGCAAGATCCTCATTGATGATCGTTTGCAGGAAATTATTGGCCCGTTTCTCTTGCGAAGCGGCGTCTTGCGTATTGGCGTCTTGCATAATGGTGTTTTTAATACTCTTTTGGGGCTGCACGAGCAAAATCGATCAAGATTATAGCGGCTCCAGTACCAGGCTTATAGCCAATTCATCGAACGGTGGCAGCCCAACATGCATTTCTGCACATCTTCCGCCCCTAATTGTTTTACTGAGCGCCAAAAGTCCGTATTATTGCTCGGCTTGATAAAGACACCTCCAAGGAAGATACCATGGTCATTATTCGCACTACATTCGGCGAAATAAAACTCGAACTGGACGCCGAAAAAGCGCCAAAGACCGTTGCCAACTTTCTAAGTTATGCGCGCGATGGCTTTTATGACGGCACTATTTTCCACCGCGTGATCGACAACTTCATGATTCAGGGTGGCGGCTTCGACATCGAGATGCAGCAAAAAGCAAACGGCGAACCCATTGAGAATGAAGCAGATAACGGGCTAAAGAACGATTTTGGTACCGTTGCCATGGCCAGAACTTCTGACCCACACTCCGCCACGGCGCAATTTTTTATCAATGTGAAAGACAATGATTTTCTCAATCACAGCGGCAAGAGCATGCAGGGCTGGGGCTACACGGTATTTGGCAAGGTAATAGAAGGCAAAGAAGTGCTGGACAAGATCTGCGCCGTACCCACGTCCAGCCGCAAGGGACATCAGGATGTGCCGTCAGATCCCGTTATCATTGAGTCTGTATTGATTGTTGAAGACTAGGCTGAGCGTAGCACTCTCACTGCTGAGTTGATGCCAAAATCTGTAGATAACCATATTGAATACAATCTATTCTTTCAATAAAAATTAGTGACAACCCGTTTATTATTCAATTTCTAAGCGGCGCCGGGGATGCCGCTGTGGAAACGGAACTCCGAATCAGGCTCTTCGATTAGCCCTTTTTCGCACTGCAGCAATACCGGCAACCGCTCTGCAACCTCCTCCGCAGAGCCTAACTCCTCGGCCAGTTTGAGGTAGTCCATAAAGTGCCGGGATTCAGATTTGAGCAGTGAGCGGTAGAAATAACCGAGTTCAGCGTCCAACTCCGGAGCCAAGGCCGCAAAACGCTCGCATGAGCGAGCCTCGATAATCGCTCCGACCAACAAGGTATCGACCAGGCGACTCGGCTCGTGATTCCTGACTTGCTTACGCAGCGCTGCGGCGTATCGAGACGCCGATAATTGCCGATACTCCACATTGCGTGCCTGCATGAATCCCATGACCTGTTCAAAGTGGCGCAATTCTTCGCGCGCCAGTCGGGAGAGCTTGTTCAGCAGCTTAAAGTGATCGACATAGCGATACATCAGGTTCAGCGCGGTAGCTGCGGCTTTCTTCTCACAGTTGGCGTGATCGATCAGCAGAATATCCGGATTCTGCAGAGCCCAGTCAACCCACTCCCGTGGCGTTGGACACAGCAAGAAGGATTGAATTGCGGCGAGTTCTTGTGCGGGTTTCATGTGTCGTTTAACGGGTCTTTTCGCGAAACAGGTCAGGACTCAGCATATAGCGTTCGTAGTGAGCTTCGGAGAGAATATAAAATTCCTGGTCAATTTTTTCGCGAAGTTCAGTCAGAGGCATCTCCCTGTAAGGTAGATCGACCTCGAAGCCGAAATCACCCGGCTTATCGATCTGGCGGGCACCCGCCTTGAGCAGACTAAACACCCAGCAGTACTCGTCGTGGTGCTCAAAAAATCGGATCTGTTGCACCCCCAGCTGCCATTTCAATAGCGCCGGATCGACTACGCGCAGCTTGTTGCTAACACATTGCGAAAGAAAGCCAGAAAGACGCTCATCAACTGCGCGTTTCTGCGGCAGTGTGTAACTGTTCCAGGCAATCACCTCGTGACTAAAGCGCTTGCACCCGCGGCACACGCTGTCCCCGATACCGGTGGAACAGACACCGATGCACGGGGTTTTGACAGCACGATCCTGCATTTCTTGAGCGTATTCGACGGTGTGTGAGTTCCGTGTCAGTCTACGTTATCATTTGAGTGAATGCGAGATATAAGCGCTTGATTCGTTTATCTTATTTGTGCTCTACGCTATACTCGCCGCCGCGCTTATCCTCTTCCAACAGCTCGCAACGGGGCACTCTCGGGGCGGCACAGGCAATACAAAGGAGCTCTACCGTGCTTGAAGCATACCGCAGCCACGTGGCCGAACGGGCCGCCCTGAATATCCCACCCAAGCCACTGAAAGCGGATCAAGTTGCGGAGCTGGTTGAACTACTGAAAAATCCGCCTGCCGGAGAAGGCGAGTACCTCCTTGATCTCATCAGCAACCGCGTGCCTCCGGGCGTAGACGAAGCGGCCTACGTTAAAGCAGGCTTTTTGTCAGCCATCGTGAAGGGCGATGCGACGAGTCCGCTGATCGATAAAATTGCTGCGGTAACATTGCTGGGAAATATGCACGGCGGCTACAACATTGAGACGCTGGTCAGCGTTTTGAATGATAGCGACCTCGGCGCGGCTGCCGCGGCCGAACTAAAGCACACATTGCTGGTGTTCGAAGCCTTTCACGACGTGGCCGAGCTCGTCAAATCAGGTAACGCCAACGCCAAGGAAGTCATGCAGTCGTGGGCAGACGGCGAGTGGTTTACCAACCGACCGGAAGTGCCGGCCTCGATCAAAGTCTCAGTGTTTAAAGTCACCGGCGAAACCAACACCGACGACCTCTCCCCCGCGCCCGATGCCTGGTCGCGTCCCGACATTCCACTGCATGCACTGGCGATGTACAAAATGACACGGGAAGGCCTGGAACCTCAAGAACACGGCGTCACCGGCCCGATGAAACAAATACAGGCTCTGCAAGAGAAAGGTCTGCCAGTTGCCATGGTGGGTGATGTGGTCGGTACCGGCTCCTCACGCAAGTCTGCCACTAACTCCGTTTTGTGGTATTTCGGTGACGATATGCCCGGCGTACCCAACAAGAAAAGCGGCGGCATCTGTATCGGGACTAATGTCGCGCCCATTTTTTACAACACCATGGAAGATGCTGGCGCGCTAGTGTTTGAAGCGCCCGTCGACAAGCTGAATATGGGTGACGTCATTGAAGTGAGGCCCTACGACGGCAAGATTCTCTCTGAATCCGGCGAAGTGCTCAGTGAGTTCGTGCTCAAGTCTGAGGTACTGCTCGACGAGGTGCGCGCCGGCGGCAGGATCAACCTGATTATCGGTCGCGGACTCACCACGCGTGCGCGCGAATCGATGGGCCTGCCTGTGTCAGACCTGTTTCGCACGCCGCAGCAACCTGGCGATACCGGCAAGGGCTTTACGCTGGCACAGAAAATGGTCGGCAAGGCCTGTGGTACCGACGGTATTCGACCGGGCACTTACTGTGAGCCGCGCATGACCACGGTGGGCTCGCAGGACACCACGGGGCCAATGACCCGCGACGAACTCAAAGACCTCGCTTGCCTGGGCTTCTCCGCCGACCTTACCATGCAGTCTTTCTGCCACACGGCGGCCTACCCCAAACCCGTTGACATCGAAACGCAACACTCCCTACCCGACTTCATTATGACGCGCGGCGGTGTCTCATTGCGCCCGGGCGACGGCATCATTCACTCCTGGCTCAATCGTATGTTGCTGCCCGATACCGTTGGCACCGGCGGTGACTCACACACACGTTTTCCGATGGGGATTTCCTTTCCTGCCGGATCGGGTCTGGTTGCGTTTGCGGCCGCCACTGGCGTAATGCCACTGGACATGCCGGAATCCGTATTGGTGCGCTTCAAGGGTGAGATGCAACCCGGCATCACGCTGCGCGACCTTGTTCATGCTATTCCCTATTACGCCATTCAGGAGGGCCTGCTGACAGTCGACAAGAAGGGCAAGAAGAATATTTTCTCCGGCCGTATTCTGGAGATTGAAGGACTCGGTAAGCTCACCGTCGAGCAGGCCTTTGAGTTGTCTGATGCCTCTGCAGAGCGCTCTGCTGCGGGCTGCACAATCGCCTTGGATGAGGACACTGTCGCCGAGTACCTGCGCTCCAATATTGTGCTGCTGCGCACCATGATCGCGGAAGGCTATGGCGACTCCAGAACTCTGGAGCGCCGTGCGCGCAAGATGGAAGACTGGCTCGCCGAGCCCAGCTTGATGAAGGCCGACACCGATGCCGAGTACAAAGCAGTCATCGAAATTGATCTGGCCGACGTCAAAGAACCGATTGTCTGCGCGCCGAACGATCCGGATGACGCCCGCCTGCTGTCCACTGTCGCGGGCGACAGCGTAGATGAGGTGTTTATCGGCAGCTGTATGACCAATATCGGACACTTCCGTGCCGCAGGAAAATTACTGCAGCAGCACAAAGGCACGATATCCACCCGCATGTGGATCGTACCGCCCACGCGCATGGACGAGCATCAGTTGATGGAGGAAGGCTACTACAATATTTTTGGCGCTGCAGGCGCACGCACCGAAATGCCGGGTTGCTCACTGTGCATGGGTAATCAGGCGCGGGTGGCCGCCAACTCAACAGTGTTGTCAACCTCGACACGCAACTTCCCTAACAGACTCGGCGACGGTGCCAATGTCTACCTGACATCAGCAGAATTGGCCTCGGTCGGCGCGATACTTGGCAGACTCCCCACACCGGCGGAGTATATGGACTTCGCGAAGAATATCGACTCGATGTCGGATGATATTTATCGCTACCTTAACTTTGACCAGATCGCAAAATTCCAGAAAAGTGCCGAGGAAGGTGCTCGCATTGCGGCAGTGGAAATCCAGGAGATCCGCGCCTAATTCTGAGGGTTTTTTTATAGGGTGACGCTATCGTTAACCACGACCCCTCGGCGCCGATCCGGCTTGAACTGGTTAACGGTGCCGGTGAACTTCGCCAGCGCCGCTTCATTTCTTTCACCTGCATAAGCCAGCTCACTGTACAAGCCAGTGATCAGTTTCAGTTTATCGGCAAAAGCAGGTAATGCCTCCTGCGCTCGGCTTAAAAACTGACCCGGGGTTTCTCCCGGTGCTCGCACAAGCCCCAAAAGAGCCATACGGTCACAAAAAATACGATAGTGTTTATCCAGTCGGTTTACGGGACGGGTATCCCGTCTCATAAACAATGAGATAGCCACCGGTATCAGTACCAGTGCCCAACTGCCGAACAATAGCGTTGCAAAAACCCGCGCGCTGATTTCGCCAAAGAGGCTGTGCAACAAATCAAACTGCCGCTCACTGTTAAAACCGATGACCCAACTTTGCCAGCGGTAGGTCAGCGCGTCATAGCGCAAACGTAATTGGTTCAGTAGAGGAATGCTGCGGTAGCGCAGTGGCGACAGCGGCACCGCGGCAAGGAAACTGCCCTCCGATGCCATCGCCTCCTCCAACCCCATTTCAATTCTCATAGGAGACACTGCATTCGTAGGATCTACTCGCACCCAACCCTTATTATCAAGCCACACTTCTGCCCACGCGTGGGCGTCGAACTGGTGCACTATCACCGTTTTGTTCAGCGGGTTTATCTCGCCACCCTGATAGCCCGCCACTACCCGCGCCGGGACACCTGCAGAGCGCATCATAAATACGAACGACGAGGCGAAGTGTTCACAGAATCCACGACGGGACTGGAACATAAACTGGTCAATCGAATCGGACCCGGCAAGTCGGCCAGGACGCAAGGTATAAACGTAGGACTCGCTGGTGAAAAAACTCAAAACACTGTCGACAAAACCCTCATCACTCGCTGCGGCGGCATGCAAATCCAGCGCCAATTGACGTGTTTGAGGATTGCCCTGCGGTGGCAGCTTCGTTTCCGTATTGCGACGCCATTCAGACAACTCCTGCTCTACTGCCACGTCCCCCCAGCTATTCACGCGGTACATATACTCGGTCTCTACAGGAGCAGGAGAAACAAGTCTGTAGTCGGATGATGCCATAATACCCGCCGAACGGGCGCGGGCGTAATGAAGCCCGTAAAGCCAGTTTTGCTGTGTCGGCTCGATGATCACCGTATAGCGCAGCGGCGTGCCCTCAACAACCACTTCATTCTGGCGCTGTTCGTTAGGCGGGACGTCGTAATAACCCAGACCAGACCAGACATCTTGTTCCAGCCGACTGAATACCAAACCGCGCCAGTAAAGATCCGATTTAGCAGGGATAGCGCCATCGAATTTAACCCTGAAGGCCACATCTGCGGACTGGCTGAGTGTTGCCACATCGCCGGGCTTCATAAAATCACTCATACCGGTCTTGGCAGCGTGGGTCTTTAGCGGGACAGTCCACAGCGGACCAAACCGGGGGAACACCAAAAACAGCACAGTCATCAGCGGCATTGCCTGCAACAACATCACGCCGGCCACTTTGAGTGTGCCGCGATTAAATCGATTCTGACCCGGTTGGTGCAGTGCAACCAGGGCTGTAGTCACCAGCAGCACCGTAAGCATAGAGTAGAGCGTAATCAGCAGGTCCTGGCTGAAGAGGAATTCCGTAATGCAGATAAAATAGCCCAGAAAGAGCAACACATAGGCATCCTTGCGTTGTGACAGCTCGATGAACTTGAGTGCGAACGCCGTCAGCAGCAAAGCTACGGTGGGTTCCAGCCCGACTAACGTGCCGTAGCTGACGTAGATTCCCACAAAACTGCTGACGGTCATCGCCACTTTGACCCAGCGGCCTGGAAACGACCACAATCCGCGATGCACTTGCAAGCGCCACACCACTGCAATCACATAGACCGCTAACACCCAAATCGGCAGACGACCAGCGTGCGGTGCGACGAGCGCGAACAGGCTGACAATGATCCATACCAGAGCATTACGCGGCACCTGTTGCTTAATCTTCACCGCGTCGAGCCTCCTGTACCAAAAAGCGCCAGCTCCTTGAGTATCTGCTCGCGGTGCTTTTCTCCTACCGCCGGGTTAATAGTGACTCCGGGAAGACGCAATCCGTATTCCTCCCTGCGCTCATCGAATGCCAGCACCCAATAACACAAATGGGACAAGCGCTGCTCGACGCCCAACCCCGGGAACAGCTCCCAATCCAGCCAAACACTACGATCCGCATAAGCGGTGTACTGTTTGGTCTGCATATCGTGACCCCTGGCAAGCCCCTTCCAATGGACCTGCCTGAGCGAATCACCCTTGCGATAATCACGGAATCCAAAGAAATCGTCATTACCCGGCACCATTGCCGATGCGCCGTCGGGCGTGTCTGTGGCGAGCCCGGGAAGCTCTGCTGAGCTCAGGGGCCGCGGATAGACCAGTGCGCGTAAGTCAAGGTCAACCCATGTCCAGCAGCGCAATAATCCCAATGGATAAGTGGACTCCAGCAACAGTCGCTCCGGATGAAACCAGCCGCGCTTATCCACTGGCATATGCAGCGGCACCTTCACGCTGTCGACATCAACGAGATTCACCAGTGCTTCACTGCTGCTCGGCCACTTAAGATATAAGGCATAGTGATCGCGCCGCTTACCGCGCTCAATCATCACCACAAACTCTGACTGTTGCCCGGGAAAAGCCGCTTGTGCGCGCACTGCACGAATAGTCAATCCCGACAAATTCGCGTAGGTGTGCAGTATCGCCACGATAAACAAAGTGGCCAGTAGGAAGGTCAGGGCGTAGCTGAGGTTATTCTCAAAGTTGATCGCCGCAATCAGCATCACCAGCAAGCAGCAACCGAAAAAGAATCCGGTACGACTGGGAAATATAAAAATCCTGCGTTGATCCAGCGTCACCTCGCGCGCCGGCGGTATACGGCGTTTTACCCAACGGTTGAAACTTGATCGCAGGCGCTCCCTGATACTTGGGTTCTCATTCAGCTTCTGATTCTGCCGCTCGGCGCTGGGTTGAACGCTAGCCATAGGATTTCTCGCTCAGCGCCCTATGACATCCACATTGCGCTGCAATAGATCCACCAGCGCGTTGCCATCACCCGCATAGTCACCGCTAGCCACCAGACGGTGGGCTGCGACAGAGGGCAATACCAACTGAATATCCTCCGGCACGACATGGACGCGATTGTTCATCGCTGCCCATGTTTTTGCACAATCAAGCAGCGCCAGAGCGCCCCTGGGAGACAGGCCAACCTCGAATTCGGGAGATTGGCGTGTATAGGCAACCAGGCGTTGCAGATAATCGATCAGGTTCTCTGAGGCATGCACTTTACTGACAGCGACCCGGATCATCTCAAGCTGCTCCATATCGATACACTGTCGAGGATTTTTGATTTCCATGGCTGCGCTGTGTCGCCGCTCGAACATCTTGCGCTCTGCCTGCGGGTGTGGGTAGCCCAGCTCAAGTCGCATCAGAAAGCGATCCAGCTGCGACTCCGGCAAAGGATAGGTACCGGATTGATGGGCGGGGTTCTGGGTGGCTATCACAAAAAACGGTTGTGGCAGTGGCCGCGTCTCGCCTTCCACTGTTACCTGCCCTTCCGCCATAGCTTCCAGCAGAGCACTCTGGGTACGCGGCGTTGTTCTGTTGATCTCGTCAGCAAGCAGCAATTGCGTGAAAATAGGTCCGGGGTGAAAGGTAAAACTGGCTTCATTGGTATCGAACACTGAGACCCCGAGGATATCTGCCGGCAACAGGTCACTGGTAAACTGCACACGCTTCCAGGACAGTCCCAGCACAGAGGCCAGCGCATGCGACAAGGTGGTTTTACCCATGCCAGGAAGATCTTCGATCAACAGATGTCCGCGCGCAAAAAGACAACATAACGCCAGTCTAATCTGGGCTTCCTTACCCAGCAGGATTTCACTTACCTCCTTTACCGCTGCTTCCACCAGCCCCTGTACTTGCATTGTGTCGCCCCCTAACTCTTCTTTTGTCAAAGGATGCCGGAAAAACCACATTGCAGATCGGCTTTTAAATCACCCACGTGCTCCAAGCCCACCGCGATGCGAATAAGGCTGTCGTGGATACCCGCTTGCTTCCGCTGCTCTGGGGTGAGACGCCCATGCGTGGTCGTCGCGGGATGAACGATAGTCGTTTTGGCGTCGCCAAGGTTGGCGGTAAGCGACATCAAGCGAGTAGCGTCAATAAACTGCCACGCCTGTTCTCTGCCACCCTTTACGCGAAAAGAGAGCACGCCGCCGAATGCCCGTTGCTGTTGAGTGGCCAGTTCGTGTCCTGGATGATCTGGCAAGCCCGCGTAGAAAACACGCTCTACCTGCGGCTGTTGCTGTAACCAATAGGCGATTTCAAGCGCGGCATGGCTGTGGGCCTCCATCCTCAGGCGCAGAGTCTCCAGACCCTTCAAAAACACCCACGCGTTGAAAGGGCTCATTGTAGGACCACAGGTGCGCAGAAAGGTGAGTACTTCGTTCATATGTTCAGCGCGACCCACAACGGCCCCGCCAACGCAGCGGCCCTGACCGTCGAGGTATTTTGTCGCCGAATGGATGACAATATCAGCACCCAATGACAAGGGGAGCTGCAACGCAGGCGTACAAAAACAGTTGTCGACTACCAATAAGCAATCGTTCTTCTTCGCCAACTGAGACATAGCCTCGATGTCGGCGACCTCGCACAGAGGATTGGACGGTGTCTCCAGAAACAACATGGCTGTATTGGGGCGCACAGCAGCGCGCCATCCCTCGATATCCGTCAACGGTACGAACGTAACCTCAACACCAAATTTGCCAAGGTACTTAATGAATAAATTCACCGTCGTACCAAAGACATCTCGCGAGCACACCACGTGATCACCCGATTTGAGTAATGCCATACAGGTAGACAAAATTGCAGACATACCGGAAGCGGTTGCAACAGCGGACTCTGCACCCTCAAGTGCGGCAAGACGCTGCTCGAAAGTGCGAACCGTTGGGTTGGTGTAGCGGGAATAGACATTGCCAGTCTGCTCGCCCGAGAACCTTGCCGCCGCCTGCGCCGCGTTGTCAAAGACATAGCTGGACGTGGCAAAGATCGCCTCCGAATGCTCGCCCTCTTGCGTGCGCTGTATTCCGCTGTGCACGGCGAGCGTGTCAAGATGCGCGTCGGCCAGCGGGTCGTAATCGTTCATGAATAACCCCTAGACGTCGTTGTACAGGCCTACGACATTGCCGTCTGTATGCAACTCCACTCGCCGTTCATTTTGAGCATCATCGTTGCGCAGTAACTCCAATCGATCAAGGTAATTTTGATCGATATCCCCGGTGATATATTCACCATTGAACACTGAACAATCAAAGCCATCAACCAGAGGATTGCCCTCGCGCGAGCATTCTATGAGATCCTCCAGGTCTTGATACACTAACCAGTCGGCACCAATCAACTCACACACTTCCTCTACTGTGCGATTGTGCGCTATCAATTCTGACGCCGAGGGCATATCGATACCATAGACATTGGGATAGCGCACAGGCGGCGCAGCAGAAGCAAAATACACATTGGCAGCACCGGCCTCTCTGGCCATTTCTATGATTTGTCGACATGTGGTGCCGCGCACAATCGAGTCATCGACCAGCATGACATTCTTCCCCGAGAACTCCAGCGGAACGGGGTTGAGCTTTTGACGCACCGACTTCTTGCGGTGGTTCTGCCCCGGCATGATAAAGGTGCGGCCGATGTAACGATTTTTCATCAGCCCTTCACGGAATTTGATATTCAGTTCATAGGCCATCGACTGCGCAGCAATACGACTGGTGTCGGGGATAGGAATAATGACATCAATATCGAGGTCAGGACGCAGTCTGCGAATCTTCTTAGCCAGCGTCTCGCCCTGGCGCATCCGTGTTTTGTAGATTGATATGCCATCGATCATCGAGTCTGGACGCGCAAAGTATACATGCTCAAATATGCACGGTTTCAGGCGCGAGTCAGGCGCGCAACGGCGCCGATGCAATTGTCTTTGCTCATCAATAAATATTGCCTCACCAGGCGCCACGTCATCGAGCAGCGTGTAGCCCAACACATCGAGCGCGACACTCTCTGACGCTATCATATAATCCTGCCCTGACGGCGTGCTGCGCGTCCCAATCACCAAGGGGCGGATACCAAAGGGATCGCGGAATCCAAAAACACCATGGTTCACCAGTAACCCTACTACCGCGTAACCACCACGACAGCGCCGATGAACGGCCTCAACCGCTGTAAAGATATCGTCGGAGGAAGGATTGAGTTTACCGAGCGTTTGCAACTCATGTGCGAAAATATTCAGCAATACCTCTGAGTCAGAATCGGTATTCAGGTGACGCAGATCATCCCGAAATATCTCCTTCGTCAATTCCTCAGAATTGGTGAGATTGCCATTGTGCGCCAGGGCGATGCCATAGGGGGAATTGACATAAAAAGGTTGCGCCAGCGCGATGCCTGAGCTGCCTGCAGTGGGGTAACGCACATGCCCTATTCCCATCGGCCCGCTAAGACGCGCCATATGGTCCTGGCGGAACACATCACGCACCAGGCCTTCTCCCTTACGTTGACTGAATCTGCCTCCTCCACCCGTGACGATACCAGCTGCATCCTGCCCGCGATGCTGCAGGACTGTCAGGGCATCGTATATGTCGGGAGCGACATTGGATTTCGCCACCATTCCTACAAGGCCACACATTGGACACTCACCTCACTTCTCACTGTCTACGTTGAAAGAGCCGGGCTTTGTCCGGACTGAAAATTATCGAATAACAGACGGACCCACTGGCCCAGCATATCGACATGCGGCATCAGCTGCGCCTGATCCAACCCTATAAGGTTCTGCGGCGGCGCCAACTGTCGCAGCACGTACACCAGCACCAATACAATAATGACGCCTCGCGCAAAACCGAAGGCGGTTCCCAACAATCTGTCCAATAGCGTCAGGCCCGTTACGCGTACGACCTGCGCACCCAACTTGCCTAGTATGCTGACCATCACGAGCGTTCCCGCGAACAACACTGCAAAGGCTGCGACATAGCGCCCTGTAACATTGGCAATCCACTGCGATAACAAGGCAGCCATTTCACCGACGAACATATTAGCGACTACAAAAGCCGCCACCCAGCCAGCCAGCGAAATGGCTTCCCGGACAAATCCTCGCCACAGACTCAGTAGCACCGACACTGCGATCACCACAATGATCGTCCAGTCGGCACCATTGAACTGCATCCAGTCAACCATTCAGGTCTAGCCCGCTTGCCGGCACATCAGGGTGTGTACCGGACAAGCATGGTCTTGACACCAAACTCAGCGTTGATGCTCGCCTGTATGCGCTCAAGTTCGTGGCGCTCAAACTTCGGGCCCACGCTAACACGGTAAAGCTGCTTGCCGCCGCTGCTCACCGTTGTGACATAGGCCTTCTCACTCTTTTGCAACAGTCGCTGGCGCAGCGACTCGGCCTTCTCATAACTGCTGACCGTCACTACCTGGAGCGTCCACGCTACCGGCACACCGTCGCCATCTACAGCGAGTCGCTGCGGCGCTTCGGTACGGACCTCGCTGACAGCAGGCTCCTGCCCGGACATTGTCATCGACTGCTCTGGCGTATCGGCTATATCGGTCGCCGTGATATCGGTCGCCGTGATATCGGTCGCGGTCGCCGGGACTCCGGGGGTACTTCGCTCGCTGTCGTCGTACACATCCGTACCATCCATCGTAAGCAGGTCCTCGCCTGTGGCTCGCTCTAGCGACGCTCGTAACCCGGCGGGATCAGGTTCCTCAATAGGGCTTGTCGAGACGGCGGGCGGTTGCGGAATAGAGCGCTGGCCGACATTACTGCTCTCTTCTGGCTGAACAAAAACAATAGGCCAAAAAACCACTCCCAGCGCCAGCAAAATCAGCGCTCCTACAAGGCGCTGCTTGAGAACATCATTCACTGTCCCTCCCCCTGTTTGAGAAAAGTCTGACCATCTGAGGCGTTACTTAAGGAATCGAGAATCGGCAGTATTGCTGCTACCGTGGTAAACGAACCAAACACAACCAATCGGTCACCCTCCACCATAATACTATGGGCGCGTCGAAACGCCTGTCGGAAATTTTTGCTGATACTCACCTGGCGTTGTTCCAACTCATGCAAGACATCAGCAACGTCTGCCGCTTTCGCAGCCCGTGCATTACCCGGCTGATCGGCAAGAAACCATGCCTGGAAATACCCGGCGGTAGCATCGACAATGCGGCGTAGATCTTTATCTGCCATAACAGAAAAGAGCCCTATTGTTTTGCCTTCACAGGAAGTGCAGCGCAAATAATCCAGAAGCTTGCACACTGCAGCCGGATTGTGCGCGACATCCAACACATAATCTCGCCCTGCTATCCGCCGCAGCTGGCGACGCCCTCGCGGGGCCGCACCGGCCAGCACTGCCGGTAGGCCTACATCATCAATCGGGATATCCAACAGCAACAGTGCCTGCATTGCAGCGCAGATATTTTCCGGCAGCATTGACCCACTTTGCTGGCCGGAAAAACACCGAGGCTCCCCGCTTGCGGTTCGCAGGACAGCTTGCCACTCACCCTGCCCGGTTACCAGTGTAAACTCGTTCCCAATGAAGAGCGCAGGCCGGGCGCCCAGTTGTGCGATGCAGTGCACTAACTCCGGCGGCGGATTGGGGTCAGCGACAACCACGGGCGTTGAATTGCGTAAAATACCGGCCTTTTCAATGGCAATTTCCGCGCGTGAGTCACCCAGCCATCCCTGATGATCCAGATCGATACTGGTAATGACTGCCATTGAAGCGTCTATGATATTGGCTGCGTCCAGGCGCCCGCCCAAGCCGACCTCCAACACAACGAAATTGACCGCACAGTCTCTGAAAACAAGTAACGCAGCCAGCGTTGCAAATTCGAAATAAGTGAGAGAGACCTCACCTCTGGCATCGTCGATCCTGGCAAAGGCACTCACAATGTTCTCGTCCGAGGCCTCAACACCGCCGACCTTGATCCGCTCGTTAAAACGTATCAAGTGCGGGGAAGTATAACTTCCAGTCCGGTATCCCGCCGCAATAAGCAAAGCCTCAAGCACAGCCACGGTAGACCCTTTGCCGTTAGTGCCCGCGACCGTGATGACGGGCGGCAGAACAGGTAACAACTCAAGCGTCCGTGCAACGCTCGCGACCCGCTCCAAACCCAGTTCGACCTCCGTCGGATGAATTGTTTCGAGCCGCTGCAGCCACTGCTCGAGCGACGCTTTATTCATCTCCTGCCGCGACCGCAACGGGAGCGTCATCACTGTTGCCTGGCTCTTCTGGCTCTGGCTGATCCTCCAGCGGCGCCAGAGGATGACCCGTGAGCTTCGACAGCAGGCGCGCAATCGTATCTCGCATATGCGTGCGGTGGACTATCATATCGATCGCCCCATGTTCCAGCAGGAATTCACTGCGCTGGAACCCCTTAGGCAGTTTTTGTCGAATGGTCTGCTCAATAATGTTAGGGCCAGCAAAACCCGCTCTTGCATCCGGCTCGGCGATATTAATGTCGCCCAGCAGGGCCAGCGAAGCAGAAACACCACCATAGATCGGATCAGTCATTACCGAAATATACGGCACAGATGAGATTTTCATGCGCTCGATGACCGCACTGGTTTTAGCCATCTGCATAAGTGAGATCAGAGCCTCCTGCATGCGCGCCCCACCGGAGGCAGAAAAACATACCAAAGGTATTCTCTCCTCCAGTGCCAAGTGGGCAGCGCGAGTGAATTTTTCTCCAACCGCGTAGCCCATGGAGCCACCGTGAAATTCAAACTCAAACGCCACCGCCACTAGTGGCAATCCGCGCAGCGTGCCGCGCATAGCGATCAAAGCGTCTTTCTCTCCCGTCGATTTCTGCGCAGCGCTCAAGCGATCACGATAGCGCTTTTTGTCCTTGAACTTGAGCCGATCAACGGGTTCGATCTCCGACAGAATTTCAACACATCCGGTCTCGTCAAAAAAGCGGGAGAGCCGCTTGCGCGCGCCGATACGCATGTGATGGTCGCATTTGGGGCAGACATCGTCATTGCGTTCGACGTCGGGCCTGTAAAGAACGGCCTCACATTTGACGCATTTCTTCCACAACCCTTCAGGAACGCTACTGGAGCCTTTGCGTCCAGCATCACTACTGCGCACACCTGCCGGCAGAATTTTGTCTATCCAGCTCATGATTTTCCTCACCGCCCCAGAAAGGGAGACATTATAAACACGGTGTGGCTCAACTAGTACTCCTTCGTGCTGATATTGCCTAATACACCGCTAGGCATGAAGACATACTATGCGGTGATGCGGCTATCGATACCCTCACGAATCTCGCCCAACAGACCAGCCGCTGCCTCTGACGCATGCTGCGCGTTTCCACCCTCCGCAATAGCCTGTGCCATCGCACTGACCAACGCACTGCCGACCACCACCCCGTCTGCAGTTTGGGCAACCGCTCGTGCAGAGACGGCATCCTTGATGCCAAAGCCAACCACCACCGGCAGTTGTGTATGCCGACGAATAGCCTCAACCCGCTCAGCAACGGCAGTAGTGTCGATATTCCCTGCTCCGGTGACGCCTTTGAGGGAGACATAATAAACAAAGCCACTGGCTCTGGCAGCGATACGCCCAATGCGCTCATCGGGCGTAGTGGGCGCCACCAGGAAGATGTTATCCATGCCCACACGCTGCAACTCAGCGTTGATGCCATCCACTTCCTCAGGCGGAATATCCACCGTGAGCAAACCGTCCAGACCGACCTTCGACGCAGCATCTGCGAAGCGGCCATAGCCCATGTGCATCACAGGGTTAGCATATCCCATCAGCAATACCGGCGTTGTAGTGTCGTGCAAGCGAAATTCACGCACCATTTCCAGCACGCGCAGCAACGTGGTGCCATTGGCCAGTGCACGCTCATGACCCAATTGGATAACGGGCCCTTCTGCCATCGGGTCGGAAAAAGGTACACCTAGCTCAATGATGTCGGCACCACTTTTCACCAGTGCGTGCATAAGTGGCACCGTTGCGTCCTGACCGGGATCGCCCGCGACGATATAGGGAATAAGGGCGGTGCGGCCCTGCTCTGCCAGCTGCTGGAAACGTCCTGCAATTCGACTCACTACCTGCTCTCCGCCGGGGTCAACTAAATTTCAATGCCGTCGAGCTGGGCAACAGTATGAATATCCTTGTCGCCACGGCCGGACAGATTGACAATGATGGTCTGATCCGGCGTCATCTGTGCCGCCAGTTTTTCCGCATAAGCCAGCGCATGGCTGGTCTCCAGCGCAGGCATAATACCTTCTACTCGTGTCAATGTGTGAAATGCGCGCAGGGCCTCATCGTCGTTGGCAACCACGTAATTCACTCTGCCGATATCTTTCAACCAGGAATGCTCAGGCCCCACGCCGGGGTAATCCAGGCCTGCAGAAATCGAGTGTGTATTCATAATCTGGCCATCACTGTCCTGCATCAGGTAGGTCCGATTACCGTGCAATACACCCGGAGTCCCGGCACTGAGCGGCGCAGCGTGTTCCGTCGTGGCCAGCCCATGGCCACCCGCCTCGACCCCGTACATGGCAACCTCTTCATCTTTCAGGAAAGGATGAAACAAACCTATGGCGTTTGACCCACCCCCCACACAGGCCACCAGTGCGTCGGGCAAGCGGCCTGTTTGGGCTAGTGATTGAGCCCTCGCTTCGCGCCCGATGACACACTGAAAATCGCGCACCAGCATCGGATAGGGGTGAGGGCCGGCAACCGTACCGATAATATAGAAGGTGTCATCCACATTGGTCACCCAGTCGCGCATGGCCTCATTCATGGCATCCTTGAGTGTGCGCGACCCCGAGGTGACGGATATGACCTGCGCACCGAGCAGTTTCATGCGGTAAACGTTCAGTGCCTGGCGGCGAATATCCTCCTCGCCCATAAACACTTGGCACTCAAGTCCGAGTCGCGCCGCAATAGTGGCTGTCGCTACGCCGTGCTGGCCCGCTCCTGTTTCGGCGATCACGCGTTTTTTGCCCATATGCCTCGCCAATAAGGCCTGGCCGATGGTGTTGTTCACTTTGTGGGCACCCGTGTGGTTAAGATCCTCGCGCTTCAAGAATATACGGGCACCGCCGATAGCGTCTGACCAGCGCGCCGCCTCATACAGCGGCGAAGGCCTGCCGACGTAATGCGTCAGGTCGTGGTCGAGCTCACGCTGAAACTCGGCATCCTGCGACAACTCGCGGTAGACAGTCTCCAACTCCGCCAGGGCTGCCATTAATGTCTCAGACACATACTTACCGCCGTATTGACCAAAACGGCCTTGGGCGTCGGGTACCGTCGCAAAAAGCGCCTCATCTGTGTGAATCGTCATGTCCTGCTCCATCCAGCTGTTACGTTGCGGCTCGAACAGCCGCAACAAATCGGTGTATTTTGTTTGCGTCCTTGATTCCGGGGGCGCTCTCTACGCCCCCGCTGACATCCACTGCTGCCGGACGCGCAATCCTGATCGCCTCGCCCACATTATGCTCGTCTAGCCCGCCCGCCAACACCAGCGGTATAGGCAGATCGACAGGTGACAAGTCCCAATCGAAAGTTTTTCCAGTACCCCCTGGAACACCTTCCTGCCAGGCATCCAGCAATACGCCCCGTGCCTGCCGATACTGCTGACACGCATCCGCTATATTGAAACCAGGCCTGACACGTAATGCTTTAATCCAGGGCCGACCAAACTGTTGGCAAAATTGTGCTGTTTCGTCGCCGTGAAACTGAATCAGATTGACAGGCACTGTGGCAAGTATACGCTCGATACTCGAGACCGGTTCATCAACAAATAACGCCACTACAGTCACCAAGGGCGATATCCCGTGCACAATTTCCGCAGCCTGCTCTGCGGTAACAGCTCTTGGGCTGGCGTTGTAAAAAACAAGGCCCAGTGCGTCTGCACCACTGTCACTGACAGCAAGGGCATCCTCGTTCCGGGTGATTCCGCATATTTTAATACGGGTAGACGCCATATCGCCTGAGTGCCTTAAAAATAAGAGAAGAATGATAGCAGATCAACCGCGATGCTGTCTTTATGGCACGCTTAACGCGAGCACTCAGGATTGCGGCTGAGTCCCCAACATCATTGGCCCGTAGGGAGTCTCCGGCAGACCGAAAATCGCTGGGTACTCGACGCCTGCTAGATACAAACCGGTGGCGGGTGCCGTTTCAGCTGCAAGACGACGATCACGCAGAGACAGTAGTTGCGCGACCCACTCTATCGACTGGCGCCTATCGCCTACTGCCAGCAGTGACCCCGCAATATTCCTGACCATATGGTGCAAAAACGCGTTCGCGGCAATCTCCAGTAGCACCAGGTCGCCATGTCGCACCACTGCAACGCTCTGTACGTTGCGCATCGGTGTCCGTGACTGGCAGGATGCGGCGCGAAAGGCACTGAAGTCCTGTTCGCCCAGTAGAGCTTGCGCGGCCAGATGCATTACGTTTGCGTCGAGTTCCTGACGATGCCAAGTCACTTGACTGCGCATGAGTGCGGGCCTTATTAGAGTGTTGGCAATAACGTAGCGATAGCATCGCGACCGCGCGGAAAAACGGGCGTGAAATTCACCCGCAACCGGCATGGCCCAATGCATACGAATATCCCGGGAAAGCACGGAATTCCCCCCGATCACCCACGCTTTCGAACTTCTTGCCACAGGCGCGTCAAAATGAATAATTTGTGAGTGGGCGTGAACACCGGTATCGGTGCGGCCCGCGCAGTGGACTCGAACAGGTGTATTGGCGATTTCCGAAAGTGCCAACTCCAATTGATCCTGAACTGTTACCACGCCAACATGCGGTTGCGATTGCCAGCCATTGAAATGACTGCCGTCATACTCTATACGACACGCTATCCGTGCACCCGCAGGAATCAGCGCGTTAGAAAACGGACTATCAGCCAATGCGGGATAGCAGAGTACGCGCCTCAGATTTTAAATCATCGGTACCTTCGGCCACTACCTCATCCAGAATCTGCCGGGCTCCTTCATCGTCCCCCATATCAAGATAGGCGCGCGCAAGATCTAATTTAGTCGACAAGGCATTGCTGTCAGCAGCGATGACCAGATCCTCATCGTCAGGGTCGGCACCGGCAAGGCCAAAATCGGCGGACAGATCGAGATCACTATCCATGGAACCGTCGCCCTCCTCAATCTCCAGTCCACTGAAATCCTCTTCCAGGCTTTCATTTGATTCCGACAGAATCTCAAGTGGGTTTGGCGCAAGACCCGGACCGCGTCTAGCCGCTGGCTGGATGATTTCTACGAGCATTTCCTGCTCCGGCTCATCGTCCCTACCAAGGCAGTCGATAATGGACTCGGCACGCGCGATGCTATCGGCATCGCCAATGGCAATAATATGTTTCAGTTGCGCCGTAGCAGCCACACGATCTTTAAGTTCCGTGTAGATTTCCAACAATTTAATGCGGTACACCGGGTTGGACGGCTCGCCCGTGAGCGCGTTACTCAGTAGGTCAATGGCTTGCGGGTGGCGCCCGTAAGCGACATAGATATCGGCTTCAGCAAGTGCATCTGCGGCGTCGACATCGGAGGCATATTCGTCGTGCTTACGCTCACCATAACCGCGGCTATCACTCGATAAAGGGGCGCGGGCCGCGACCACAGCAGGCTTTTTAGAGGCGGGCACGACTTCGAGATTGTGGTCTTGCAGATGCACGTCTGCGAACACGTCCTCCTGGGGTGCTGGCACTGCTGCTGTCGGCTCAATCAGTGGCGCATCGTCTTCTGCCTCAGCCGCGCGGCGGCGTGAGAAGAGATAGGCGGCAACAGCCAACACCAATGCACCTAAAATGTACAACAAGTAACTGGTCCAGCTGTCGTCGGCAGTGACGGAGGGCGGCGGCGCAGGTGACTTTGCAGCGGGCGGCGCTTCTGCAGCCTCCGTGTTCTGTGCGGGGGCGACTTCAGCGACCTGCCCGCTCTCGGCAGTCGACGCTTCAGCTTGGTCAGTTGCAACGGGGGACGCCTCCGTCTCAAAGGCTGTTTCTTCGGACGGAGGAAGTCGCTCTGGTGCAACCCCTACTCCAGCCAAGCCATCTGGAATACTCTCAGCGACCCCACCATCCGCTTCTTTCAGGGCATCTTGTAGGGCAGCAATTTGATCGTCCTTCAGGCTGACAATACGTTGCAAGGTTTGCAGTTGCTCTTCCAGGGCAGCCAGCCGCTCCAGTGTTTCGGAACTAACACGTCCCGCTGCCGCGGCTATCGCACTGCCTCTGGGCTGCTCGGACTCGCTGGCGGCGGCTGGTGCCTCGGACACACCGGCGCGCGGCGCGGTATCCGCAGCGACGGACTCTTCGGGCTCAGCCGCAATTCTCAGTGAAGGGCGGCTGGCAGCGGATGCGGCGTCGCGCCCTTCACGCCAGGCCTGGTTTTGCTCGCGCACTGCAGCCAGCGCGCTGGGCAAGTCGGCAGAGCTAATATCATCGGCACCGGGCAAATATATAATGTAGCCTGCCTTGATGCGATTGATATTGCCATTGATAAAGGCATCAGGGTTAATCCGCTGAATATCCAGCATGGTCTGGTGCACTGACGCCCCCGGAGACTTCGCCATGCTGGCAATTTCCCAGAGTGTCTGGTTCTGGCTTATGCGGTACTGGCTGCCAGGCGCTATAGAGCCCCGGCTCGGCGCACTGTTATCGCGCTGACGTGCGGACTCGACGGCTTGGTTATAATCAAAGTTGCTGCTGTCAGTGGTCTGGCGAGAGGCGAACTGTTCACTGTTCGCAACCGGCGCAGCAATACCCTCTGTTGCGGCAACACGCTCGCTGGCAGAGACCACGGGAGTCGCGCGAGAAAAAGTGGGGGGGTCTACTAGTACTGTGTACTCGCGCAATAACCTGCCCGACGGCCACCGCGCCTCAATGACGAAATCGAGATAGGGCTCCAGCACGGGGTCTTCCGAACGCAAAAGAATTTGGGCACCACCGCGACCGTCAGGAACGACCTCAAAGGTGACGCTGGTCAGAAAGTAGGCACGCTCAAGTCCCAACTTGTCGAAATCTTCGGTGGTCGCCAGTCTTACCCTGACCTCGTCCCCGTGCAGCCCTTCCATATTGAGCAGATCGACACTGGCTTTCAGCGGCTGATTGAGGAACGACTCCATTTGCATTTCACCGAGGCCAAGTGCCATCAATGAACTTGCGTGAAGACACCCCAATGAGAACGCCACAGCAGCTAACTTACGAGCCATACCAGCCCCTTATTATTGTGCCCGAGAATTTCAAACCAACCCCCTGATGTCGGCCTCAGCTTCCGGGTGTCTCAAGTACCGCGCCTGATACGCCCAGCCCCTGAAGCCACCGGCTCTGCCTTTTAGCAGTTGCACATCAAGTGCATGTAGGCACTTATTAGTACCAGAATATCCTTCTAAGTATCAGTGAATTACAGGCATTAATCAAGGTAGGTTGACACCAAGCTCTCGGCAATTTGCACACTATTCAAGGCCGCGCCCTTGCGGACATTGTCCGAAACAACCCATAAATTCAAGCCTCTGGGATGCGAGATATCCTCACGGATTCGGCCGACGAAAACCGGGTCTTTGCCAGCCGACTCGGTCACCGCCGTTGGATAACCTCCGTCCGCGCGCTCGTCCACCACAGTGATCCCAGGCGCGTTCTCAAGTAGCGCACGTGCCTGCTCTGCGGTAATTTTATCCACTGTCTCAATATGCAACGCTTCAGAATGTCCAAAGAACACCGGCACACGCACGCAGGTAGGATTCACCTGAATCCCCGGGTCGCCAAAAATCTTCTGTGTCTCCCACACCATCTTCATCTCCTCTCGGGTATAACCATTCTCCTCGAAAGAATCGATCTGCGGCAGCACGTTGAAGGCGATTTGCTTGGGATATACCTCGCAGGTGATGTCCTGACCGTTGAGGAGTCTTGCGGTCTGACCGGCGAGTTCCTCGACGGCTTCCGTGCCGGTGCCCGAGACCGCCTGGTAGGTCGCGACATTAATACGCGCAATGCCCACCGCATCGTAGATCGGCTTTAAGGCTACCAGCATCTGTATGGTCGAGCAGTTGGGATTGGCAATAATATTGCGCTTGCTATAACCCGCCAGTGCTTCGATATTCACTTCAGGCACGATCAACGGGATATCGTCGTCGCGGCGAAAATGGGACGTATTATCGATCACCACACAGCCGGCCGCCGCTGCTTTGGGCGCATACTCCTCTGAAATGCTGCCGCCCGCGGAGAACAAACCGATTTGTACCTGACTGAAATCGAACGCTGCAAGGTCCGTCACGCGCACTGACTTGCCCTTGAACTTGAGGCTTTTGCCCGCTGAGCGACTGCTCGCCAGCAGATAGAGATTGCGCACCGGAAAATTGCGCTCCTCCAGCACACTAATCATCGCTTCGCCTACGGCACCTGTGGCGCCCACTATGGCTACATCGTACTCTTTACTCATCTATCCTCTCCAAACAACCGACTTAGTGGGAGTTTTCCCCTTTCACACGCCAACAACATCAAACAGCCAGGGTGACTGCTTGCGCCATTTTTGCTCATAGCTGCGAATCGCATCGGCGCTATTCAGTGTTAACCCGATATCATCCAGCCCATTCAGCAGGCAATGCTTGCGAAACTCATCGACGGCAAAGCTTATGGTCTCTCCCGTGGGAGTCTCTACGCGCTGGCTCGAGAGATCGACAACAAGTGAATACCCTTCGTTTTCATACATTTCCTGAAACAGTCGATCGACCACAGCCGGTGCGAGTTCCACCGGCAAAATGCCGTTCTTGAAACAGTTGTTGTAAAAGATATCAGCGAAACTCGGGGCTATGATGCAGTGAATACCAAAGTCTTCCAGCGCCCACGGTGCATGCTCGCGGCTCGATCCGCAGCCGAAATTCTCCCGAGCGAGGAGTATGCGGGCACCCTGGTAACGCGGTTTATTCAGTGCGAACTCAGGGTTGCGGGGCCGATGAGTGCAGTCCTGCCCGGGCTCCCCCTGATCCATATAACGCACTTCATCAAACAGGTAAGGGCCGAATCCGCTGCGCTTGATGGATTTCAAAAACTGCTTGGGTATGATCAGGTCGGTATCGACATTCGCGCGATCCATGGGGGCGACCAACCCTTCTAATACTGTAAAACTTTTCATTGCAATACTCTCCTACCAGTTTCGCACATCGACAAAATGGCCAGCAACGGCAGCCGCCGCCGCCATCGCGGGGCTCACCAGGTGCGTGCGACCACCAAAGCCTTGGCGACCTTCAAAATTACGGTTAGAGGTGGACGCACAATGTTCACCCGCTCCCAACTTGTCCGAGTTCATAGCAAGACACATCGAGCAGCCCGGCTCGCGCCATTCAAGGCCCGCCTCTATGAATATCTTGTCCAGGCCCTCCTCCTCGGCTTGCTTCTTAATCTGGCCTGAGCCTGGCACCACCAGAGCCCGCTTAACGGTAGAGGCCACCTTCTTGCCCTTCACTACCGCTGCTGCCGCACGCAGATCTTCAATCCGCGAATTGGTGCAAGACCCGATGAAAACCGTGTCGAGCTGAATATCGGAAATGGCCATGCCGGCCTTCAAACCCATGTATTCCAGTGCACGATCAGCCGCATGACGCTTGCCCGCATTCTCCATGAGTTGAGGATCGGGAATGATGCCGTCGACGGGCAACACCATCTCAGGCGAGGTACCCCAGGTAACTTGCGGCGCAATATCCTCTCCACGTAATTCAATAACGCGGTCAAAGTGAGCATCGTCGTCGCTGTGCAGCTCACGCCATGCTACAACCGCCTGATCCCACAGCTCGCCTCTAGGCGCAAACGGCCTGCCTTTCACATACTCGATGGTGGTGTCATCCACCGCTATCAAGCCGACACGGGCACCCGCTTCGATCGCCATATTACAAATGGTCATGCGCCCTTCCATACTCAGGGCCCGCACCACTTCACCACCAAACTCGATCGCATGATTGTTGCCGCCCGCCGTACCGATCTCACCAATAACGGCCAGCACAACATCCTTGGCGGTCACGCCAGTCTGCAAAGTGCCATCGACGCGCACTAACATATTTTTCATTTTCTGTTGCACAAGGCACTGCGTGGCCATCACGTGTTCTACCTCGGAGGTGCCAATACCCTGTGCCATCGCACCCAACGCACCGTGTGTCGAGGTGTGTGAATCGCCACACACGATGGTCATGCCCGGCAGTGTTACGCCCTGCTCGGGCCCCACCACATGCACGATTCCCTGGCGAACATCATTGATTTGGAATTCAAGTATCTGAAAATCGCGGCAGTTATCGTCTAACGTTTGCACCTGCAGACGAGAAATGGGATCCGCGATACCCGCAACCCCGCCACTGCGCTCATGCAGTTCCGTCGGAACATTGTGATCGGGAACAGCGAAGTTCGCATCGACTCTCCACGGCTGGCGATTGGCCAAACGCAGCCCCTCAAATGCCTGCGGAGAGGTGACCTCATGGATCAACTGACGGTCGATATAAATCAAACCGGAGTCATTATCACGCTCTTCGACCAAATGGCTTTGCCATAATTTTTCGTACAGAGTTTTTCCGCTCATAGGGCACCTCTTGAGAACAGACGGGTAACAGGCCGGGAATTAAATCAACAGAGTAAGTATGGGCTTGATTCTTTGGTTACTCAAATTTATTATTTTCATCATATAGATTCCATATAGGAATACATTGATGGACACCCAAAATCTAAAGGCCTTTCTGCTGGTCGCCGAAACCGGCTCATTTTCAATCGCCGCGCAAAAACTGCACCTGACACAACCGGCTGTTAGTAAACGCGTGGCCCAGCTAGAGGAGCAGTTGAACGTCTCGCTGTTTGACCGCATCGGCAGAACCATCAGTACAACGGAAGCCGGACAGGCCTTACTGCCCCACGCCCGCGCGGTGCAACTGGAACTGCAGGCAGCCGAGCAATCAGTGCGCGATCTGGCAGGAGAAGTGCGCGGGCGACTGCGCTTGGCAACCAGCCACCATATAGGCCTGCATCGACTGCCCCCGGTCTTGAGCTTCTTCAGCAAAGCCTATCCCGCGGTGCAACTCGATATCGAGTTTATGGACTCCGAGCAGGCCTATGACCTCACGCTGCGCGGCGAGGTCGAACTGGCAGTCGTTACACTGGCGCCAACCCCGGTAGCGAATATCATCACACGTATTGTCTGGGCCGACCCGCTGGACTTCATGGTGCAGCGCGGGCATGAACTAGCGCGTAAGAAGAAAATAGACCTGAGAGAGTTAAGCCGCCACCCCGCCATCCTGCCTGGTCTCAATACCTATACGGGGCAAATCGTGAAGAATCTGTTTGACCGGCGCAATCTAACGGTTGAAATCGCCATTGCCACCAACTACCTGGAAACAATTCGCATGATGTCGTCGGTGGGCTTGGGCTGGACGGTGCTGCCGCGCAGTATGATGGATGCTTCGCTCGCCACCTTGCCGGTTCGCGACGCCAGCATCGGCAGGTCACTGGGCGCCGTCCATCACGCGGGCCGCAGCTTGTCGCGCGCCGCGCACGCTTTCATAGAGGCATTGCGCACGTTTTCCGACGCCGGTTAGCTCTAAAAAATCCCCATCGACAAGCCTGCGGCAAATGCCTGCCCCAACTCTGCACTCGCCTCTTGATGCGCCGGGCACCACTCACCGCGCAGTATCAATGGCTCAGCCGCCGCCGGAAAGGGGTAGCCCGACAGAATTCTTTGCGCTTGCCGCTGCGCCCCGCGCCCATCGTTGCCAGCGCTGATCAATAACGCATAAGGCAGCACCAGCTCCCGTGCGATGGCGGGATAAAACGTGCGATCGAGAAAGTCCTTCATACCACCAGACAGTGCACCGGAATTCTCTGCCATCACCAGCAAAACTCCATCTGCCTGCGACAGATGCAAGGTGCTGGCATCCCAGGCGCGCTGCACGGAGACGCTCATATCCGACTCTCGTTGTGCGCCTCGCCATGCCGCGCGCGCGAGTTGGGCGGAGGTTCCGCTCTGGCTATGGTAGATAATCAAAAGCGATTTCATCGGTGTTGCGCCACGTTCATTTCGCGTCTCGATTGGAACACAGCTGATCAACAGTGTCATGTGGGCGAATGCAGCGGCGGCGCCCTGTTCAATGTAATGCGCAGGTGGTCTAATACTGATCTGCGCGGTGACGTGGCGATGCGTATTCCCGCTCACAGTCAAACTAGAACTAAAACACACTGACAAGATTTTCCAACAGGATATAAAATGGACACTGTAAACAGGCAATGGCTACTGAAGGAGCGCCCACAGGGCGTCGTCGGACCACAACACTTTGAGCTGGTGCAATCTCCCCTGCCTGAACCCGATCTTGGCGCCGGGCAAGTACTGGTAAAAACATTGATGCTGGGTTTTGATCCCGCAATGAGAGGGTGGCTCGACGATGTTCCCAGTTATCTGCCACCCGTCGCCATTGGAGAACCCATGCGCGCCAGCGGCGTCGGTCAAGTGGTGACATCAGAGAATCCTGCGCTGCCCGTGGGGACACTCATTCAGGGCCTCGTGAACTGGCAGGACTTCAGTATTGGCGACCCATCAAGTGCGATTCCACCCACCGCGCTGCCTGCGGGTACGCCCCCAAATTTAGCACTCAGTGTGTTTGGCAGCACCAGCCTCACCGCTTACTTCGGGCTGCTCGACGTCGGCCAACCGCAAGCGGGCGACACCGTATTGGTATCCGGTGCAGCCGGCGCTACCGGCTCGGTCGTCGCACAGATTGCCAGGCTCAAGGGCTGCCGTGTGGTGGGCATTGCGGGCGGACAAGAGAAATGCGATTGGCTGCGCACTGACTGTAAGCTGGACGCCGTGATTGATTACAAGAAAGAATCATTAACGCAGCGCATCGCTGAACTTTGTCCGGACGGCGTTAATATGTTTTTCGACAATGTCGGCGGCGACACACTGGAGGCAGGTATTGGGCAAATGGCCGACTTTGGTCGCATTGTGCTGTGCGGGGCCATCTCAGGTTACAACGCATCGACACCTGCACCCGGACCACACAATTTGATGCTGTTGATCAGTCGGCGCATCCGTATGCAGGGATTTATCGTCATCGACTACCTCGACCGCGCCGCTGAGGCAATCGATGCGCTGACCAGCTGGGTAATGAGCGGCGAGATCGTCTGGCGAGAAGACATGCAGGAGGGCTTCGAAAACATACCCGCCACCCTGCAGCGCTTGTTCGATGGCAGTAATGTCGGCAAGCAATTACTGAAACTGGCAGATCCGGGCTAGTACTATTTATTGGTCTGTATTAGGCCGGGGCAGTATGAAGAAGCGCGCGTTATCCACAGGGCAATCTGTGGATAACGTTGGGGACAGTGCTTCAAATCTCCCACTTTTTCTCGACAGGGACGTGTGCAATACCCGTGTCGCAGCAGCAAGGGATGCTATTTTTATAATTTTAAATCAATGAGTTAGCGATTTTTAATAGCATTTCATAATCAATCAATATAACTATCAAGGGCTTAGCAGACTTTGTGGATATCATGTGTCGCTCAAGGTTGGCGACTGCTAGCGTTATACGCCCTTATTTATAACGGATCGCCCAACAGGAATGTACTTTTCGGTTGCGTTGAAAGTCTGGTGACAGTGTTTGCCCCGTAATATTCTCACACACAAAGTCAGCCGCCAGTGACTCATCGAGCGCAAAGCCGCGGCGGTTATTGGAAAAATACAGGCACCCCTCTTTGCGCAACACCGCCATGGCCTGGCACACGAGTTCAGCATGATCACGCTGTACGTCAAAGCTCTCAGCCATGGCCTTTGAATTTGAGAAGGATGGCGGGTCAAGCAGTATCAGGTCATAGCGATTGCGCGTCCGCTTCAACCAGCTGCGGCAGTCTTCGCGGACTATCGCATGCTGAGCTTCCGCCAATTGATTCGCCGCCAGGTTTTTCTGCAGCCACTTCAGATACGTGTTGGATAAATCGACGCTGGTGGTTGTTTGCGCGCCGCCAAGGGCCGCCTGCACCGTGGCCGCGCCGGTGTAACAAAAGAGATTCAAAAAGTCTTTGCCATGCGCCTCCTGTGCAATGCGCAGGCGCAACGGCCGGTGATCGAGAAATAATCCCGTATCAATGTAATCATGCAGGTTAACCAGCAGCTGCGACCTACCCTCACGCACGGTCAGCAAATCGCCACGGCTGTCCTGTCGGGTGTACTGTTCCTTGCCACGCTGGCGGCTGCGCTGTTTGAAAATAATTTTTTCAGCGCTAACACCTAGCGCTGCAGGCAGTGCAGAGCGCACTTCATTGAGTCGGTGTTCGGCCACCTCCGGTGAGATCTGTTTCGGGGCCTGGTACTCGGCGACATGAACGTACTCGCCATAAATATCCACGGCAACGGAGTACTCCGGCATATCGGCATCGTATAGACGGTAGCACTCTACCTGCTCGCGCTTCACCCAGGATGCGAGACGTTTGCGATTCTTAGTAATGCGGTTGGCAAACATGAGTGCACCGTCAGAGAGCGCTGGTGGCGCTGTTTGGGCCTCTCGTTGGCTGCCGTCGCGCAGCTCGTTATTCGACAGATCAAACAACAACAGATTGACGGCGAGCTTACCGTTGAACAGCGCATAACGTTTATGACTGCGCAACCCGGTCGCTTTGCCAAGGTCAAGGTCAGAGGTCAACACCGCCGCCTGCCAACCGGGAAACTCCCGCAGGATGCCTTCGCCCAGTTGACGATACAAGGGCACCAAAGCGTCCTTATCGCCGATGCGCTCACCGTAGGGCGGATTGCACACTACCAGTCCAAACGGCAACGGCGTGTGACTGGGCTTTTGCAACTCAGATAGCGGCTTGCAACTGACACGCACCACGTCCTGAAGGCCAATGCGCGCGATATTTTCCTGCGCGCGGCGAATCACCGCCGGGTCCCAGTCGTAGCCGCGAATCTCGGGCAACTGCGCAGCCCTGCCACGCTCTGCCCGGCCACGCGCGTCGCCAAGAATCGCTTGCCACTGAGCAGCATCGTGCATTAACAAATGTTCGAATCCAAACCGCTTGCGGCCCAGGCCAGGGGCAATCTGAGCGGCCATCATCGCGCCCTCCAGCAACAGGGTGGCCGAGCCGCATAAAGGGTCGATCAACGCACCTCCGCGCGCAGCGATACCCGGCCAGTCGGCTCGCAACAGAACAGCGGCCGCCAGATTCTCTTTCAATGGCGCCAGACCGGCCTGCAGTCGATAGCCACGCTGGTGCAGGCTGCCACCCGAAAGATCAATCGATAAATGCGCGCTATCCCGCACCAGGCGAATATTCAAGCGCACTTCGGGATTGACACGATCGACCGAGGGACGCTGCGCCGTCGCCTCGACAAACCAGTCTACGATGGCATCCTTGCTACGCTGGGCACCAAACTGAGTATTGCGAATGTTGCGGTTCTCGCCAGAGAAATCGATCGCAATCGTGCTGCGCGCAGCGAATAGCGCTCCCCAATCGATCTCTGTCATATTGCGGTAAAGGCTGTCACCGTCCACGGCATCCAGCTGTGCTAAAGGCCACAGAATCCGATTGGCCAGGCGTGACCAAAGACAGGCGCGGTATGCCAGTGCCCGCGGCCCGGTGAAATGCACGCCGGCCACAGTCTCGCGAGTGCTGTCTGCACCCAGGCTTGCCAGCTCGTCGGCCAGCAATGACTCAACACCTTTTGGGCAGGTGGCAAACCAGGCGTTCATATCTGTGCTAATCGTGGGCAAAACGAACAACCTTTTAAAGAATAAGTGGGGAGTAAACCGATATGTTGAACAATGCTAAGGAAATGCAGACCGCCGTTCTTTAGCGTGCATCCGTACGTTTTGCAGGTGCCCGCTTGCGCCCGCCAGAGCTGGCCTTTTTCGCGGCGGGACGTGACTTCGCCTTGGCTTTGGGGCGGCCACCGAGCTCAGAGGCGGACGCCATGCTGATAGCGTTGGCTTGTTTTTCCTTGCGCATGACATCGAGCACAAGATTACTTGAACTCTCCATATAGTGAATATATCGATCGTACTCATCGTCACTCAAGCGGCGCAGTGTATCGTGTTGCCGCATCAGGTTCACAAAGCGCCGCTCGCGCTCGTATTGCTTTGGCAGCGCCAGTACACCCCACTGCTCCAGCGCCTTCTCCAGGGCGGGATTGTAGGTGCGCATGAACTTGATCAGAAAAGGAATGGGGTCATGGCGCGCTAACAGAGCCGCACTGCGCAGCATCAGTTCCAGCGGCATAATGGTTTCGCCGCTCTCGATATCTTCCAATACACCGCGGTCGGAGAGCCCAAGACTCTCCGCAAGGTCCTTCAGCGACATACCTGCGGTTTCTCGCGCATCACGCAGGAAGCGTCCGGCATCGGCCATCGCCTCAAGGCGCTCGGGTTCGAGTTTGTTGAGCAGCGCGTTGCGCAGCCAACTCTCGCCGAACATGGCGGTAAGTGTTGCAGTATTGCGCGCAAAATCCACGGTACCACCGGCAATCTGCTCAGTCAGTTTGCGCAGGGCATCCAGGAAGGATTCATTGTCTTTTTCTTTACGAGCCATCATTGCAGCATAGCAGACTTCAGGGCGCTGGCGGCAAACCCGTTTCCAACGCAAAAATACGCTGGAGGATTTCTCGCCATTCGATGTACTGGGTATCGAGACTGCCGCTGAGCTTGAAGACTGTACCACTGACTTCCATCTGGGTAGGCGCCACCTCATTATTGAACCCCAGCGCCAGTTCATCAAGATCCTGCTCGTGAATCTTTGACCATTTGTAGGCGTTGTACGTCTGCTCCAGCGCCACAAATGAACCGCGGCGACCCTGGCTGGTCTTGCTGGCAACCCGCGACTGATACTCGTCCCGGTAATCAGCTTGCTCAGCACCATACTGACGCCATAGGTTATAGGTGGGCGCCATTTCCTCCGCCAGCCTTGCATACTGTTCATCCACCGTGTCGATGAACAGGTACTCCTGGTTCCTGATACGGACAACACGTGCCAGCATCGGGTCATCCGAGGCGGGCAGGCGCTGCAAGGTATACATCCCCGCAGCAGAGCTTGACAAATACGATGCAAAGACCTCGGGCGCCAGTTCGCTGGCATAGCGCATCAGGGCGACCTCGCGGATCTCCGATAGCTGGCTGGCGCTCTTCTGACGACGCACCGCAAGCAAATCTGCAGCGATCTGGGCATAGACTTGTGAATACGGGTCGACGGGGACGTTCACCGGGTAGACAGAAGGTGTCGTAGTACCGATATACGCTTTGTCCAACCACTGCGCGCCGGTGGCATCACGCGCCTGTATTTGCAGTTCCAGACGCTGGCCATCGGAGTGCACGATCACTCCCGTCACCAGTAATTCGGAAGACTCCAGTGGCTCCGGCAGCACGCGCACCACGCCCCAGTCACCAGAGTCGATCAGAGTCTCGCGCAGCATCACAGGCATGTACTTTGCCTCAGCCTTGCGGATCTCCGGGAAAATGCCCAGTTTGCTGTGTGTGGATTTATCGACCGGAATGCCCGGGTCGAAGATCACCAGCCCGACATCAACAAAGTTGTCATCGTCAGAGCTTTGTGCCACAGATACTTGTAGGCACAGATAGACCGCCGCCATTACGCAGACGGCCAGCACTGACAGATGCAACCGCACAATACTCAACGGGATTCGGTGGTACATACCGTGCCTCGCGTTAACGTCACTTCGCATTTGTAACCGCTCTGACCAGGCTCAAACCGGTTGTAAACACGATTCAGCAGAAACGGAAAGGATACCTGGCTACTGACCACCGTAGTCGCAATATTGAGCTTCTGGCCGGCCGCGCCAACGGTCATCACGTGCTGGATGCTGAGCCCCTCGGGTAACAATAACTTGAACACCAGCTGATGCCCGTTCCAGCCACAGATTTCCGTACCGAATGGGGTCTCAACCCTATTCAATTCACCCGGGAAAAACTCACAGGTCAAATCAAAATCCTGTTCCCGCTTGACGCGAATCTTGTCCGTATCCTGCGTGATGTCCAGCAGTGGGGATTGCGTGATGAGATCAGCCATCCGAACCATACCCAGAATCGACGAACTGCTGCTGGGACCCCCGATCATCATGCCGCCACCCACGGCCCCCTGCTGCATGTTGCTCTGAGCGGCGCGGCGCTGTGCATCGCGATTCAACTCCCTTACTATCGAATCGAGTTTTTCCTGGGTGTTATCACTCTGGCCGTAGTCCATCTCCCAGGAGCCACTGAAATTAACCGACTGCGCGTTACTACCCTGCAACACCGCCCTTTTCGGTGCCGGGCTGGCACAGGCACATACGGCTAGGACGACCACAAACAACAGGCTGATAGTGCGCGACATTTTGGCGGGATTCTGCATATGGGCACGGAGTGTACCCCAGCGCAATCCGTATCGGCGAGTGCCGGTCTGGTAATTACGCCACAAACTCGGGAGGCCCTTTAGTCGCAATTGTCCTTGCCTCGCCTATACCCAGTTAAAGCCGAGAATCAGCCCGCCTTCAGCTCTGCAATGATGGATGACCACATAGCATCCGGCGCCGCGTAAGGGGCATAAATTGCGAGCCTGTCGGCGTGCTCACCGTATTTCTCGCGCAGCTTGCCAGCGATTTCCTCCGGTTTCCCGCTGGTGGCAAACGCATCGAGGAACGGCTGGTCAATATGCGATCCCAACTCATCCCAGCGACCCTCCTTGGACAAGCGGTTCATTTCCGGTTGCAGCTCTCCATAGCCCACTGCATCCATCGGCGGCCTGTAGGCAGGCGTGGACGCATAGAAGCCAAGCAAGCCCTTAACACTTTCAGTCGCCGCCGCGCGCTGCTCCTCAGTCTCACCCGTGATGACCATAGCGTTGATCTGCAAAATAAAGTCACTGCGCGCGCGACCCGATTTAGCCAGCCCCCGGTTGACCGCAGGTAGCGCATGATCGAGCAGAAAGGGCATGCTGTTAAACGGGTGCACGATCAAACCATCTGCGACCTCGCCCGCGACCTCTGTCATCATCGGACCAAGCGCGCCCAACAGGATCGGCGGAGGCTTGCATTCCAGCGGGCCCGGATTAAACATCGGGGTCATCAGTGTGTGGCGAAAATACTCGCCCTCAAAATCCAGCCGCGTGCCATTCTGCCAGCAATCAAAGATCGCTTTGAGCGCAAGAATATACTCGCGCATGCGCGCCGCAGGCGGGCTGAAACCGACGCCGAAGCGCTTCTCAATATGAACCTTAATCTGCGAGCCAATGCCCAACAGGAATTTGCCCTTGCTGAACCGCTGCAAATCCCACGCCTGGTAAGCCAGATGCATCGGATTGCGGGGAAACGCGACTGCAATACCCGTTGCGATATCAAGTTCTGGCGCATGCTCTGACGCCATGACCAGCGGAAAAAACGGATCCCAGCTGCCCTCCAGCGTATACACGCCATCGTAACCAATAGCCGCAAGACGCTTTGCCTCGCTGGCTGCATCACCTAACTGTGAATAGAAAGGACCGTCGATTTTCATAAGCTGTGTTCTCGTTGACTAAATTCGCGTTTAGAGGTTGATGGAATGGTATTGGCTCTCTCTCCCGGATCGGCGGTGGATTGTATGGCATGGGATTGGGACCCGCCGTGAACCCATCCAGGGGGACTTGGGCTCGGCGTCCTGCCTCGCACAGTCCCAATCCCATGCCATACAATTCACCACCTAACTGCCACGTTTGAGTTTAAGTACCTGTCTTTGGGCCTCTGCCCCCAAATGACACTTACTTTAACCTAGCAGAAGCACGGAGGCGTCAAAGCGAGTAGAAATTGAAGGGGCCGTCTGAGGCCATATATAGTCGGGGCGGCCATCAGAGAAGCTCTACCCGGTTTGGCGCCGATCTCGCAGCTTAAACAACTTCCATTCGGGTCTAATCACACCGCCGCCAATTTACACCAGTGCTGCGTCGCGACCAACCAACGCGGCGAAGAGCCCTGCGCAATACAGAGACGGTTCAGTATGCTGAACAGCCCGCATAACGAACTGGGCTACTATACACTTCATCGAAGCTTAGTCATGCAAACACGGGGTATCACAACAATGTCATCGAGCATGAAAATAGGTGTATGTCTGCCCTACATGAAGGCCGGGCTCACCCGCGAAGATTACCTCGCGTGGTTCAAGGCCATTGAGGACGGCCCCTTCCACGCGCTCTCATGCGGCGAGCGCGTTCACGGGCCTACTTATGACATGCGCGTCGTACTGGCGGCTGCGGCCATGGCGACCACCCGGCTGGAGATTACGCCAACGCTGTATGTGCTGCCTATGCACAGCGCTACGCGGGTCGCCAAAGAAGTGGCGACACTGGATATTCTCAGTGGCGGACGTGTCAACAGCATTGCGCTGGGCTATGGCGGCCGAGAGAAAGACTACGAGGCTGTGGGAGCCACTTTCACTGGACGGTATGGGAAAATGGATCGCCAGGTGCAGGAGATGCACAAAATTTGGCGCGGCGAGGAAGTCGTCGCTGGCGGTGGAGAAATCGGACCGGCAATGGTGGACAGGCCGGGCGGGCCGCGCCTGCTCGCCGGCGCAATGGGACCCAAAAGCATCGAACGCTGTGCGCAATGGGCGGACGGTCTGTATGCCTGGTCAGGCAATGGTGAGGAAGTGGAATTAGCGCGCACGTTTGCGATGGCCGACGCTGCCTGGGAGCGCGCCGAACGCGATCAAAAGCCCTATCGCTTGGGTGGCTTCTGGTACTCGCTGGCGGACAACGGTCAACAAAAATTGTACGACTATTGTTATGAGTACCTTGCGATTGCAGGACCGGAAATTGCGACTATGATGGCTGAATCGGTACACCGCAGCTCCGCTGATACCGTGCGCGAGGCGCTGGATAACGCCGAAGCCGCCGGGTGCGAAGAATTGTTTGTAGTGCCCGCCACGGCGGAGCTGTCGGAAATTGACCGTCTCTGCGACGTAATCGCCAAACGCTAACGCGCTGCTATGGCTGAGTTCTCACTCGGCCAAGGCTCTACCATGACTCGGCTCTTACCTTGTTGTTGCCCGATCGGTTGAGCTATGACTCGTTGAGAAAAGCCTCTCGCACGTTCAACTTGTGCAACTTACCGCTGGCATTCTGCGGCAGCGACGCATGCCAGAAGCGGATATGCTTGGGCACTTTGTAGCCGGCAAGATGTTCTTTCAGGTAATCGCGCAGCTCTTTTTCACTCAGCGACGCTCCAAGGTTCAGGTAAAGCACAAGCGCCAGCTCCTCCCCCATCGCCTCATCGGGCACGCCAAATACCACGTTTTCTTTTACTTGCGGTAATTGGTACACGACCTGCTCAATTTCGCCCGGATAAATATTCTCACCGCCACGAATCACAATCTCCTTGATGCGGCCGGTGATGTGCAGGAAACCGTCTGCGTCGATACGACCCACATCGCCGGTCTTCATCCACCGCTGGGCATCAAAAGTAGCAGCATTGGCCTCGTCTTTCTGCCAGTAACCGGGCGTGCAGGTGATGCTGTAGACTTCCATTTCACCCCCCGTTAAGGGCGCCTGTTCTTCGCCCTTGTCATTGACGAAGCGCATCTGCGTGATCGGGGAGACGATACCGGCGCTGTCGGGACTCAAGTCAAATACGGCGCCGCTCATGGTGGCACCCACGGCAAACGTTTCCGTCATTCCCCAACCGGCGGCCCGACTGGGCGCGCCACATTTCGTGCGTATCAAATCCGGCAGACCGGCGGGCGTCGCAGCACCAGCGGCACTCACCCGTATCAGCGAGTCAGTGGTATAGCGGTCGAAGTCGGGATGATATAAAAGGTCCTGAATTACAGCCGGGACACTGGATAAACCGGTAATTTTCTCCGCCTGAATCAATTCCAGTGCCTTCAATGCCTCCCACTTGTGCATCATCACCACTTTTTGCGCCGTGTGTATTGGCAGCACAAAGCCCGACAGCAGTCCGGTGGCATGGAATAACGGCACAGTAAGTAGCGGCGTTTCGCGCTCGGCTCCTCCGCGGAATTCTCGCGCACCCTCCAGCTCCATTAATAAATAGCCGAGGAAAAACATATTCATCAGCGACTGGCATGCCGCGATATGGCGATGCAGCACGCCCTTGGGCATGCCCGTTGAACCTGATGTATACAAAATGACACAGTCATCGTGGCCTGACATTTCGGGAAGATCGTAGTCCCGACCCTTTCCTGCCAGTACCATTTCTTCAAAGGATTCGACATTAGCCACAGCCTTCCGGTCCTCTGCACCTTCCACCAGCAGCACCGTGACACCGAGTTCCGGCAACAGCGCTTCGATCAATGCCAAACGCGGTGTATCGCAAACCAGCAGTGTGCTTCCCGAGTCTTCCAGCGAGTAGCGCAGCTCCTCTGTCTTGCCCCAACTATTGACCGGCACGACCACTGCGCCGACTAATGTGGCGGCCGCATACGTGATAATCCAGGCAGGGTTATTACGCATGGCGATGGCCAGCCTGTCGCCTTTACGCACGCCAAAGTCCAGCTGCAAACTCGCTGCCAGCCCATCTACCTGCGCAAAGTACTGCGTATAGGTAAAGCGCTGTCCTTCATATACCAGAAACTCCAGATCGCCATGTCCACGCGCCCCCTGCAGCACCTCCACCAGCGTCTTGGGCGCATGTTTGTAGGCGGCATAGCTGAATCCATTGAGCTCTACGGTTTCCATTTCAAACAAGCCGCCTTCGGCGGTTATTTCACGTTTCTTGTTATGCACGTCAGCGGGTGTGAGTGGCATGATCAATTTCCATTGTTAAGCAGTAAAAGTCTGGGTTACTGTAAAACAAAGTGCACAAAAGTGCATGGCACACCGGCATGAAGTACTCGTGCCTTTAGACAGTTTGGTTGTTTCTGTTGGCCACGGGCCTGCAAGCAAGCGTTATGGTCGGGACACGGGAGCGCGGGCTTCCCGCTCTCTCAGACTCGCTATACGCAACACGTTTCTAACGGCGCACACCCCATCCAATGGCCACGACAAGTGAATACGGCGGGCTGCGTGTAAACAGACGCGTGTAAACAGACGCGTGTAAACAGACGCG
>JBDNIE010000093.1:0-4449 GCA_041688425.1 Halioglobus sp. | reverse complement strand
CGGCACTATGTGAAATGTAAGGCCTGACCCCATAAGCCCGGATCCTCACGCGCCGCCAGGGGATCAATTAAGCCTCAGCGTTCCATTTCAAATTTGATCGCCGCAACAGGATCTGGCAGTTCCATCGAAACATGCTTTGCTTCGTAAGCCTCGATGAGTGTAACCATGACATCCAGTTTTTATCGGTTTGATGTCCATAGTCGATTCTCCGGCAAGTAATGGGAATGAATGCCCCTTTTTCTGTACGATTTGATTAGAATCAGCCAATGTTAGCAGGCAACCCTAAATTCATATCAGTAGTGTTCTAAGCAGTTACAGTAGGCTATGAAAGTACAACACATCAGCAAAGCAGTGCTTGCGCGCAGTCTGCATACAAGCAGAGAGACGGTAGATCGCTTTTTTGATCTAGGCTTACTACCCTCGGGCCATCTGCACTGCTTCCCATCAGTGGTTGATGAGCCGACAGGCAACGCGGTGAATGGGGCCATCAGCAAGGCCTTTATGCGTAGCGTGGGTGAAGGTTTGTTCACGCTTGCGGCTAGAAAAAATGGCGATAACCTCTCCCCCTCTTTGCGATACTGGCGCACCTTTGCCTGCGGATATCTACGTGAACGCTGCCTCCTGGCGCCGGCGGTTCCACACCAGCCTGATCCTGTCGAGCCATTCGCCGCCACCGAAACCCTGCCACTACTTTTGAGTGCGCCACCGATGCGTGGGGCCGAGTATCTCTCTGCAGAGGTGCTACAGGACATCCGATGCACACTTGATACCTGGGTATGCCTACAAATACAGGATACTGGGGGGCTGGATGCACTGCTTGCCGATAGCGCACCCCAGTGGCATCAGGTGGGCCGCGTCTGTTTCCATCTGGCGGAAAATAAAGGTGACCCGGACTTTCCCTTCGCCTTCATGGCCACCTATGCCCCCGAACTCTCAGAGCAGGGTCGTATCCGATACCAACCACTCAGCCGTGCTTTGCAGGAATACGCCGGTGCAAGAAATAAACAGGCCTTGATTCGTCTGCTTTCACCGGTTCAGCTGGCCGCACAATCAAGCGCTGTGATTAAAGATCTGGTGGATACCGGCGACATCTATCACCCCCTGGCCTGGTCAGCCGCTGAGGCCTATGAGTTTCTGAAGGATGCGCCACAATACGAGCAATGCGGCGTGGTGGTCCGGCTGCCTGACTGGTGGAAAAAACGGAGCAGGCTGCGTGCCAGCATTACCATTGGTGAGAAAAAGCAGCAGAACTTCACTGCCGACTCACTGTTGGATTTTGACCTGCATGTTGCCCTAGGTGATGAGTCGCTCAGCAAGGCCGAATTGAAAAAGCTGATGGCGGCGGGTAATGGCCTCTCTTTTGTGAAGGGACAGTGGGTTGAGGTGGATCAAGAGAAGTTGAGGGAAGCCCTAACCCATTGGGAGAAAGTGGAGGCCGAAACGGCAGGCGGCGGGCTCACCTTCGCAGAAGGGATGCGCTTGCTGGCAGGCGCTCCCGCCGATTTGCGAGAGGATAATCCGCAAGAGAGCCAGGAATGGTCTCTCGTTCAACCGGGCAAATGGCTGGGTTCACTGTTGGAGGAGCTGCGCACGCCCGCTCAGCTGAAAGCGGCCAACCCCGGCAAAGCACTCAAAGCGACCCTACGCCCCTATCAACAGGCGGGCGTGAACTGGTTGTGGTTACTCTCTCAGCTGGGACTAGGGGCCTGCCTGGCAGACGACATGGGCATGGGTAAAACCATGCAGATTATTTCGCTACTGCTGATATTGAAAAAGAAGCGCTCTGACAGACCGTCTCTATTGGTACTGCCCGCCTCACTGATTGGCAACTGGAAAGCAGAACTTGAGCGCTTTGCCCCTTCTCTACGCCATCTGATTTATCACAGCTCACACCTCAGCCTGATTGAAATGGAAGCCACCGCGAATGGCACCGGCACTCTGGATAACGTCGATATTGTGTTGACCACCTATGGCACACTGATGCGTCAAGACTGGCTGCAAGCGCAACAGTGGCAACTGTTGGTGCTGGATGAGGCCCATGCCATCAAGAATCCAGCCGCCAGGCAGAGCAAAGCGGTCAAGACGCTCAATGCCAAAGCCCGTGTTGCACTAACTGGCACACCAGTAGAGAACCGACTGTCGGATCTCTGGTCACTGTTCGACTTCCTAAACCCTGGCCTGCTTGGATCAGCGACGCGGTTCAAGGGATTTGTGAAATCCCTTTCTGAACGGGAAAGCGACCAGTATGCGCCTTTGCGCCGTCTCGTAAGCCCCTATATCCTGCGCCGCCTGAAGACCGATCGCGCAATCATTAGCGATCTGCCCGAAAAAACTGAGGTGCCCACCTACTGTGGCCTGAGTAAAGATCAGGCTGCGCAATATCAGCAGGCCGTGAATGAGATGACGCATGCCATCGAGAACATTGAGGGCATCCAGCGTCGCGGTCTCGTGCTCTCCTACCTGCTGCGTTTCAAGCAAATCTGCAATCACCCATCACAACTGCTCGGGGATGATGAATACGATCCGAAAAAGAGTGGCAAATTTCAGCGTCTGGCTGAACTGTGTGAAGAGATCGCCTCACGCCAGGAAAAGTTGCTGGTGTTCACGCAGTTTCGTGAAATGACCACACCACTGGCAAACTTTCTGGCACAGCAGTTTGGTCAGCATGGCCTGGTGCTGCATGGCGGCACTGCCGTAAAGCACAGACAAAAACTGGTTGATCGCTTTCAGGATGAACAGGGGCCGCCCTTCTTCGTTCTCTCTCTCAAGGCGGGCGGCACCGGACTCAACCTTACACAGGCATCCCACGTGATCCATTTTGATCGCTGGTGGAACCCGGCGGTAGAAAACCAGGCCACCGACCGCGCCTTTCGCATCGGACAGAAAAAAAATGTACTTGTTCACAAGTTTATCTGCCAGGGGACGATAGAAGAGAAGATAGACGCCTTGATTACTGAGAAGACAGCCCTCGCCAATGATCTTCTGGAGGGTGGTGCGAACACGTTGATCACGGAGATGAATAATGAGGCATTGCTGAATCTGGTGTCACTCGATATTGAGAAGACGCATGTCTGACGGGGAACACACATGAGTTACGGTGACTGGGAACCCTATGTGCCTGTCGCAGCGCGGCGTGCCAGAGCGGCCAAAGAAGTAGATAAACTACGAAAAAAGGGCACGAAAGTTGAACCCATCGAAGTTCAGGGACGTAAGATCGTCCGCACATTCTGGGGTGAGGCATGGTGCAGGCAACTGGAGAATTTCAGTGATTATCAGAACCGCCTGCCCAGGGGACGCACCTATGTTCGCAACGGTTCGGTTTGCCATCTGGCCATCTCCAGCGGCAAAGTAGAGGCGATCGTCAGCGGTTCACAGCTTTATAGGGTCAACGTAAGTATCAGCCCATTGCCTGTACAAAAATGGGAAAACGTCTGCAAAAAATGCACCGGCCAGATTGGCTCCGTACTGGAATTATTGCAGGGACGTTTCTCCAACCATGTCATGGCGATAGTGACCGATCAGAATCAGGGGCTATTCCCCAGGCCCAACGAGATAACGCTTGCCTGCAACTGTCCCGACCGGGCAAAGATGTGCAAACACGTTGCCGCCGTTCTGTACGGTGTTGGCGCCAGGCTCGATCATCAGCCTGAACTACTTTTCTTACTGCGCGATGTTGATCATGAAGAACTGATCACCCTGGAAATGGACATTCAGTTAGCCACGTCTGGAAAAGGAAAAAGCCGCCGACTGGCAGGGGCTGACCTCTCCGATGTCTTTGGCGTAGACATAGAAGAACCGATAACACCAACAGCGGCGACGGTGACAAGACTGCGCAAGAAATTTGGGATGAACACAACACAGTTTGCAATGTTAGTGGGCGTAAGCCCCCCTACTGTAACCACCTGGGAAAACGGCAGTGGCAAGCTCAATCTCCGCCAACGCTCTCTGGATGCGCTGAGCCGAGTCGCTGAATATACGCCGGAGCAAGCCGTGCGAAAATTGAAGCGGGGCCGATAGAGACACCGAAATTGTGACTTGCAAGCTTGAAGATTCTAACCAGACTAGTAGATTAGTCTCTTCTATATGCGAGGGCCTATCGATTGAGCAGCTACGATGCTGCCTATTTGGAATTAGCTCTTAGAGAAGGCTTGCCACTGGCTACTCTCGACAAAGCCCTGCTCAAGGCGGCCGTGCTCAATCAAGACCGGCATATGCCTATCTTCAGGCGTTGAGCCATAAAAGGAACGTTTATGCCCCGTTTGTTATTTCTGGCTGCCCTGGTCATCCTGGGTATCACCGGCTGCTCCAACGCCCGCTCCTCCTCACAGCATGATGATGCAGCCACTACATACGCATACAGCATGCTTGCGCCCGGACAGAATGGCAGCACGATTATCTGCGCACGCATCGTTTTGGACGCCGTAAACCAGGCATGACCGATACTGACGG
>JBDNIE010000092.1:0-26661 GCA_041688425.1 Halioglobus sp. | reverse complement strand
TGTCGTATTGTCGTATTGTCGTATTGTCTTTTTAGTATAGCTACTGCTTGCGGCCAGTACCTCTCAGACTGATGGCACATTTAACATTGTACAATCAAAAAAAGCCGCACCTTATTCAGGCGCGGCATAAAAAATCCATACGGGTTTTAGAAGTTGTACGCTACTGAAACTGCCCAGGTACGCGGCATGTTATAGGCACCGGTAACAAACGGCCCAACCTTGTAGCTGTTGGTCAACACACGCTTGTCATCCAGGGACACATTCTAGTCCTCATTCGCTGTGCGAATTGCATTCCACAGTCATCATCCATATAAATACCGACGCCCTGGTCAAAGCCGACATCATTCACGACACAAGAACGTAAATGTCTATGAAATTGGCTCCAAGGGTTTTGTGTGACTTTAGGGTGCAGCCTACTATTAAGCGTCAAAAATTCAATGCTCGGAGCGCACGCCATGTCACATCGCCACCCTCATCTACTATCACCCGGACGTATCGGCGGCATGGAGCTAAGCAACCGTATCGTGATGGCGGCGATGGGAACAAACTTTGCGGCAACAGATGGTCACTGCACCGAACGCTTGATCGCCTACTACGAGGCCCGTGCCAAAGGTGGTGCCGGACTGCTGGTGCTGGAGACATCCGCCGCGCTGTGGCCCAGCGGTGCAAGCATGCCTAACACCGTGGCCTTTTCCGACGACCGCTTCATTCCCGGATTGAGCGAGCTGACAAGCCGCGTCCATCACCACGGCGCAAAGATTGTGGCGCAACTCAACCACAGCGGAAAAATGGCGCAGGAAGATACCGCTGCGGGGCGACCAATCCCCGTACCCTCAGCGATAAAACCCTCCCGCAGCGACATGTTCAACGTGCTGACCAAGGACGAAATCGCTAACTTCATAAAGAGCGTTGGACCGGATGGCCGCGGCCCAAACTACTACGAGATGACGCCGCAAAACATAGCCGAAACCACGCTGGGTTTCGCTAACGCCGCAGCGCGGGCCCGTCAAGCAGGGTTCGACGGTATTGAACTGCATGCGGGGCACGGTTACCTGCTGGCCAACTTCCTTTCGCCGTATACCAACCAACGCGGGGATCACTATGGCGGATCAATCGAAAATCGCGCGCGTTTCCTGCTGGAAACGATTGCAGCGGTGCGAGCGGCTACCGCGCCCGACTTCCCTATCCTGATTCGCCTGGACGCCTATGAATACCGTATCGAGGGCGGCATCACCCTGCCAGACTGTGTCGAAACGTCTCGGCTGTGCGAGCGCGCCGGTGCTGACGCAATTGATGTCAGCGCCTACGGTAATGTCGCGCACTCCATCGCGTTTACCGAGGCTCCGTTAGTGCACGAGCCGGGCGGTTTTATTGGTTTTGCAAAAGCCGTCAAGCAGGCCGTCTCGATTCCTGTAATCGCAGTGGGAAGAATTGAACCCGATGCAGGCGAACGCGGAATTGCCGCCGGTGACTTTGACTATCTGGCGATGGGCAGAAAGCTGCTGGCTGACCCCGACCTGCCTAACAAACTACTGACCGGGCAGGGTGACTCAATAAGACCCTGCATCTATTGCTACATGTGTGTAAGCCAGATATTCGTCAACAAAGCGGCCTGTTGCGCCGTGAACCACAGCACCGGCCGTGAGTACGAGGGCGACATTCTCGCGCGCACAGGCGCGCCCCAAAAAATCCTCGTGATTGGCGGCGGCCCCGGGGGCATGGAATCTGCCCGCTTGCTCGCTGAGAAGGGCCATCACGTCAGCTTGTGGGAAAAAGACGCAGACCTTGGAGGAACTGCCCGCATCGCCGGGTTGGCCTATGAGCCCAACGAGAAGCTGGTGCATTATCTGGCCGGCGCAGTGCGTGCCTTGCCCATCGCGCTAAAGCTTCGCACAACGGCTAACCGCGAGAATACCGCCGCCCTCAACCCGGACCATATCATCCTCGCCACGGGTGCGAGGCGCGTTGCCCCGGAGATTCCTGGCAAAGCGCAGCGCCATGTGTTTGATGGTGATGAACTGCGCGGCATTCTATTTGGGAGCAACCGTGAAGCAATAGCGAAGCTGTCAATATGGCAGCAACTCATTCTGACAACGGGGCGCTGGAGTCAGATATTACGGCACATCACACTGATGAGACTGCTAAGCAAGCTGTGGATGCCAATTACCCGTGAAGTCGTGATTATCGGCGGCGGCCTGGTCGGATTGGAGTTGGCTGAGTACCTGGTTGAACGCAAGCGTAAAGTGACCGTACTCGAACCTGGCCCTGCATTCGGACCGGAACTCGCCATAGTGCGCAGAGCCAAGGTGCTGTATGAGCTGAATGCCAATGGTGCCGTGCTGCATAAATTAGCAGAAGATATTCAGATTGGCGCGCGGTCGGTCAGTTTTTCAACAGGTGGGGAAGTTCAGGAAATAGCCTGCGGGCAGGTGATCATTGCTATGGGGGCGCAGCCGGATGACAGTCTGCTCAAGCAGTTGTCTGACAGCACGGCGCGCGTCCACCAGATTGGCGACTGTCGCCGGGTGGGCTACATCGACGGCGCAATTTTGGATGCACGCGAACTGGTGCAACGTTTGGAAAGTCAGTTCTAAACGACCTTCACTAGAGCGAGTCCGTTCAGGCTCTCCCCAACTCCTGCATCCGATCTTTGTAGGCCTTTGGTGTATAGCTGGTCCAACTTTTGAAGGAACGCACAAACGAACTGGGCTCAGTAAAACCCAATAACTCAGCCAGGTCCGCCACGCGAGCATCCTCATGCAGCAGCTTGTCGATGGCGACCTGGCAACGTACCTCATCCTTGATCGCTTGATAACTGGTTTCCTCCGCCTGCAAGCGGCGACGCAAGCTCGATTCCGACATATAGAGCATAGCGGCCACGTCGGCGAACGATGGCATGCCGCTAGGCAAATCGATACTGACCAGCGACTTGATCGCGGCACTGGTACTGGCCGGAACCCGGTCCATGGCGATCAGGTGATACACGCTGTTCCTGAGAAAATCTGCCAGTGACTCTGGCGTGTGGACCACACGGTGGTCAAGCAAGGCACGATCGAAACTAACAGTGTTCTCGCCCGCCTCAAAATACACGGGGCCGCTGATAGTTCGCGAGAGACTGTCATGGTAATCCTGATTCACAAACGGCGCGTCGATGCGCAGCTCTGCTGCGCTAAGCGCCTGTCCTATTAGCCAACCACAAAGCGCATGCCAGACCAGCAGTCCCGATGCCCTTGCGGCAGTTAGGCCAGAATCGACTCTATCCCAGTTCTCTGGCAGAAATATCGCGGCGGATTCTGAAACATCTATTTCGTAACTCAGCCTGGCGGTGTCTGCAGTAGGCGTCTCCAGCAAACGCATACAATAACCATTCAACGGATAAAGCAAAGCGTCGAAGCGCTCCGCAAGCTGCAATGCGTCTCGTAAGGTGCGCGCGCCAATCATACAGTGGCACATCAACTCGAATCTTTCTCCGCCCAAGCCGGCCGCCCACGGGGGACTCTGTTCAAGCTCCTGCATTTTCGCGGCAGCGGCCTTGTACAAAAGGGAATAGTGCATCGCAGGCAGCGCGTGGTCAGGCGCCAAAGACGCTATGCGTTCTGGCCTTAGCTCAACCAAGGCCGCCACTGCTGGCACATCAATGCCAATTCGCGCCATGTAATCAAAGAGGCGCATAAACTTTTTTGCGGGAACAGTAATTTCTGCCATCGTCCTGTCAACTGCGCATGCAGTCCGGTAATTTTAGTTAGTATTTTTATTTATGGGCGGGTCTCGCATAAAACCAACGTAGCATAGGATAGCGCACATGCAAGCCAATACTGAACGATTATGTTTAATGAATTGGTTGTTTGAGTCCTATGCCGACGGCTTGTCGACCATGTCATACTATCTGGCGACTCTGCGCTTCAAGGAGCATCAAAACATGATTACAGCAAGCGCTGATAATAACCATATACGCCATGAGATACTGGTCTGCGGTATATCCAACACCCTCTTTAACGGCATGGCCGCCTGGTTGCTGATGAAAAATGTGCCAGAATTGCGTTGGGGCACAGACGACAGTTTTGCGGTGGATATCCTAGCCACCGGGCTGCTGTTGCCATTGATCGTCGCCCTCCTCGTTATTCCAATGCAACGCAGCAAACTCAACAAAGGCAAGCTGCAGCCTATTCACCTGGGGGCCTCTTCCTTTATACAATCCTTCGCCGATCGCTTTCCCTCCAGTACATTCAAAAGCGCAGGTCTGTTTGGCCTGATCGGGATGCTGGTCTATGCCCCCCTGACACTAGCGGGCTTCTTCCTGCTCGGAGTCGATACAATAAGCCCGGTTCACTACGCTATTTTCAAAGGCTTATGGGCCGGGCTGATCGCAGCGGTACTCGTCGTGCCTATGGTGCTGATTGCGTTGCGCAAGCCTGAATCGATTACCGTGAAGACGGCGTAAAGAGGAGTACAGCATGGGTCTGCTCGACAATAAAATCGGCATAGTCACCGGCTCTGGCCAGGGTATTGGTCGCGCCATCGCCCTCTCCTACGCGCTGGAAGGTGCACAAGTTGTGGTGTCGGATATCAACGACGACATGGGTGAGGAGACCACACAACTCATCACAGCTGCCGGTGGCAGCGCAGTCTTTATTCATTGTGATGTTGGCAGCGAGGAGTCCGTGAAAACGCTGGTAGAGAACACATTGAGGCACTTTGGCCGACTGGATATCGCCTGCAACAGTGCGGCATTAAGTCGCGGTTCCGGCCCCATCCATCAGTATGAACGCGCAGTCTTTGATCAAACCCTCGATATGTGCCTGACCAACACATGGTTATGCATGAAATACGAGATCGCCGCCATGCTCGAACGCGGCGGTGCGATTGTTAACATCTCATCGAACGCGTCCCTGCGCGGCCAGGCCTACAATACGGCCTATGCGGCCGCCAAGGCCGGCGTTAACATATTGACCAAGAGTTCTGCCGCCGAATACGGCGCACGGGGAATACGCATCAACGCCGTATCGCCTGGCGTGATCCGCACGCCCGGACTGGAAAAGTACTTTGCAGAACAGCCGGACAAAGCCGATGGATTAAAGAAAGCGGCTGTTATGAATCGCCTGGGAGAACCCTCGGAAATCGCAGATGCAGTCAGCTTCCTCTCCAGCAACCGGGCCTCATTTATCACCGGCCAGATACTCTCGGTTGATGGCGGCGGCGCGGTGCGATAGATGAACAAGTTCTTATTGATCATTGCTGTTGGTGTTCTGGTCGCAGGCGGCTATCTGCTGGGAACACTGAACGCCGGCAAGACAATTGCCGTGCCCCCCGCCGAATGGGCTGCGGATAGCCAAGCCGCACAGGCCTGGCGACACTTTGTTGCCAGCCTGGAAGCTGCGGGCGCTAGAATCTTCGCCAGTAACGAAGATCCTCAAGAGCGCTTGGAGGGAATTGTGTATCTGGCGCAACTGGCAACGGCCTCGCTGGAAATGAAGTTGTCCAAAGGCGATGAGTCAGCGCCGCGCTTTACCGATTGGATGAGCGACTACCGCAAATTTCTGGGCGATAGCCCTGACGCCATCTACCATACGGCCGCGCTCTCATCGTCATTTGACTATGAAGTTACCGGGAATATAGGCGACGCTGAATACCTTGGTTTGATGCTCTATGGTACCAGTCTCAGTGGCTGGAACCGGGCGGCTGCCAACATCTCCAATGAATCCATCCGCTTTGACGAGTCCGGAAACTTCACCATTGTGCTGAGCAAAAAAAAGCCCGCCGATGACGCAGTCGACTGGCTGAAACTAGAGGATGATGTCCACATGCTGATGGTGCGACAGTATTACCACGATCGCTCCGACAAGAAAAAAGCCAACTTCACTATTGCCAATCTCACTCCAACCGCGTTTGCACCAGACACAGATCGCGAAGTGGCCACACGGCTCACCAACGCAGCAACGTTTTTTAACGAAACACTGGACGGCGCGATAGCGCTCACCGACATGCTCGCTTCTGGCCCCAACAATATCGACCCTCCGAAAAGTTACAACCCGGACTTTGGAGGTGTTTTCTACCCCACCGATGACAACGAATACTACGGCTCTTGGTTTTATCTGGAAGACGATGAAGCACTGATTGTAGAGGGCGCAGTACCTGATGCGCCTTACTGGAGCGTCTCACTGCAAAACCGCTGGATGCAGTCGCTGGATTACGACCACTACAGCGTAGCACTCAATGACCGGGAAATCGCCACCCAAGGGGGTCGCTATCGTATTGTCGTGTCGCACCACAAACCCCCATCAGGCAACTGGCTGAGTACTGCGGGCAAAAAAGAGGGTTTACTCTCCATTCGCTACCAACGCTCAACGGACTCGGAAAAGCCGTCTCTGACAGTGGTGAAATTTGATCAGTTGTAAGTAAAACTTGCTGTTGGATGAATTAGACAGCGCCACCGTCGTTGCCGATGAGCGGCTCTGGAAAAGGACGCTGGCATTAGTCAGGCAGGTCGTAATGACGGTGCTATATTGCCCGGATACGCTGACCGTTAGACCACAATTATAAAACAGACTGATCATCTTCTAGCTTAAAAGAAAAACGCGCTTCTTAACCAAGACTCCTTTGGTGAAGCCGCCCGCCAGAATCTGTGCCTTAATCCCTTGGTTCTGTTGATCTGTGACGGCAATGGTCTTCCGCGTAGCACCCCTCCAAAGCAGTATCCACTCCAGGGTGGTCAATAGTCGGTGCAATTTAACGCCCACCCTACAGGCAAAATTTGGCCGAATATGCTTCCTTATCGTTCATTTCCCTGCACTATAGTCGCGCCCATAGACAGAAAACTAAGCCAGAGGTATCAGTCGAAGACGTAATCCGTCTGGCTAAAAGATTGACAATGCCGGATGAAGAGGAAATAGACGCCACGAGCTGAATCCCTCTCCCTTAAACGCAGCTAACAATAATTTTGGGGTATCACTATGATAAAAATCAGATCGCTAGCATCCGCCCTCGCCCTGACAGCTTACGGGGCTGGTGTCTTGGCCCAGCCTCTTATGCTGGAAGAAGTGATGGTCACCGCCCAGAAGCGGACCGAGAATTTGCAGGACGTACCCATTTCCATTATTGCCATGAGCGGCGAGACAATTGACGATCTCGGCATTACTGACCTGGAGGAACTCACTCAGTACATACCGAATGTCACCATCAATAACGGCGCCGGGTCGCCGAACCTGTTCATCCGCGGTGTGGGGTCCGGCACTAATGCTGGCTTCGAACAGTCCGTGGGGATGTTCACGGACGGCGTTTACGCCGGACGCGGACCGCTGGCTGCTGTCCCGACAACCATGGACCTGGAACGGGTCGAAATCCTCAAGGGGCCGCAGGGTATTTTGTTTGGCAAAAACACCGTCGCCGGCGCCATCAGCATCACCACTGCCAAACCTACTGACGAGTTCGAGGGCATGGTGGAGGCACTGTACGCGCCCGATGATGGCGAGCAGCAGTACAATGTTGTGGTGTCCGGCCCGCTGACTGACGACTTGTCCGGTCGTCTGGCGGCCCGTTACGACTCAATAGACGGTTGGTGGGAAAACGTCACTACCGAAGCGGAGGGCCCCGATAATAACAACCAGTATGTCCGTGGCAGCCTCCGCTGGGAACCCGCCGATACGCTGGAAATCAACGCCAAGTACGAATACGGCGACTTCGATCGGCGCTCTCGACCCACGGTAGTGTACCAGTCCGATTTCGAAGGCCAGGAGAACGATTTCGGTACCGTACCGTTCCCCGTGGTCTCTGACCGGGACAAGGGTGCCGGCGATGTTGATGGCCGCAATAAAACCGACACAGACGTCTTCGCCGTCACTGTGGACTGGGAGCTGGAGTTCGCCACCTTTACCTCGATTTCCGCCTATTCTGCCTACAATGAGGAAGGCCCCGGCAACCAGGACATTGCCGCAGTGGCAGCCCTGTCTCGCTACGGGTGGGAGGACTACGAACAGTACAGCCAGGAAATTCGTTTCGTCTCGCCGGGTGACGAGGCCATCGACTGGATCACCGGCGCCTACTACCAATATAACGAACTGGACATCAGCCAACGTATCGACGCCCTTGATTTCGCACAGTCGGGCCCCCTGAGTGTAGCCGGCGCCCTTTACGGTGCCGAACCCGGCGTACCGAGCACGTTCGACCAAGACTCCGAAAGCTGGTCCGTCTTCGGCCAGGGCACCTGGAACTACACTAATACTGTCAGGTTTACGCTCGGTGTACGTTATAGCGATGAGACCAAGGATCTGGACAAGGAGACCTTTTCCAATGGGTTGCAAATCAGGGTTGGAGATAACCTCTTCTTCGCCAATCCGCTTAATGGCCAGTTGATTGCGGATGTTCGACAGCACTCATTTACCGGCCTCAGCCGGGAAGAAGACCAGTGGACCTTCTCCGGCATTGTCCAATGGGATGCCAGCGATGACGCCATGCTGTACGCCAGTGTCAGTACCGGTTTCAAAGCCGGTGGTTACGACCAGGCCTACAGCGGCGCCGGGTACGAGATTCGTCTGGCGAACCCCGTCACAGGCGAGCTGACCGGTGAGTCGGTGCCCGGAAGCGACCCCTCGGTACTCGAGTACGAGGACGAAACCGTGACCGCCTATGAAGTGGGGGCCAAGATGCGCTTGCTGGAGGGGGCTGCGGAACTGAATATCGCAGTGTTCCGCACGGAATTCGACAACCTGCAGACCAGTTCACTGATAGGCGATGTATTCCGGGTCGGTAACGCCGGGGAAGCCGTCAGCCAGGGTGTGGAAATAGATGGCCGTTGGCAGGCGACGGAGCGTCTGTCCTTCGGCGCTGCGGTGGCCTACCTGGATGCCTATTATGACGATTTCACCGGCGCCACCTGCACCATCCCGCAAAGCAGCGACCCGGACAACAACCCCGGCTGCCTGAGGGACGATGGCAGTAACATTTCAGCAGGCGAGACCGGCGGCCAGGATCTGAAAGACGAGACACTGCTGTTCGCCCCGGATTGGAGCTACACCCTCAATGCCAAGTATGTGATACCACTGAGCGCAAACCTAATACTGGTCAATGGCATAGATGTTAACTACGAGGATGAGTTTTACTCGGCGTTGGACCTGGATCCCAACACCAAGCACGACGCCCTCACCACGTTCAATGCACGCATCGCGTTGGCCAACGTGGACCGCACCTGGACCGTCGCGCTCATCGGCAAGAATCTCACCGACGAAAAAAGCAACATCTGGAACAACGACGTACCGATTACCGACTCCAACAGCTATTTCGGTCTGCCAAATCGGCCGCGCTCCATCGCCGTGCAGGCACGTTATAGTTTCTAAAGCTGACACTTTAGTCGCGCGCCTGCGCATGAACGACTAAATGATGCACCCCGCGCGGGCTCAGCGGGTGCGGGGAAATATCAGGAAAGCAAAACATGCTCAAAAAAATCGGTTTAGGCATTGTTGTCTTACTGCTCGCGGCCATCGGCTTTGCCTGGGTTAAATGGCTGCTGCCTATACAGATAACGCTCGACAAATTTGGACCGGATACAGCAGCTCGCGATTATGCCTTGCAAGACGACAGCAGGGTGACACGGCCCGCAATACAAGCCGCTATCTATCAAGACGCGCCCAATCCTGACATGAACCTGTATTGGGGTGAATTGCATCTGCATACATCTGAAAGTTTCGATGCAACCCTGTTCGGTAATACGTTTGGTATTGAAGATGCCTATCGCTTCGCCGGAGGAGAGCCGCTGACCAGCGCCGGGGGCGAGATCATGCAGCTTACCCGCCCGCTGGACTTTGTGGCGATCACCGACCACGCCGAAGGTTTTGGCACTAAGACACACTGTAATGACCCGGACCTGTCGCTGGGTGCGCGCGCTGCCTGCTGGCTAACCACTCGTGCTAATCCGGCGATTTTTCAAATCTTCGCTAAAGGCGCTCGCGGAACAGGAGTGCCTGGCGATCCCTCAAAACCGGCTGGAGTCTATCAACAGACGAGCCGCCAGCCCCTTAAACCCGGTGTTTTTCCCACCTGTAAATGGGGAGACGGCACAGCTGAACGATGCTATAAAAATTCCATTAACGACTGGGCCCGTTATGTCAGCCTTGCCGACAAATTTTATCAGCCGGGTAAGCTGACCACGCTGATTGGTTATGAGTTTTCGCCAGGAATGCCGGATGAGGGTAAACATCACCGCAACGTCCTTTTCCGCTCCAATACGGTTCCTGAGCGGGCTATTTCAAGTCTGGATGTACCGAACGCCATTGAACTTTGGCGAGGGCTTGAAGCCACTTGCGGTGCTGGCTGTGACTTCCTGACCATGCCGCACAACCCCAACAAGGCATGGGGCCTTACTTACTCACGTTTCACCTGGGACGGTCAGCAATATAGCGAGGCCGACTGGCGCTTGCGACAAAGGCGCGAACCGCTGGCAGAAATATTCCAGATCAAGGGCGCGCAGGAATGTGCGCTAGGCGTCGGCGCGACGGATGAAGAATGTGCCTTTGAACAAGTATTCGACCCCTGCCAGCCCGGCGAAACGACAGGCTGCGCCTTTCAAACAGGTTTTGTCCGCCAGGGGCTTAAAGTCGGACTGGAGCTTGATCAGGAATTGGGATTTAATCCGGTACAGGTGGGCTTTATCGCCGCCACTGACAGTCACAATTCCAATCCCGGTGATGTGGAAGAATGGGACTTTCCCGGTGCAGTGGCAGCGGTCACTTCCTCAGCGGTTCGGCGCCTGAATGATGATGACGATGCAACAGCTGCTTATAAATCTCGTCTCAAATTTCATACATCGGGTGGAATAGCCGCTGTCTGGGCGCCTGAAAATACACGTGAAGCGATTTTTGATGCCCTTGCCCGCCGCGAAACCTACGCCACATCCGGGCCCCGCATGGCAGTGCGCTTCTATGCAGGTTGGGGTATTGATGATGCCATTATGGAAGACCACAACCCGTTGCAGTCTTCAATAGCAAACGGGGTGCCGATGGGTGGCGTGCTGCATGTACCCACAAACCCTGATGCGGCGCAGCAAAAGTCTCCTGGCTTTTTTGTCTGGGCGACACGCGATCCAATCGATGCGCGCTTGCAGCGGGTGCAAATGATCAAAGGCTGGATCGACGCGCAGGGTCAAACCCACGAAAAAGTCGTCGATATCGCCTGCTCAGATGGATTAACCGCTGACCCCACAAGTCACCGCTGCCCGGACAATGACGCAAGTGTTGATCTTGATACCTGTAACTTCAGCCAAAGTTCTGGCGCTGATGAACTGAAAACCGTCTGGCATGACCCTGACTACGATCCGGCCCAAGGTGCCTTCTATTACGCCCGTGTGCTGATGAACCCGACCTGTCGCTGGTCAAGCTATGATGCGATCCGCCTCGGGCGGGAACCAGACCCACGCGTTCCCGCAACAATCCAGGAGCGCGCTTGGACCAGCCCTATCTGGCTTGACCCCGAAGGCTGACTCTGGAGATTGTCCCAGCAGGATAGTCCAGCAGCCATACTCTGTTGATACACAGGAATAAGACTCTATGATTTTTCACACTGCAATGATTGCTGCCATCGCGTTGACGGCCGCCTGCTCCGGCGAATCATTAGAATCGGATAAGCGCGAGCAGGCACAAGAAGTCTACCGCACGACTAACACATTGATTCCTGCTGGCGATGAGATCATAAGTTTCCCACCGCCGCCGAATGCCGATCAACGTCGGCCCACACCTAACCTCGATCGCAATGCCTACTTCGGCGACTTGCATGTGCACACGACACTCTCTTTTGATGCTTCTGCTTTTGGCACCACCGCAACACCCGCCGATGCCTACCGCTATGCGCAGGGAGAAGCCATCAAACACCCCAGTGGCTTTGAAGTACAGCTGGCACAACCACTGGATTTTTACGCCGTTACCGATCATGGCGTTTTTCTTGGCCTGATCAACGAGGCCGCCGATACCAGCACGGCATTCTCTCAATACGATTTCGCCAAGCCATATCACAATATCAACGCGACGGTAGATGGCGGTCTGCTTGACCTATCCAGAAGAAGCAAAGTGTTTTACGGCTTTATTAGCGATGTAGTGGCCAAGTTACTCGACGGCACTATCGACAACGCGGTCGTGAATAACGCCAGCAATTCAGCCTGGGTACAAACCATTGAAGCGGCTGATGAAGCCTACAAACCCGGTACATTTACCACGTTTGCAGGGTATGAATTCACGTCTTCGACCGAGGAGAGAGAACCCCTGCATCGCAATGTAATTTTTCGTAGCACCGAGCGCTTACCCGCCGTGCCTTTCTCGCGCTTCAATAGCATTAACCCCGAAGGCCTGTGGGACTGGATGGACTGGTTGCGAAAACAAGACATAGAAAGTTTGGCGATACCGCATAACAGCAACGGCTCCAACGGTGCGATGTTTATGTTTACTGATTGGGCTGGCAAGGCCATTGACCAGGAGTACGCCGACCAACGCTTGCGCAATGAACCGCTAGTCGAAATCACCCAGGTTAAAGGCACATCAGAGACAAACCCCTTACTGTCGAAAAACGACGAGTGGGCTAATTTCGAAATTCTCCCCCTCATCACCTCCTCCAAGTTACCCAGTGCGCCACCGGGCAGCTATGTGCGAGATGCGTGGTTACGCGGTTTGTCTATGGCGGACAGCCCCGGGGTAAATCCTTACAAATTTGGCGTTATTGGTTCCAGCGATACCCACACAGGCGCATCTCCACTGGAAGAGGACAACTACTTTGGAAAAATTGGCGCGTTCGACAGCACCGCTGAAAAACGCGGCTCTATCCCTGCGAGTTTTCTTTACGGGACGCTGGTCACACTGGCTGCACCCGAAATGACAGAAGAAGTCGACGAACAAACCTACCTTGATTTTTCAGGCTACAGGTATTGGGGAGCGTCTGGTATTGCCGGAGTATGGGCAGAAGAAAATACCCGCGAGGCCATTTATGACGCCCTGCGCCGTAAGGAAACGTTTGCCACCAGCGGTACACGTATAAAAGTGCGGTTTTTTGCCAGTTACGAACTCGCCGATGCACAGTTAGATCGCCCGGACCTGGTCAAAAATGCCTACCAAACTGGCGCCACCATGGGTGGCACCCTGCAAGCGAGTGGTGATCGCCAACCCACGTTCTTAACCTGGGCCATGGCTGACCCAAACACCGCCCAATTGCAGCGCGTGCAAATTATAAAAGGCTGGCTTGAAAACGGCGAACACCAGGAGCAAGTGTACGATGTAGCGTGCTCAGATGGCTTAAGCGTAGACCCGCAAACTCATCGCTGCCCTGATAACGGCGCACGCGTAAACCCGGATGACTGCTCTATCACTGCGAATGTCGGCGCGGGCCAGCTCAAGACTCTGTGGCAAGACCCCAACTTCACTGCGGGGCAGGAGGCATTTTACTATGTGCGCGTGCTCGAAAACCCCGTCTGCCGCTGGTCCACCTGGGACGCAATACGCGCAGGTGAAACACCGCGCCCAGACTTACCGACCACCATTCAAGAACGCGCATGGTCGTCGCCCATTTGGTATAGCTCCACCATTGAAAGCAACAACTTTGTAGATTGAGATGACCATGAATAACGCCCATGAATCAGTAGATGTTTTAATTATTGGAGCAGGCTTAGCCGGAATAGGGGGTGCTTGCCAGTTGCGCCGCAACTGCCCGGACCACAGCTTTATGATCCTCGAATCTCGCTCCGCCAGTGGCGGCACTTGGGATTTATTCCGCTACCCGGGCATTCGCTCCGACAGTGACATGTATACCTACAGTTACGGCTTCAAGCCCTGGCGCGACAAGGCTACCATCGCCGACGGCCACAAAATCCTCAACTATATTCGTGAGGCAGCGGCGGAAAATGACGTGGAACGACATATCCTCTATCAGCACAAGGTGGTGGCCGCCAACTGGTCTTCGTCCGACAATCGCTGGCTGGTGACTGCCGAGCGAGGCGGCTCAGGTGATGGCAGTGGTGAGTCAGTGACGATAAGCTGCAAGTTCATGTTCAATTGCTGCGGCTATTACGATTACGAGCAGGGTTATACACCGGAGTTTGCCGGGATCGAAGACTTTAGGGGACAGGTCGTGCACGCACAGCATTGGCCCGCGAACTTAGATTACCAAGACAAGCGTGTTGTGGTGATCGGCAGTGGCGCCACCGCGGTGACTCTGGTGCCGGCAATGTCGAAGGACACGGCGAGTCTAGTAATGTTACAGCGCACACCGACCTATATTGCCAGCATACCCGCTGAAGATCCCATGGCAGAGAGACTGCGCAAATGGTTACCTGACAATTGGGTTTTCCGCCTGACACGCTGGCAAAAAGTGTTGTTTCAGATGTATATCTATCATCTATCCCGTCGAAAACCACGAGAGCTGCGCAGGTACCTGCTTGGCCAAGTGCGCAAAGCGCTGGGGCCGGATTATGACGTCGCCACCCACTTCACCCCTAACTACTATCCCTGGGATCAACGTCTGTGCGCGGTACCCGATGGCGATCTGTTTACCGCGATCCGCGCCGGAAATGCCGAGGTGGTGACCGATCACATTGATAAGTTCAATTTTGAGGGTATCCAACTCAAATCCGGCAAGCAGCTCAATGCCGATATTGTGATACTGGCCACGGGGCTAAACCTTAAGTTTGCTGGCGGCGTCAAACACAGCGTTGATGGCAAGGAGATCGACATAACCGAGCACTTTATCTATCGGGGGATGATGTTCTCTGGAATGCCCAATATGGCATTTACCGTGGGTTATACCAATTCTTCCTGGACCCTCAAAACCGATTTGACGGGCAAATACGTATGCCGATTGCTCAATAAAATGGACCGTGGCAACTATTCAACCGTAACGCCACGCATGAAGGGAGAGGTTGATGAAGTGCCCCTGCTAGATTTCGACGCAGGTTACGTACTGCGCGCACGGAAGCAGTTTCCCAAAAATGGCAATCGCTTGCCGTGGAAGAACTACCAGAATTACGTGAGAGACTTTATCGGTTTGCGTCTTGGCCGCTTGAATGATGACGAATTGGAGTTTCGCTAGTGGCGTCTCGCAAACCCATTCGACTGGTTGGTGGAACAGGATCACCCTATACACAAAAAATGGTAGCTCTGCTGCGCTACCGGCGGTTGCCCTATGTTGTGAACTGGGGCGCACCGGCAGAGGTTTGTGAGGCGCTGGGTGTGGAGACACCCAAGCCGATTTTCGAGCCTACGTTTTTTTTCGAAGAGGCGGGAGACACGCACGCGGTGTGCGACTCCACCCCTATTATCCGGCGTCTGGAGGATAGCTATACCGGCCGCTCGGTACTGCCCGGTGACCCGGCGCTGGCCTTTATCGACTACCTGATCGAAGACTTTGCTGACGAGTGGTGCACCAAGTACATGTTCCATTATCGCTGGCACGCGCAGTTGGACGCAGGCAATGCCGGCACCCTGTTACCGCTGAGCATGAACGTCAGCATGCCGAAGGGCGCCCATAAAGAATTCAAACACTGGGTGGAAGACCGCCAGATCAGCCGCCTTTACGTGGTGGGCTCCAATGACACCACGGCAGCGGTGATCGATGCCAGCTATCGGCGCTTTCTTACCGCCATGGAAAACCATCTGGGCAATCAAAAGTACATGCTGGGCAACCGTCCCGCAGCTGGAGACTTCGGCCTCTATGGCCAGTTGAGCCAATTGGTGGGGTTTGATCCCACGCCCAGGGCGATTGCCCATGACGTTTCTCCGCGCACAGTCGCTTGGGTCGATCTCATGTGCGACCAGAGTGGACTTGAGCCAACAGAGCAAGATTGGGTTAGCCTAGCGGATCAACCCGAGAGCTTGCGCGGCCTGCTGAAAGAAATCGGCCGTATGTATGCGCCCGCGCAACTGGCTAACGCCCGCGCCGTTCAGGCGCAAGGCAAGACCTGGGATGCCGAGATAGATGGCGCGCCCTGGACCCAACAGACCTTCCCCTATCAGGCCAAGTGCCTGCGGTGGACTAATGAACGCTACCGGACCCTCAGCGAGGCGGAGCGCCTAAGTGTCGACGCATTGCTCAAAGGCACCGGTGTTGAAACCATGCTGGCAACTGATTGAGGAATCCAAACTTTGAATAAGCAAACCAAGAACCGGCAAACCATCTATCTCGTTATGACCATTATCGGCACCCTGGCGCCCGTAATAGTAGGTGCGCCTTATCTCCTGGAGCATGGATACAACCCTGCGCACCTTCTGCCCGCCATATTCAGTTCGGCAGTGTCTGCCATGGTTGGCATTAATGTGATCATAGGCTGCATCACGCTGGCGATCTTAATGCATACCGAGGGTCGTGAACTCGGTATAAAAACAGGGCTACCGATACTAGCCATCACCATTGTCGGTATTTCCAGCGGTCTCCCGCTCTACCTCTACCTCCGCGAGAGAATCAATGCGAGCGCTCTGCCCGGGAATGAGATCTACACCTAAAGTAAAACGCGCAAACGCACTGCAGCCTTGTAGAAACTCTATGACGCGATTCGCCCTCTGGAGATCGCATGATGCCTATGATTGGTTTTTACTCTGACCCCAAACACCCCAAACACCACGATCAGCATGTCCCCCCCCGCCAGATCAGTACTCGTAGGCCACTTCGATACCGTAGGTACGTGGATCGCCATAGTTTTGCGTGATCAGACCAAGATCATTACCGAAGTTGATACCGTAGTTTGAATAATCCTCATCCGTCAGGTTCTTCCCCCATAAGGTGAAGCGCATCATGCCATCGCCCACTTCTACGTTCTCGAGACTCAGGCGCGCATCAACCACGGTGCGAGCATCCATTTCCCGGTTTTCATACAACACCGGCACAGTTGGGCCGCCTCGGCTGACGGCGACTAGCGCGGGATAGGCCGCGGATGCAAACCACTCATCCTGCCAGTTCAGATTGATGTAACCGGTTACTTCACCCCAGGAAGTGCGTGCGAATATATAGTCGGCATACAAATTGAACTGGTTGTCGGGCGAGCCACCGCGCTTCGCGAAATCCTTACCTATGAGGCAGTTGGTCGGATCAAGAGTACCGCACACATCGGGAAATTCATCGAAATCACCGTGAATATAAGCATAGCTGACGCCTATTACCAGATCGTCAATCGGCGCCACCAGCACTTCTAATTCACCGCCCCAGCGCTCTGCCTTACCCGCATTGCTCACTTTGGTTGTCGGCGTGCCATCTACCGTTTCAATCAGGCTGACCTGCAGATCATCGTAGGTATAGGTATACACTGCGGCATTAACACGCAGACGGCTGTCCCACAACTCACTCTTAACGCCGATCTCATACTGGTCTATAGTCTCCTCTTCGAACGGAGCACTGTCGAATGCTTCGCCGTTGAAACCGCCACTGCGGTAACCATTGCCATAACGGAAGTAGGTATTGACTTCCTCCGTCGCTTGGTACGCCACGGTAAAGCTGCCGCTCACATTGTCGAAGGACTTGTCGTTACTGGCGTCCATTGCCGGAGTCGGCGCCGTCAACGCACCAATCATTTCGTCGTTCTGCCAGTTGATATCTTTATCTTCTTCCGTGTAGCGAAGACCCCCAGTAAACGACAGGCGATCATCCAACCAGCCGGGAGTCCAGGTGGTTTGACCGTAGGCCGCCCATGCCTCAGTGGTCATCTTATAGCGGATCTCTCCGAGCGGCGCCAGCGGCACCAGGGCGGTGGATGTGCGCTTGTATTTTGCCGTGTCGTCGAAGTAATACAGGCCACCGACATATTCAAACTGATCGATGGAGCCTATTATCTGAAATTCCTGCGAAAACTGGTCATAATCCGACACGCTGTCCTGCGAGAAGTGCAGTGCGCCTCCCTGTGCATCAATCTGGTTCCAAAAAGCATCCAGGGGAATCGCCGGATTCATTATGTCGACACCACCGGTTGCACCGTAAATGCTGCCAAGGGTCAGGTGCGCTAAATCATTCCAGGCGGCAACTCCGTTGGCATCATTTCTGCTGTCGATAGAGTCTATGTCACCACGAGCGGTGGTTTTACTGCTGCGGTACCCGGTGATTGACTTGAGCGTAATGTCGTCCTTATCCCAGGCCAGCGTTAACCCGTGCCCCTCATTGTCGACATTAGAGCGCGGCGTGACATCGATGCCGCCGCGATTGCGTCGCCCCTCACCTGCCGCAACGCTGTCCTCGTAGACACTGATAGTCTTTTGCAGGGATGGAACCCAACGCTCGCCGATACGCGGATCAGTGCCGGGCGCTGCAGCCCAGCCCTGTGCCCGTGCCAGCGTTCCCTGAAGAGCGCTGATTCTATTCGAGCCTGCGGCACCTAGCGGATTGAGGCCAACAACGGCGTCCAGGTTATTGACCTCGTCTAGTTGGGAGCCGTCATACGCGTAATCCACCCGCAGATTCTCGGTAATATCCCAAGCCAGCCCGACACGCCACGCTTGACGATCGAGATCATTAAAATCATCGCCGTTCGTTGTATTTGTGTAGAAGCCGTCACGGTCTCGAGTTTGCACCCCGAAGTTTGCCGCGAGCTGACCCGCGCCAACACCGATCTGACCGATGGATGGCGTATCAACATTGATTTGGGCACCGTAATACTCGTGGTTGCCTACCGAGCCGACAGCCCGCACACCGAACTCGCCACTGGGCTTGCGGGTAATATAATTTACCGCGCCCCCGGTGGAGTTGCGCCCATACAGCGTGCCCTGTGGGCCGCGCAGCACTTCAATCCTCTCCAGTTCTGCCACGTCAGCAGACACGCCGGTCATTTTCCCGAGGTAAACACCATCCATGTAGATGCCGACAGCAGGGTCTAGTGACAAATTCGAGGGGGAACCGCCCGAAACACCGCGAATTGACAAGCTCGTACTCCCTCGGCTGCCAGGAGCCGTGAAGCCGCCCACGCTGGGAATCTGGCCAAGCAGGTCTGCAATATTTGAGATGCCGCGCTGTTCAATATCTTTGCGGCTGAATGCGGTGATGGAAATGGGGACTTCCTGCAGGTTTTCTGTGCGCTTTTCTGCTGTTACGACAATTTCTTCCAGCATTGTGCCCGACGGAGAGGGTGCTTGAGCTTGTACTGGCAAAATCATTGCTGAGACCAGCGCAGAAACTGCCAGCGCCATTGGATGTACCGGTGATACCTTTCTTAATGACATAGCCATCTCCTTCTTTATATATTTATTGAACTGAAAGGATACTTACTAACTTTAACTAAACTTCCAGTTACAGCTGGATGAACAACGGACCGAAGTATGCTGAGATCGGAACTTGGTGGACACGACAAAGCAGACCAGATTTATGAACAAATCGGTTCAGTTGTAGAGCATCGAGTTGTAGCAAGAAGCATATGATCAGGATTTTCGTGGCAGACGAAGCGGAACAACCAGCAGGGCGGCCACGACCATCAGGCCGGAAAATATCCACAGAACAAGACTGAAGCTACCAGTGGCATCGTACAACCGACCGGCCAGGGGAAACCCCATCATAACAAACAGGGTTATGATGGGTGCCATCAGCCCGAACGCACGACCGTAGCTTTGCAGGCCAAAAATATCCGCGATAAAGGCGCCCCACACGGGTAACATCCCGCCCGCCGCCAACCCTATCGAGACACAGGCCAGCACAATCAGCGGATAGGAAGGCTCCATAGCAAGCATCACAAAACCGATGGCTACAAGCAGCTGCGCACTCCACAGCGCCAATTTTTGACCGAGCATGTCAGCAGCCATACCAAATAGCAGCTTGCCTAGCAAACCACAGATTGCGACTACCATAATAAGCCCGGACGCGGCCTCATCCTGGTGGCCCAGCTGTGTGGCGTAAGGCGTCATATTGGAAAGGATCGCGGTATAAGTGCTGAACAGGATACCGAGCGACGCACCGAGCCACCAGAAATTGGAGTTGCGCAGGATATCTTTGAGGCCGAGCTGGGCCGCAGCGCTGATGGCACCGCCCGCCTCCCCTTCCTCTGCCCCCTGTATTACAACTTCTGCAGGCCAACTGCGAATCGTCCAGAGAACGACCGGCAGCACAATCACAATCAACACTATTGCCAGGTTCTCAAGGGTGCCGCGCCAACCATAATCTGGCAGCCAGTAGGTGATCAATCCGGGGATCAGAACGCCACCTACCGACGTCCCCGTTGCAGCAACCCCGAGTGCCTTGCCCCTGTTTTCAGTAAACCACCTGGAAACCACAGCAGAGGAAATCATGGAGCCGGCCAGCGCATTGGCCAGGGCCATGGTAATGCCGAAGACTACGATATATTGAATAATCGTAGTGCTCTGTCCCAACACCCACAGACCGAGTGCAAACAGCACAATGCCTGCAGCAAAGAGTATTCGTACAGACAATTTATCAAGCAGAATGCCAACTATGGGCATGGTGAAAAGGCCGATAAAAGTACCGCAGGTCAGGCTATACATCACCATTTCGACGCCGACACCGAAACTCTCCTGCACCGGCTGCGTAAGGAGGCTGACGGCATAAGTGAAGAAGCCGATCACAAAGGCCTGCGAGAGAAAACCACCACCGACAATGCGCCATCCGTAAAACATTACGTTACTCCGTCAAGACTGCACTGGTGTGCGCATGGAAACTCGATTACTTTCGCACTACATAATCAGAATTCTTCAGATCCCAGGTGTGCTCGTTAACACCCTGCTCTCGCAATTTGAATTTTTGAACCTTATTGGTTGGGGTGTACGGCAGTGATTCGACGAACTCCAGATAACGGGGTACGAAATAATGCGGTGCATTGTCGTTAATGAAGTCGCAGATTGACTCGGCAGAATCTCTAGCGCCTTTCTTCAAAATAATATTCAGCTTCAATTCCTGCTCGCTCTCGACTTCCTCGGAGGGAATACCAAAGGCAGCAACATCCTGAACCGCAGGGTAGCGGCGCACAATACCTTCCACTTCGAGGGTGGAGATATTGCGACCGGCAAAACGCAGGGCATCCTTTTTGCGGTCGGCAAAAAAATACGCGCCGCTCGCAGGGTCTTGTCGAGCGAGATCACCAGTGCGGTAGTAGTCACCAAAGTAGGCTTCAGCAGTGGCTTTGGGATTGTCAAAATATCCATTAAAAAGCACGTGGGGTTGTAATGGTTTGATGCAAATCTCGCCAACCTCACCGCTGGCCACTTCATTGCCATCATCATCGAGTAAATGAATAGTAGTATCGTCAGCTGGAAACCCGAGAGCATAGACGGGTACATCTTCGCGGTTTTCCACTTGCGTCATAACCAGCATGCATTCACTCTGCCCCAGACCGGTCCGGATCAGTTGCAGACTAAAGCGCTGTTCGAAGATCGGCCATTGATCAGGTGCCAGTGGCACAATCTGGGCAAGCCGCAAGGGCGTGTCGCTATCGTCATCGCGCTCGGCTGCGGAAAGCAGGAATGCCCCCATTGCGCCTAAGAGGAACGTTTGTGTGGCGCCAAAATGCTTAATCCGCTCCCAGAACGTGGTGACAGAAAAACGCGGTTCAATGACACAGGGAATACCCTCGATCAGCGCGCGATAGATTGAGGTAATCCAGGCAGCAGTATGAAATAACGGCAGCACACAGTAAATACTGTCACCGGGCTGTGAGTTATATTGTGGACTACAGCCGTCAACAATCGCGCGTATCCAGCTGTTATAGCTCTGTAACACGCCTTTTGATTTTCCTGTCGTGCCTGAGGTCCAGAGAATTGCGCAGTTATCACCATAGTACTGTTCGGCATAGTCCAGTACCGCGGGTGGGTGATCGAGTAACTGTTGATAGTCTACCGGATTCCTTAATGCGCTAGTCTCCATGTCACCCACGTACACGATAGTCTCGATTTTGAGTTGATCTTCTATCTGGGCGATTCGGTCTTGGTATTGATCATCCGTGATTAGTAGTTTGCAACGTGACATCTGCAGGTTATCTAGCAACCATGACCCTTTGTAGTCGCCATTGATCGGAGTCCATATCGCCCCCAGTTTGTTGATAGCCAGACTGAGTAATACCATCTCCGGGCGATTGCCCAGGAACAGCGACACAATATCACCTTTACCGATACCAAGCCCCTGCAGACCGGCTGCCAGGCAATCAGTTATCGCATCGGCCTGGGCAAAGCTAACGCGCGTGTCATCGGTTATCAGAAATTCGGTGTCACCGTTTTGTTGCGCCTGTTGTCTGAGGAGATGTGGAAATATCCTGTCGGCGGTATTGGAGAGATCGAGTTTATTCATTAAGGGCTCAGGAGTATTTATTGTCAGTTGCAGCTAGATGCGCTTCATGTGGCGCTAGTTGGTGATTAAGCTCTCGTTTATTCATTCTGCTGTCAGTACACGCCCTAAGGTAATATCACCTTCTATGGTGGTGCGGTTGATGACTCGCCTAATACCGGGCTTGGTGCCAGTGGTGCAATGCATCGCACGCCAGTTATCCCAGAGCACCATGTCGCCTTCCCGCCACTGATGAAAATAGGTGAACTCCGGCTTTTTGCCATGCGCCACTAATCGTTCCAGTAGTTCGATGGATTCGTCATTAGATAAACCAAACTGCTGCGGGGTAACAACCCGATCCAGAAACTGCTCTACAACTTCGAGGACTTTACGGCCACTGACAGGGTGCGTGACAACAGCGGGATAAACAGCGTCAGAAAAATCCGGAAAACCCACATCAGTGGGCTTTCGGGGGCTATGTGGGCCAGGTTGATATCCCGTCAGATTGACATACCGCATATGGCGACGCTGCATGCTAAAACTATAGGCCACTTCCAGTTTTTCAATTAGGGCTTTAGTGTCGTCATCCAGTGCATCATAGGCCTTGGCCAAATCACCAAAACCCGTCAGGCCATCTTCTTTTGCGACTACCACCGCGCGCAGTAGTGCACCGTGATTGGGCCTGCCGGTGTAGTGCAGATCCATATGCCAATCCAGGCGCCCGACAATTTCTTGACCCTCATAGAAGGCGGTGAAAAAATTGTCCTTATCACCACCATTTTCCAGTACGAATAGCTCGGGATGTTCCTCTGAGGTGCTGGTCTTCAAGGGATGCATTTCCAACGGCCCGAAGATGCGGCTGAACTCAATCTGCTTGTCAGGGCTAATATTTTGATCGCGAAATACCATGATGGCATGCTCGTACCAGAGCTCTTTCAGCTGGGCCTGAATTTCGCTGCTAATGGGTGCATTGATATCGAAACCAGCGACTTCGATGCCGACATTACTAAGCGGAGTTATTTGTAGGCTCATACTATTTCCCTATACAAATTATTGAACAATCGAAGGGTCGGCACGCAACTCGCGTCTTGCCATAGCTTCCCAACAAAAGGGAAAACCAAAGGCATCGGTAATGCTGACTTTTTCAACCTCTTGATCGCTCAGAGGTACACCGCCACCGATGAGCTCTACTTCATAGGCCCGCTTACAGCGCCACTCCAGAGTGATGGCGCGAAGATGGGCCTGGCGTAAATCCTTACCCACTACCAGCGAGCCGTGGTTGGCAAGCAGAGCCCATTTTGCGTCTCCCAGTGCCTCAGCAACAGACATCGAGGTGGCTTCATTTTCAAAAGTGCCCTGATATTCGTTATACAGGGGAAGTGCGACACCACAGTGAGCGCCGGTTTGGTCGTACACCGGTGGCACACGTTGCATGTTGGCCCAGATACCACTCCAGTGAGCATGGTTATGGATAACCACATGGACATCCGGCCGCAGTGCATGCAGTTGTAAATGCAGGCCTATGGCGGGAGTGACATTCCAGTCACTATCGATGATATTGCCACTAGAGTCGAGGGTCACTATATCGCTGGCGGTTAGCTCATCCCAGGCCAGTTCCCAGGGATTGCTGAGAATATTGCCGTTATCCAGACGATAGGTAATGTGGCCAGCGATATGCTCGTTCCAGCCTTCACGAAACAACATCCGGCACATCAGCGCCACCTGGGCTTTTTTGCTCAGTTCAGGTAGCAGTGCTTTGTGTCCGGGCCGGGGCGCATAACGCTCGACCATTGCTTGATCAAGGCCATCAAACTTTTTCATAATTATCATCCTCGGCTATTGATTCGCTAGATGTGTTAGCTTGCGCAAAATAGTAGACAGGCACGGGACAGAAAGCTTGTCCAATGTAGCCAAATTGCTACCTGATATGGCCACCCGCCAGCAATTACCTGACCGCAAATAGTGCTTCGCGAAAGGCGCGCGGCGACAGTCCGGTCCATTTCTTGAAAGCCCGATGAAAGCCAGAGCTATCGGCATAACCTAACTGCTGGCCTATCCGGGTAATAGACAACGTGGGGTCACTTAAATAGCGGCAAGCGTGAATCTTCCTCACTTGATCGACTAACTGCTGATACTGCCAACCCTGCGCTAAAAGCTTGCGACTCAAGGTGCGACTGCTACAGTGCAGCTGCTCCGCGGCGTCATGGAAAGAGGGTGGGTGGGCGGGGTCTTCTACGATCATCTGCCAAAGTCTCCACGCGATATCTCCTTGACTACGGGCTATACTTTGCTGCTCGCAGAGCTTTGTATACAGCGCGGCACTTTGTGGGCTGGACTGTGGCAATGGTAGATCGAGAATAGCGGCATCGAAAAACAGTTGCGTCACTGGCGCGTCAAACTCGACCGGACACTGAAAAATTGTCTGGTAGCGTGCGGCATGCGAGGGCGCTGGATAATTGCAGCGTAGTTTCGTTATCGGCAAAGCTTGACCAAGCACCCAGCGACAGGTGGTAACGATATTGGCTAGGATATCTTCAATCGCAAGTAGCCGCAGGTCTCCCAGATCTTCTGCAGCATCAATTTGATAGCAGCCCTCTGACTGAATCTCACTGAAGGAGGTGACGACCAGGTCGCCAGAAAATCTTCCTGAATAATTCTGGTACTTAAGTCCAGCGTTAGTGGCTTGGCGCAGCGTGGCGCTGCTCATCATCAAATAGGCGTGTTGGTCGAGGGTGGCGATGGAGCGCTGCAGCCCCAACACTAGCCCGAGATCACTACCCTGATAGCATTGCTGGGCATCACTGAGTAGGCCACGGTGTTGTCTGGCGCTCACCAACGCATTGGGTTCCTGCAACGCAATGTGGCTAATGCCATTGTTAGCGGCGATGGTATCGGCATCCAATCCCAGGCTGGATAAAAAATCCAGCAGCCAGATAATGTAACGCACATCAGTATTGATAAACTTGCTCCCCCCGCTCTATGGTCAATTATGAACATAATTGGCAGCATATCGTCTGGGATGTTGGCCGATATTGGAAGGTATTGCCAAATAAACTTGCCGGCATTGATAAAATCGGGTGGACGCTTACCCGGGATCATCGGACGCTAGAGGTAGAAAGTGGGTAGTTGGCTGGGACAGGGCGTATGTTGAACTTGGGTATTGGCCAATTGAAAGTCAGCTACGAAAAATTTACGATCTACTCGGTTTAAGCCACCGCCCTGCCCCCCTTCTTCAAACGCACCTTCCTTGAGGTGTTGAATTGCATCCAAAATTGACCCATTAGCCCCCCCCCCCGGATTTGCATCGAATTTTGACCCACGTATAACCCCTTCCTGCGAAACACTAAGCAGGGGTATTGAGGAGTGATAGACGTGGCATTATTGAGTGTAATTCGACGCTGGCATTTACGTGAGGGCATACCGATTCGGGAAGTGGCACGCCGCACCGGCTTGTCCAGAAACACGGTGCGCAAGTATCTGGCCAGCCAGGTGATCGAACCGGCCTACCCACCGCGCAAGACCCCCAGTAAGCTGGACGATTACGGGGAGACCCTCACCAATTGGTTGTTCCGGGAGTCCCGTCGGCACCGCAAGCTGCGGCAGGTCAACAAACGCTTCTACGCGATGGTCAGCCACTACCTGTATGAGCCCGAGTTCTGTAATCCGGCCTCCGGCTGGGAGAAGGGAAGAAAACAGGGGACAGACCACGGTTTCATCCGCCCACGACCCACTTCTCCCCCAAGACCGTCGTAGTTTAATCGTGGTCTGTCCCGATTTTTCTATATCGACTTGCTCACTGATATCCTCACCGATCTCAACCAGAGTAGAGCCACAGGAACACTGGCGTTCTTCTTCGCTCAGTTCAATGACGTAGCGTACGCGGGGTAAGTCCGATGGCAGGGGCTTGCGTGTTGGGCGTTCTTTTAGCAGCAGTGTCTTGAGCTGGGCGGGGTCATCTGGAAGCTGTTTGGTCACTAGAGGCATGGCATGAATGATATCGCACCAACGCTACCCCACCGAATTAAAATGCAGTGAATCGTGCGGTTGATTTTTCCATAAATCAAATCCGTCGAGGAGCCAATTTAATTGCTCACCATTGAGTGTGATTGTTGCTCCGCAATGATCGACTGGCCACTTGAATCTCTGCTTTTCCAGGCGCTTGTACCAGAGGCAAAAGCCGTTCTTTTCCCAGTACAATATCTTGAGTTTGTCGCGGCGACGATTAATAAACACAAACAGAGTAGCCTCAAACGGGTTGATCTCCAGTTCCTGCTCGACTAATAATGAAAGCCCTTGAATGGCCTTTCTGAAATCGACAGGGTCGACACACAAATAGACCGATGGGAGTCCCGGGCTGGGTCTCATCACGATGTGTGACTCGCGGCAATAAACTCAGATAACCAGTGAGGATCTGGTAGCCGTGCAAAATGTAATTGAACATTACCCAATTGCAGTCTGATACAG
>JBDNIE010000091.1:0-2608 GCA_041688425.1 Halioglobus sp. | reverse complement strand
GTTACATTTTCAACGATATCACTCTCGATGGCAACACCTTCGAAGACAGCCCGTCGGTCAATATCGAACACTGGCAGGCATCTGTGACCGTTGGCGCGGCCGCGAATCTCGGTAATTGGGGCTGGTTGTTTTCCATTCGCGAAATCAGCGACGAATTTGACACCCAACAAAAAGACTCGCTGTACGGATCGCTGAGTGTCAGCTACCACCTTGCAGCAGATTGATACTTTGCGCAGTTCTCCCGCTAGATTGTTCGAGGCGCATTGGCCAATTAGGGGTGTAATAAGTTAATTCGCTGAACGTCAAAAAACCTACCTGATAGACTCAAACAACCGCCCTACTCCAGTCAGCAAACGCGCTTATCCTGAAGTTTCTATAATACTCCGCCCTGACCCGGTGTCTTGCGAGGTTGAGTGGGTTTGATACCGCTGCGCGGGCACCGAGGAACCGCGGAACCTGCCTCACGGAATCACGCGTGGCTTGGAGATACACATCAACAACCTCACCATCCTGATCCACCGGCCGCCATAGATAATACTGCTTGTCGTTGATCTCCATTCATCGCCCTATTTTGCCAATATCGGCGACTTTAATTGGCAATACCCATAAAGCTACTGGACTTGGGTGCCACGAGATTCTAGGATGCCCTGAAAACGCCTACAGGACAGTACATAATGACAACCAGCGCGCTGCGACTTCTTAGTCTTCTAGTCATGATGGGGCTTCTCAGCAGCTGCTCCAACAGCGACAACCGCTCCAATAATGAGCAAGGCAAACCGCCGAATATTATTTTTTTCATCCTCGATGACGTCGGTATCGACCAGATGCAGTCCTTTGGTTACGGGGGGGAGACGCCACCGCAACTGCCCAATATCGCCGCGATCGCCAACGCTGGCGTCAGTTTTCGTAATATGTGGGCAATGCCGGAATGCTCGCCGAGCCGGGCACTAATGTTCGAGGGCCGCTACCCACTTCGCACCAATGTGACCGATGCCATTCTCTCTGTCGACTTGGCCAACTCACAGGTTTCCCCCTACGAAAGCACGACACCCAAGATCCTCAGCGACCGCGGTTATAACAGCGCCCTGTTTGGGAAGTTCCACCTCACAGGCTCAAACATCAATGAGACTGGCATAGAAAACAATCCGCTGGACTGGACCGCAGTGCACCAGCTTGGCTGGGACTTCTTCAAGGGCTGGCAGGACGGCTCGCCCTTTCCGATTGACACCACTGCAGGCGGTGTCGCCGAAGCTGGCATTAGTTATAGCTGCGGCTTCATACCCGGCAGCGAGTCGGCCAACGGTTTCGATAAAGGTGCGTGTTATTTCGTGGACACAACGTGCGCAGATATCACCAGCACACAGGACACGCCCACTCCGGGCCGCACCTGCCTGGAACGCGGTGGCATTTTTGTACCCGATAACGACTGCTCAGTAGATTCGGCCCCGGCAAATCTGAATTTCGCCGAGCAGAACGGTTATTACGTCGGTGAGTTGGTGGTTAACCAGCCGGATGGCTCCTTTGAGATCTATCCGCCGCAGGATCTGTCGGGCGCCGCGCGCGGCTACCGTTCGATCATTGAGAGTGATTGGGCCATCGACTGGATTACCAGCCAAACATCCGACGAACCCTGGATGGCCACGGTGTCCTACTCCTCGGCTCACTCGCCCTTTCAACAGGCACCAACGTCCATCCTGGCCCCCGATTCAGTTCCCGCACAGGGCCTGGATTGCGACAATGGCAGCGACCAACGCATTATAAGCAACCAGATGATCGAGGGTATGGATACGCAGATCGGCCGGGTGCTAGCCGAAGCAGGGATTGCCACTATTACCAACGGCGTGCTCGAATTTGCACCGGCGCATGCCAATACCATGATCGTGCTGCTCGGAGACAACGGCACCTATGCACCGGCCGTGAAAGCGCCCTTCAATCCTGCGCGCTCCAAAGGCACGGTCTACCAGACGGGCGTCTGGACACCACTCATCGTGGCGGGATCTATGGTGAACGAGCCCGGCCGGGAAGTCACGGCTATGGTCAATATCGCCGATGTGTTCCAGCTGTTTGGGGAGATTGCGGGAATAGACGTACACGACGTCGTACCTGCCTCGCGACCGCTGGATTCCATGAGCTTGCTCCCGTATCTCGAAAATCCGGCGCAGGAGCCCATTCGGCAGACCAACTTCGCCCAACTGGCCAGCAATATCACCGAGGCGGGCTACGACGTGCCACCCTGTGTACTGCAATTTGGCGGTGCCATCAGCATTTGCCTGGATCTGTTCCCGTCGCAAACCCTGTGCAATTCCGAGGGCGGCACCTGGTGGGGCGAACCCGACGGCTCAAGCCCCTCAGGACTTGGCGAGGGCCCGCCACAAACCAGTTGCTGCGGCGTCAACCAGTATCTGGCGGCGAACAATCAACAGCCCTATAGCGTGCTCCCGGACTCACAACTGGCCATACGCGACATGAACTTCAAGATCGTACAAGCCACCACGACCGATTGGGACGCTGCGTCCAGCAGTTGTGTGACTAAAACGGACAAGGAATTTTATCGCATCAACGAAAATGTGCCGCCAAAACTGGACGACAGTGCCTCAGACCTGCTGGC
>JBDNIE010000090.1:0-4600 GCA_041688425.1 Halioglobus sp. | reverse complement strand
TCGCTACCATTGCTCCTATCACGCCATAATCCTGCGCAAAAGCCACCAAATTACCCTGCATCCAGATTCAGTGCCGGTAGGAGCCAACACCTATAGGCTGGAAATCTATCGATTAGGGGGTTTATAATTCCTAAACTCAGCGCGCCCTGTTCCAACAGCGTGACGCTGATACCGCGATCCGCCAGTGCAGCGGCAGTCGTGCAGCCCGCCACCTATAACCAGGATAGAGGCGGGCCTGCCCTGTGTGTAACTGGGAATATCCCAGGGTGACAAGTCGGTGTTTACCTGCGCCATGCCAGGCGCTCCAATAACCCCTCGCAGGCACTCCCGCTTGCGGCCATAGCCGGGCACCTTGCTGATCTTGAAGCCTGCATCGATCAAGTTGCGTTTTACGTGTCCGGCCGCGGTAAAGGTCGCAACACTCGCACCGCAGCGGCTGAGATCTGCCACAGCATTGAGGATCTGTGGCGACCACATAGCTTCATTGCGGTTCGGTGCAAAGCCATCCAGGTACCACGCATCGACTAACCGTTGCCCTCTGCCTGCAAGGTCGCTGAGCGCGTCAGCCGCATCCTGCCACCACACATCGAGCCTGACTCCTGGCTCTAGCACAAGCCGGTGTTGGCCAGCCAAGGGCTCGGGATAGCGCACGATCAATTGTTCAGCCAACGCGCCGAGCGTAGGCCAGGCAGAGAGCGCGCGCTGAAGGTCACGCCGGGTCAGGGGGTATTTTTCTATCGACAGGAAGTGCAGGTCAGGGCGCGGTGGAGGCATCTCGCGCCACGCCTGCCAGGTTAGCAGGAAGTTGAGACCGGTGCCAAAGCCCAGTTCACCGATGCAAAATTGCTTGCAGGACGGATTACGCCAGCGCTGGGGTAGATCGCTTGCCTGCAGGAAAACATGACGGCTTTCCTCCAGGCCATTATCCTGCGAATAGTACACATCATCGAAACTTTTAGAGATGGGTGCACCGGCATCAGTCCAGCGGAGTGCGGCTGATTGCGCAGGCTGCCATAGTAAATGGTCGCGTTTCATCCGGCCTGTGTCTTAATGTCCAACTCCTTGGGAAGCCATGCAGGAATATGGGGTTTATCTTCTGTCAGCAGGTCGTCGACGGCGAAGACATGTAGCTCAGGCGTGCCGTCTACCGGGCGATAGAGCGTAATAATAAAGTCCCGGGCACTGGCGTGTTCAGGCAGGCTTACGTTCCATTGGTCTGAGAGAATACTGATGGTTGTCTCTCCGGGTTGCAGTCGAACCTTGCTGATGAAGTGATTTTTCCCTACGGGCTTCAGGCTTCGATTTTCAACGCTGACCAGTGTGTTGAGTAAGCGGGTTTTAATAGTACAGATTGGGGCGATATCGCGTCGACTTTCGGGTATCCGGGGGTCTACCAGTCTCTGGCTGATATGCGCTAGCGCTTTACTGGCTTCGGAACCGCTGAGCCGCACTTTGTCGACACTGAAGGGTATTTTGCTCAGGGATTCAGCATCACGCTGTGCAACTTCGCGTTGGGCCAGTTCTTCATCGGTCGGGAGTATGCGTGAGGACTCCTCCAACTCCAGATAGTAGTTTTCCAACAATTTGTGCAGTCGATCGACATTGTCGGCCTCCTGCTCCAGCGTATGGCCGATCTCATCGAGGGAGGCGGCAGAGATTTCTGTCGTATCGTCCGCAGGGTTGTCAGCAGAGGGCGAAGCGCTTGTCACACTCAACGCTTGAGCATCCCTTATCTTGTTTTTAGTAGTGATAATTTGCTGCTGCAGTAGGACTACCTCCTGCTCAGTGATTTCAATAAGTCGCTGCTTGATATCCACCGCGCCAATGGCCAGGGTGCGCACTGCCGAGTTCGGGCTTTGCTCCGGAGGCGTGTCATCGTGGTGCACCATTTCCAGCGTTTCTCGAAACTGGTCCAGCTCTGCCGTTAACATCAGGCGTTGATCAGTCAGTAGTTGTAGCGCTCGGACGGTCTCGGTTGGCTTGGCATTGACGGGGCCGCAGGTGAACAGCGCGCATAAAATTACCAGCAGTACCGATCGACGGCACGTTGTCTTTGTGATTTTCTCGGTGCTGTGTGGCATGACTCGATCTAGTAGAAATAGGATGGCTTGCTCGCAGTGTCAATGATCAATATGAGGGCTTGACTGGATTTTCTCAAGAATTAATAGTCAATTGGCAGCGAAAGTCAGGCCCCAAAACGGCAGCAAATATTAGCGTAACAGATTCGGAATCAAGTTTGCCACGATAGTATCCCTTCCAGTTGGTGTCTTCCCATAGCAATTTTGAAACTGTCAAGGGGCCGGTCGGGGTCGCATAGAGAATGCCCTGGCCATCCTCGGGGCCTGACATCCTCACCTCTCTATACCGTTGAAATCTGTCACCATCTATTATTAATTTCACCACGCTTATGTGGCGAGAGCTACCAGGTAGCGGCCTAACCTCAATGCGCATTGCATGACAAGCGTCAGGCGTTTCATGAATATCACCTATTTCAAGCGGTAAGTCTGCGCTTAGCGGCGTATTCCTCGAAAGGAAAGATTCATGCTCTATGTATTGTGGTGTGTAGATATTGACCGGGTAGCGAGGATCCTTGAAGGACGGTACGCCCAAGCGTGTGCTTAACTCCATATTATTTGCAGAGCCACTGTGTCGAACTATCGGCAGCAGATCAAATGTTGTTTGTTGATAGAGAAGTCCGACAGGCATCAGTAGAACCAATGTCATACAGGCTGTTCTTATCCATGGGGTTTGCCTGCCGGGTAAACTGTATAGTAGTAATCCGCCAATACTCAACCAATACAGCATCACTATGGTTTGATATCTCGCGTCTGTCGGCGGATTGAATCCAGCCCTACCGAGAGAGCTGGCGATAGCCGTACCCAGGAAGACGGTGGCCATCGCAAGGAAAAACCGCTGCGGGGCGTCGCTGCGAGCTTCACCAAAGTACCAGTGAATCGCCAGAACCCCCCAACTGTAAAGGACTAAAAAAATGGATGGGATTACGTAGAGATAGGACAACAATGTCGGAGATTCTGACAGGGGAGAACTTAAAAACGCCACAGTAAAATCTATGAATAAGGTTCTAAAGTCGATGAGTAACTGAATGTAGCTGGCCAAGATGTCGTAGGCGCTTGTTTGGGGAGCTGTTTCCATGGCCATTCCTGCCATAGTCCTGATATCTGTCATATAAAGCATGACAAAAGTCAGCATCAAAACACAGATCCATAAGGCGTGTTTGGAGCGAGACTGGATTGCGAGTAGCACCAGTACGAGACACCCGATAATACCGAGAAAGGTCGAGTACGAGGCTATTATTGCGAACAGACAAGCGCCTGAAGCGCGCAGTAGCGTCAATTTTTCTTTGGGCGAAACGAAAAGATAGAGACTGAACGCCGTGCACGCAGCACTTATATACCACAGAGAATTGATGTGACTAATGATGTTCCTAGTTTGCGTATAACTGCAGGTGTAAATCATAGCCATACCCAGCATGAAATATCCGAGTGCAGCATACTGTGGTTTCGACAATCTGGTGATACTGGAGTACAGGTAACATAAAGCACCGATACTCAACCAACTGGCCAGATAGGAAAGCGTGTTTTCGCCCCAGAGGTATTTGTACTCTATTGCCGTGAGCACGCGTCCAACAGCAATTCTGTGCGCTGCCGAGTGGGGCGCGATCCACTCTTGAAAACTGACACTGCTCCAACCCGTTTCTACAACAGACTGCACAAGGGGTAGCAATATCAGAGAGTCTTCTACCGGGATGTCAACATGAAACCTGGCCCAGAACAACCCACTAAAAAGAAGCGATAGAAGCCCTGCTAACAAGCTCACCGTAACAAGGATGCCAGTAACCGTGGTTGTCAGCACGGGGGGTATGCGAATGCTCACAGCTGAAGTCTACCTATATTGAAGGATATCGCCTGAAGGGTATCTCGCAGTAATGCACTACTTTAGCGCAAACAACGGTCGTATTGAACCGATATCTTTGTCGCAGTGCTCAGTTAATTGTGCAAGTTGCCCACGCCACATTCGGACAGTAGACTGGCGGTTATTCACCAGCAGAGGTCGTTATGTCGCAATCACAAATCCAGTCCATGCCCCAAGACAAATTTCTGTTGGTGGCAGTCAATCTGCTGCACAAAGCCTTTATTGAAGCGACACGGACCGAAGCCAAAGCGCTGTATCAGAAGCTTGCCGTTGAGCAGGTTGTAAATTTGACGAAGGTAGAGTTGGTCGATAAATCCGTTGCGACGTTTCAGCTCTCCCTCTCGCACAGTGAGTTCAATGGCAGGATTAACTTTGGTGCGTTTCGCGCCAGTGTGACGGCGCTTGTCGCCAATATTACCCAGGCATTGCGAGATGAGAGGGAGCTCAAAGTCTTTAATGCCCTCAATGACGGTGGCGCGATGATCTTTGGGATCACTGCGGTAACGGTGGAAGATAATCAACGCAATGTGGAGTTTAGGAATTATAAACCCCCTAATCGATAGATTTCCAGCCTATAGGTGTTGGCTCCTACCGGCACTGAATCTGGATGCAGGGTAATTTGGTGGCTTTTGCGCAGGATTATGGCGTGATAGGAGCAATGGTAGCG
>JBDNIE010000089.1:0-2464 GCA_041688425.1 Halioglobus sp. | reverse complement strand
GCAGGCACTTCCATAGCTGCATTTAGCGGAGCGAGCTTTGAAGATTCTTTGAAAGCTGGAGGGCGTGGGGCGTTTGCAGGTGCAATATCGGGAGGGTTTGGCGCATACGGTTCTTCGTTCGGTGCATTTGGCAGAATTGCGTCAGTGGCTGCGGGTGGTTGTGGAGCTGGAAAAGCGTCTGGTGGCTCGTGCAAGACAGGTGCGACATACGCAGGCATGGCTGCTGCATTGTCAGTGGCTCTGGAGAACTGGTCAAGTTACAGCGTTACTGCTAACACAGCGAAATCTGGTGCGGTCGTCAAGGAGGCTGGCACTGTCATTCATTCGGAAGATGCCTCCAATATGGGTATCTCTATATTTGCACCGAAGGGTTCACCTTTGATCGGTCGCGCTGTAGATCGTCTGTCTCAACAGGATTTGGCTGATCTCGCCCGCTTCAAGGCTAACAGCGACACAATTATAGGTTCGGCGAAAGCGGGTTACTCCGTCTCTTGGACTTCCGAGGGAGGTCGGGCATTTCAGAATATTACGAAGTATCTACCTGGTGGAAATGGTGGGTCGGTGCAACATGATTTCCAAGCGTCATACTTTAATCTTGGGCCCGCTATGACTAAAGCTACGATCCCGCCCTCATTCTACCTCTCCTATGAAGCAATGGGGGTGCGGAATTATTCGTATCTGGCGCGCAATCTGGAGAATGACTTGTGAAGGCCATCCTTATAATGAGTTTATCAAGTATGTTGGCCGGGTGTTTGATGGGTACTGCGGGCGTGTCACTCTACAGTTATCCAGTACTAGGTCAAAGTTACTCCTACACCATCACGGAAGAGCAGATCGTATGGGACAAAATGGAAATCGAATTTGTTTTTAACAATATTAAAGGGCTACGTCATCGAACGCACGAATTTGGAAAATCTAATGATTGGGTGAAAGACCCTAGTTACTATTCTGGCGAACAAACGCCCTTTGCACTATCGATGTGGATAGAGGTAACGAGAGGGGCCGCTATATTTCTCGACCCTGGGTCTGTCAAATTGAACTATGATGCTTCCTCGAAGCTGTTTCCCTGGATGGTAAGTGTGGAGGCGACTGAGGGGCATTCCGTATGCCATTTAATGAACTCAGGGGCCGTTGCCTACAGCCAGCCAGTCAGTTTGAGCGCGGGTCCTATTCCTTTGGCAACACTTCCACAGCGGCGGGGGGAACAAGGCTGCATCAGATTTATTTTCGATGTGCCTATTGAGGAAATGGACCCTTCAAACAAGTTCAGTCTGAGTGTCACATTTATCATTGATGGCAAGGAACGTGCCGAGACAATTTATTTTGGGCCACGAGAAATCAATACTGTCGCTCGATAGGGGTTCATGTCTGTGGTGGGTTATTTTTTGGGGCTAAACGCTCAGTTCTTACGGAAGGGGAATAACCGGGACGGACTTATTTCACTTTGAACAATGGTTCCACCTGTAACATCCGCCCCAAAATTGCGGATCATACATCCGCCCATTCATGTGGATGGTGCAAGCTCGGAATCGGCACCGCTATTTGGCTACTAAACCACTGTGCAAAATAGCACCGTGACATTGTCTCTAGGTGCTTGCGGGGGATTTACCCCACTTGCGGGATTGCTAATTACAATTACCAAGATCTTTGGAATCACGCTCAGGAACTTTTTATTGCCACGTCACAGGGTGCCGGCGATTAGGGTGTTGGGTTCTAAGCCCCTCTTTTTATTTACGCCCCGGGTAGTATCTGATTCGTCCGCCAGTACTTATATTTAATCTTGTTAAACTATTGTTTTATATTGATTTTATTTCAATATAACTGTATATTTATACAGTATTTTTGCAAGGATGCAGGGGAGACTTATATGAACCAACACTCCGTTACTACTACGCAATTCCCGGCCCGCGATCTGGCCACACTGGAAGATGAAATCACTGAACTTGCCGCGCATCTCAACGCCGCGACCTACCGGCTGCTCACCTTGATTTACGAATTCGACGAGCGCCACGGCTGGAGCGGCGAGGGCATGAATTCCTGCGCCCACTGGCTGAACTGGAAATGCGGTATCAACCTGGGCGCTGCGCGGGAGAAAGTTCGAGTAGCCCATGCACTGCAGGATTTGCCGCAGATCAGCTCGGCTCTGTGCAACGGCCGCATCAGCTATTCCAAAGTCCGCGCAATGACCCGCGTTGCTACTCCTCAGAACGAGGATTACCTGATGATGATTGCCGACCACGGTACCGCACACCATGTCGAGCGACTGGTGCGCAACTACCGCAAGGTGAAACGCAGTGAGGCGCTGGAGCGGGATAATCAGCACCATGCGCTGCGCGAACTTAACTGGTACATCGATGACGATGGCAGCTATGTATTCAAGGCACGACTGAGCCCCGAGCAAGGGGCGCGTATTGCACAGGCCTTGAATTCGGCAATGGACACCATCCATCAAGAGCTGCGCAAT
>JBDNIE010000088.1:0-3403 GCA_041688425.1 Halioglobus sp. | reverse complement strand
AGAGTCGCGAGGGTCAGGCCTTACATTTAACATCTTTTTCCTACTGTTTAACTGCCCGGCTCACCCCTATATGGCCGACACCGAAATACGCATCGGAATGACAAGGGACTATGTGGGATGTAAGGCCTGACCCCGTGATTTCCTCTGTAAGCTATATCGACGACAACGTTAAATAGCTCTTTTAAGAAATAGCCACTCGGATCCGTATAGGCCAAGGGGTTGTTCAAGACATAAGAATAACGATTGTAACTCTGCGTATTCGTGGGGAATTGTATGAACGGATCCGCCTGCAACATCCGCCCCAACGTGGGATCGTATATCCGCCCATTCATGTGGATGACAACAGCTAAGAAAACCGGGCTATTTGCGGCGGGTTTTTCGGGGAAATAGACCTTGCGCATCAAGGGCCTGCACGTGGGCTGAAATCCAGGTGAACAATTGAGTGCAGCCACGGTCAAACGGTTACCTGCTTTATGCTGGGGAATTGCAGGGTGAGGCGCTCTCCGTGTTGCCTTCTAGCTGCTGCCATCTGCAGGCAGGGCAAGAAGTAAGCTATAGCGGGCATTGATGAGAGAGAAACCACTATATTTATAGCCTTTTAAGATTGTCCTTCTGAGTAGCAGCATAACTCAAACCGCTGCTGCTGGGACACGTTTGTCCGTGTCAAAATCGTAAATCGCACCCTTCACATGAACGGGCGGATATACGATCCCACTTTGGGGCGGATGTTGCAGGTCGATTTACGGTCGGCCCCTGAGCTTTTCAATTAAGCGGACTGTCCCTATACCCGAAAAATAAATCTGTCCCAGTTATTCTGAGAAAATTTATAGTGGTCCGTCCCTGAGCTACGCAGCTCTAGAGTCATGAGCTTCTTCGAGCTAACGATTAATAATGGTATATTCCTGCGGGCCGAAATAGACAGTTTCAGTCTGTTCTATGCCATCCACAATAAATTTTGCTGTGAAACTAAATCCTCTTGATGGATTCATTTCCTCAACAGGGAAATCAAAAATGAACCTTATGCAACCCCAAATGCCGTACCTCTGCGGGAGGTCGGCCAGCGCAATAATACCCGTCGCAGCTGACTTGCCGTATTTAGCGTTTCCCGATGTTAGATAGTGGCACACTGAATTTCCAGCAGTCGCCGCTATGTTCACAGTGGTGGGCGAGTGTTTACTTGAGTTATCCAGTGTTAGTTTGACTGATCCGATGTCCATCAATATTTCCTCTCTTTCGCTGAGGTCAACCCGCACTGATATTGCAAAGGGTGTTTGTCCGCCAACAGCATATGCGGGCGAATTGATCCATTCAGAGGATTTGCCAAACTCATAAGACTTGATTCGTAATCGGCTGTGATTATTTGCGTAAAATTTAGCACGAATGCCTTTCCAACTAACTTGGTCATCTGAGATTGAATATAGAGAGTCTTGCGTAAGCACCGGACTACTCACAACAAAAACCGATTGAGCTTGCAGCACACATCCACTCAGCGAACTTGCAATCAATAAAAGTATTGTGTACTTCATTTTCAATCGTTCAGGTTGTCCGCCATGTACATATAACTTCGTACGCCAAGGCCTTCATAATACAAATAGAACGCAGGTGGGATTGTGGCTGGATTCAAAATAGCCCCCAATTGATAGTAACTAGCGAAGAAATCATGGAAATTGGACGCACCGTTAGCACCTGGGAGATACCTCGCAATACCTTGGAAAAAACTGCCGCCCTCTGAAATTCTTGAGACTGTGTACCCCTCAATTCCCGAGCCTAAAATGTATTTTGGATTATAAATCTGAAGCTCTCCAAGCTGCTCCGGCGTAAGGCTATTGATAGGCAGACCAATCAAATCGCTACCTGCTGGTGCGAATAAGGCTAATCCAATATTGGATGCGTTTTCGGAGTAAATTACCGTCCCTTGTTCCTTAACTACCGCTCCTGAACTGGCCGTTCTAGAGGTAACCTTATAACCGGAGGAATTCTCCATCGCCACTGTCAGTGCCGCCGCCATACCCGCGTATGTCGCGCCTGTTTTGCAAGAGCCCCCAGACGCTTTTCCAGCGCCACAACCACCCGCAGCCACTGACGCAATTCTGCCAAATGCACCGAACGAAGAACCGAATGCGCCAAACCCTCCCGATATTGCACCTGCAAATGCCCCGCGTCCTCCAGCCTTGAGAGCATCTCCAAGACTTGCTCCGCTAAAAGCAGCGATAGATGTGCCGGCTGCAAATCCCGCGGCTCCCCCAGCTATTGCTCCAGCCCCGATTACACCTGCCGTGGAGATTGCTGCTGGCGTCATCACAGTAGTTACACTCATGGCACCAACTGACATCGTTGCCGTAGCTGCGGGAGTAGTAAACGCTGCAGTTGCCCACATATTTACTGCTCCATAGGTAACATAAGAAATAGCAACAACCGCAGCAATCTTGAAAACATCCTTGAGACTGAAGTACCCACTTGGATCCGTATAGCCCAGCGGGTTGTTCAACACATAAGAATAGCGATTGTAACTCTGCGTATTCGTGGGGAATTGTATAAACGGATCCGCCTGCAACATTCGCCCCAATGTCGGATCGTATATCCGCCCATTCATGTGGATGATCCCGAATGCATCACCATGCTCATGCCCGGTGTAGCCGCGCACGGTATCAGTGTCGACGCCACTCACAAAGTTTGCGTTGTAAGGCGGCAATATGGCCTGCGTGTCGTAGTTCCGGCGAGCGCCCCAAGCGCCAAAACTCAGGCGCTCTAAGTTTGCGGCAGTATTGTCGTATACCGCGATAGGCGAACCTAGGTGATCTAGCATCTGGTAACGCCGCTTCGTATCTAGAATATTTCCGTTAGCGTCTAGCGGATGAGTAATCACTACCTCGCCACCAATGCGGCGCCGCATTTCGGTACCCGTTGGTGATTCAACACGCTCGACACTACCCTGGTAGAACGTTTTCGTGACGCTACTACCGATCGTCTCCGCACGATAATAGCGTTGGCGGTCTATCCCGTACGCGAACTCAAGCGTATCTGTTGTGCCGCGCTCTACCTTGGTCATCTGGTCAAACACACTGTAGGTAAAATCGCGGCCATCACCATCGCGCATATTGCCATTGGCATCATAGGTATACGTGAGGGTACCCTGACCCGGCTCAGCCACACTCGTGACGGCATGCGGACCAGCGGTACCGGCCCCATAGGTGTATGTCCGTCCAGTCTTACTCTTTAGATTACCGAAGGCATCATAGGTCATTTGCGGACCACTGCAGCTTGGAAACAACGTTCCTTCGGTAACCTTCGTCAATCGATTGAGGTTGTCATAGCAATACGCCTGTTTCGCCTCAACATCAGGGTCGAATGGGTTACCCGAGCTGCGACGTTTGGAGGTCAGATTGCCCAATACATCATAGGT
>JBDNIE010000087.1:0-12072 GCA_041688425.1 Halioglobus sp. | reverse complement strand
CTGTAAAATGGCCTATCTCTCACAATTCTCTTGAAAAACGCTGTTCCCACCCCCATATCCACAGATCAAGCAAATCCAAAAATATCAACAACTTACATAGATGAGGTTGCCATGACCGCCGATGTGAAAAAAGAAACACTGGGCTTCCAGACAGAAGCGAAACAACTGCTGCACCTGATGATCCACTCTCTTTACAGCAACAAGGAAATATTCCTGCGCGAACTGATCTCGAACGCCAGCGATGCTATCGACAAACTGCGCTTTGCAGCGCTGGGCGACGAGTCGCTGCTTGAGGGTCACAGTGACTACGGCGTTCGCGTAGAAGTGAATAGTAAGAAGAACACCATCACGATCAGTGACAATGGCATCGGTATGAACCGGGATGAAGTCATCGAGAATCTCGGCACCATTGCCAAGAGCGGAACCGCGTCGTTTTTGGAGACGCTCACTGGTGATGACCGCAAGGATTCGCAGTTGATAGGTCAGTTTGGCGTTGGATTCTACTCGGGCTTCATCGTCGCAGACCGTGTTGAAGTGCATACGCGCAAAGCCGGTGAGTCAGCTGATACAGGCGTGTTATGGGAATCGCACGGTGAGGCCGAGTTCTCGATCGAGGCGAGGCCCAGAGAAGCCAGAGGCACCAGCATCACGCTGTTTCTGAAGAAGGATTGTAAGGAGTTTGCCGATGCCTGGCGTGTACGCAGCGTAATCAAGAAATACTCTGATCACATATCAGTACCGGTACTAATGGCAAAGCCTGCCGCTGCGGAAAGGGACGACATCGAAAAAGAAAAAGGTAAGAAGGCGAATACGGACGTTGAAGTTGAGTTTGAGGCCATCAATGAGGCGACAGCCCTGTGGATGCGCCCGCGCACTGAGATTAGTGACGAGGAGTACACGGCCTTTTACAAGCACGTCTCGCACGATTTTGAGGATCCGCTGAAGTGGAGCCACAACAAGGTAGAGGGCAAGTTTGAATACACCAGCCTGTTGTACATTCCCGCACGCGCGCCGTTCGATCTGTGGAATCGCGACATGTCTCGTGGGCTCAAGCTCTATGTGCAACGCACGTTCATCATGGACGACGCCGAGCAGTTTTTACCCATGTACCTGCGCTTTGTGAAGGGTGTGGTCGACTCGAATGATCTGTCCCTTAACGTCTCGCGTGAAATCCTGCAACAGGACCCCGCAGTGGAAAGTATGCGCAGTGCACTCACCAAGCGTGTGCTGGATATGCTGGCCAAAATGGCCAAGGAGAAAAAGGGAGACAAGTACGCTACATTCTGGAAGCAGTTCGGGTCGGTTCTCAAGGAAGGTCCTGCCGAAGACGTGGGGAATCAGGAAAAGATTGCCAAGCTGTTGCGCTTTAGTACGACTCACATCGACACAGAGGTACAGGATCAGTCTCTGGAAGATTATGTATCCCGCATGTCGGAGACGCAGAACAAGATTTACTATGTTGTTGCGGACAACTTCAATACCGCGCGCAAGAGTCCGCATCTGGAAGTATTTCGCAAGAAAGGCATCGAAGTACTGCTGCTGTCAGATAGGGTAGACGACTGGTTGATGAATCATTTACACGAGTTTGATGGAAAGCAGTTCCAGGACGTTGCACGGGGTGCTCTGGACCTTGCGGGCGATACTGAAGAAGACAAGGCCGAGCAGGAAAAGCTGGCCAAGGACTCGGAGGGTCTGGTCGAACGATTGACGAAGGCGCTGGAAGGCAAAGTGAGTGAGGTGAGAGCGACCGCTAGACTAACTGACTCAGTAGCCTGTCTGGTCGTGGGTGATCACGATATGGGCGCCCAGATGCGGCGTATTATGGAGGCCGCCGGGCAAGACGTGCCACACAGCAAACCCATTCTGGAAATCAATCCTGCCCATCCACTGACGCAGCTGCTGGATAGCGAAGCTGACGAAGACAGATTTTCAGACATCGCACACATTGTTCTCGATCAGGCGACGCTCACAGAGGGTGGACATCTCGAAGACCCTGCGGACTTTGTTCTGCGTCTGAACACGCTGTTGGTTGCACTCAGCAAGGCGTGACGCGCACGCAGCAGTGCCCGCACTGATTGATGCTATAATGCGGGCTTTAATATGGCTTAGAAAAAAGCTGCTACACGATGGTATTGACGATCTGGCGACATGGAACCGCAGAGCAGGGGGCCACCGACTATATGCGGGAGCTAACGAGTGCTGGTTGTGATGATGTGGGATTTGGATGCAGTCAGTTTCATCAGGCATGTCATCGCAGGGATATTCCGCATATCAGCACAATACTGCACAGCCCATTGGTGAGAACGACCCAGACTGCCGCAATTATCGCTAGTGCCTTTGGTTCTGCAAAGCTGCAGGTAGAGGAGGCTCTGCAGCCGGCCAGTCGACTGGCCGACGTGGAGGCCGTGATCACACGATATGATGAAGCCGACAGTGGTCAGCATTTGGTGCTGGTGTCGCACCAGCCGCTTGTGTCTCGGATAGTCGATCACTATCTCGGAGGTTCGGCAAGCGTTCCACCGTTGCCGCCGGGCGGAATTACTACGCTCTTACTCGACGTTCCAGCAGCTGCTTGCGCAACGTTGATGTTCTGGGCGTTCCCTCCGGAATTCGAGGCGGGCGTGTAATGACAGAAGCGCAGGCGCAACGCCAGGCTGTGCCGCTGACGTGGCGAATTAACGATTTACAACTGGCGGGTTTATCATGGGGTGAACCGGGTATGAAACCGCTACTGGCGCTTCATGGCTGGCTCGACAATGCCGCCAGCTTTGCCTACCTGGCGCCATTGTTGAGCGACCATCATGTGGTGGCGCTCGATCTCACAGGGCATGGTTTAAGTGCGCGCCGTTCAGCGGATGCCAGCTACCAGATCTGGGATGATCTACCAGAGATTGTGGGCGTGCTGGAGGCGCTGGGGTGGGATGAATTCGACCTCGTCGGGCACTCACGTGGCGCGATCATCTCGACCTTGCTGGCCAGCGCTTTTCCTGAGCGCGTGCGCAAGCTGGTACTGTTAGATGCGGCAGTACCGGAGGCGGTCGCAGAGGTTGCCTTTGCACTTCAATTGCATAAGGCACTACTCGACAAATCTCGCTTGTCGGCCGCCAGTAACCGTGTTTTTTCGACGCTGGACGCAGCCATCGCAGCGCGGTCCGCGCGCGGCCTGTCGACCGACGCAGCCAGAATATTGGTTGAACGCAATGTGCGGGAGTCTCCAGAGGGTATTATATGGACCACGGATCCGAGATTGCGCGGAGCGTCGGCCGTCAAAATGAGCCAGTTGCAGATTGAGGCGGTATTGCAGGGATTGAGCATGCCCACACTCTTGCTCTTGGCGCAGGACACCTGGGGGGAGTCGCCTGAACTGGCCACCTTCGCGCGTCAACACATCGCTCGTCTGACAGTGGATACTATCCCGGGCGGACATCATTTTCATATGGAGGCCAATGTGGCTGAGGTCGCACAATGTATGCAACAGTTTCTGTTAGTCGTGGAAGAAGCCGAATGCGCATGAAGTATCGGGCTCAAATCAGGCTTATCTGTGTATTAGTTGCCGGGTTAGTAGCTATAGGGTCTGCTTATGCGGATACGGAAGACACCGATATTCAAGTGCTTCTGCAGCAATTGCAAAATGACCCTCATACTCAGGAAGTTGACCTTGCCGAGCAGGACGTTGTGGACCACGAAGTCGGCCTTGGTGCGATACAAAAGGTACGCGGTGAATGGCAGTTCAAAGACAGCGAGCGGCTAACGGGCACGCTGTTCAGGTATACATGGCTGATCGAAAATGGTTTCAGCTCAGCCGAGGTGATGGAGAGTTTTTTGAGCTCGGTCGCGAAGATCGAGGGCAGCAACGAACTGTTCGCCTGTGACGGCCGAGCTTGCGGGCGCGCTGTGCAATGGGCAAACCGCGTATTTAGTCAGCGCCTCTTGTTCGGCCAGGAAGGTTTGCAGCGCTATCGGGTGTATGCGTTACCGAGCGAGCAAGGAGGCGACGGTTCGCGCATTTTGGCGTATAGCGCAGAGCGAACCGCAGATCGTCAATACCTGCATGTTGAATGGTTAGTGATCGCGCCGCAGCAAAGGGTGAGGGGCTGATGCACGCTAGCTACATCTGAAGCAGAGACAAAAACTCTTCGCGTGTTTTATGGTCGCTGCGAAATGTACCCAACATAGCGGACGTTTTCATCGAGGAGTTTTGTTTTTCCACACCGCGCATCATCATGCACATATGCTGCGCCTCGATAATAACACCCACTCCTTCTGCGTTAGTGACTTCCATAATGGTTTCAGCAATCTGCGAGGTGAGCGATTCCTGAATTTGCAGGCGCCGTGCGAATACGTCGACGATACGCGCTATCTTGGACAAACCCAGCACTTTTCCGGTGGGAATGTAACCGACATGGCACTTCCCAATGAAAGGCAGGAGGTGATGTTCGCATAGCGAGTACAACTCGATGTCCTGCACGAGAATCATCTCGCTGGATTCGGAGGGGAAAAGCGCATTGTTGACGACGTCTTCCACAGACAGACCATAGCCGTGCGTCATAAATGTGAAGGCTTTGGCCGCGCGTTTCGGCGTGTCTATGAGGCCCGGACGATTGAGGTCCTCGCCTATCGCTTCAATGATTTTTGCCCAGTGTTTTTCCAAAAGAATGACTCCGTAGTGGTCCCGAGAATGGGCCGCAATATTAGCAATCCGTTGGGGTCAAGGCAAACCGCCCACCGCGCCGCAGCGTCAGTGAAAATCAGAGAGTGTATCGAGTACACTTACGCCATGAAAGGGGATATAACATTGAACAAGCCACTGCACACCGTAGGTGCTGCGCTGCGTTACTGCACCGAGATGTTGGAACAGAGCGATGTCTATTTCGGCCACGGTACCGACAATGCCTGGGATGAAGCAGTCCAACTCGTGATGTCGGCTGCTGATCTGACGGTGGGAACCGATGCCGATGTGATGCAGCTGCCGTTGTCAGAGGCCGCTGCGGTGCATGTGCAGGAATTATTACAGCGACGGATTCGCGAGCAGTTGCCGCTGCCGTACTTGACCGGCAGGGCATGGTTTGCCGAGCTGGAGTTTCATTGCGATCAGCGTGCGATTATTCCGCGCAGTCCGATCGCTGAATTGATCCTCAACGAATTCCAGCCATGGTACAGCGGGCCCGGCCCCAGTCATGTTCTGGATCTTTGTTGTGGCGGAGGCTGTATCGGGCTCGCCACCGCCTATTATTTTCCCGAGGTTTTAGTCGATCTTATGGATATCGATGAGGATGCGTTGTCACTCGCACAGGAGAACGCCATTCAGCTCGGTCTTGCAGACAGGGTCACGATCCGCCCATCCGATTTGTTTGATGCGTTGGGCGAGAACAAGTATGACCTGATTATCAGCAACCCGCCCTATGTGGATGCCGATGACCTGGCGAGCATGCCAGCGGAGTATCATCACGAGCCGGAACGGGCTCTGGGTTCGGGCGCTGATGGACTTGATCTCACCCGACGTATACTGCGCAATGCAGGGGCCTTTCTGCGCGAAACTGGGCTGCTCATTGTTGAGGTAGGCAACAGCTGGCCAGCCCTGGAGCAGGCCTATCCTCGGGTGCCGTTCACCTGGATAGAGTTTGAGCACGGTGGTGAAGGAGTGTTCATCTTGACCGCGGCTGAACTGCAAGAATACGCCCCATATTGGCGCGAATAGGCCTATAATAATCTGCTTGGGTGATACGGCGCAGGGGTAAGAAAAAACGCTATGGCAGGTAATTCAATTGGCAAACTGTTTACGGTGACCAGCTTCGGAGAAAGCCACGGCCCAGCTCTGGGTTGCATTATTGATGGCTGCCCGCCAGGCATGCCGCTGGATGCCTCTGATATGCAGCACGATCTGAATCGGCGCAAGCCAGGCACTTCACGGTTCACCACGCAGCGCCGCGAGGCGGATGAGGTGCGTATTCTATCCGGTGTTTTTGAAGGCCTTACCACGGGTACGCCCATCGGACTGATGATTGAGAATACAGATCAGCGATCCAAAGATTACTCTAATATCAAGGACAGTTTTCGTCCCGCGCACGCCGATTATACCTACAACCAGAAATATGGCTTTCGCGATTATCGCGGCGGCGGTCGCTCCTCCGCCCGTGAGACGGCAATGCGAGTCGCTGCGGGCGCCGTGGCAAAGAAGTACCTGGCATCGCGCTATGGCATCAATATTCGAGGATATCTGGCTCAGCTGGGCCCGATCATCGCGCAACAGGTTGATTGGGATGTGGTAGAAACCAATCCTTTCTTTTGCCCTGATCCCGACAGATTGGCCGAGATGGAGGCCTACATGGCGGCCCTTATTAAAAGTGGCGACTCCATTGGCGCGCGCATCAATGTGGTCGCCAGCGGTGTGATGCCGGGGCTGGGAGAGCCAATATTTGATCGTCTGGATGCCGACATTGCCAGTGCAATGATGGGTATCAATGCAGTCAAGGGTGTCGAGATCGGCGCGGGGTTTGCGGCGATAGAGCAGCGCGGTAGTGAACACCGTGACTTGTTGACCCCCGCGGGATTCGTCGGCAACAGCGCCGGCGGTGTGCTTGGCGGCATCAGTAGTGGGCAGGATATTACTGTGAGTATTGCCCTTAAGCCCACGTCCAGCATTCGCCTGCCGGGAGCCAGTATTGATGTCGAGGGCAAACCGACGGAAGTTGTGACGCACGGTCGGCATGACCCTTGTGTTGGGATCCGCGCGACACCGATTGCCGAGGCCATGCTTGCCATCGTGTTAATGGATCATGTCTTGCGTCAGCGGGCGCAAAATATGGATGTGCAATGCAGCACGCCAGTGCTTCCTGCAGCGGCACCTGGCAATAAAAAATCCTGACACTTATACACGCTCATGAGTAAAGCTAATCGTCGTTTCTATCGCACCATCCTGCTGGGGTTGGCCGCTCTTGGCGTATTGATATGGGCAGCTATTGATCAGTTCGGTATCTCTCATGTGGAGATGGCGAACCTGTTTTTGGGCACGGTATTGATAGCGGGGGGAACTATTGGCCTTGCTGCGGTGTGCGCTGTGCTCTGGATCGGTTTGCGCAACTTGTTGCGAGGGGGCGATGGTGGGAAGTAGGCGCTAAAGTATAAGCTACTCGAGCGGCGCCAAACCCAATAGAGCGTTTCGCGACCAGTGTATTGGCGTCATTCGAGGTCGATTTCCAGCGTCATATTCTCGGCAATCTCATCCAGGCTGGTCGACAGTTCATCCAGATTGGTATCCTCAGGAATCCATGCTTCGATACGTGCGGTAAAGATCATTTCTGCACTCATGGCGGCGCTTTGTACATCGGTGTCCATTTCCAGAACATTGATCTGCCGCTGTGCGAGTGCGTGTGAGATCTCCCGCACGATGCCGCGACGGTCAGGTCCGATCACGGTCAGTGTGATGCCACGGCCTGGCACCGGTGCGGGGCCAGGTTTGACCGTAATATCGTCAGTCGCAGTCACCCTTACGCTGATACCGCTCGATGCGAGTGCGCCCAGTTCGCTTTCCAGCGCAGGTCCTCCGTCAGCGGGGAGGGAGACCAGAATCAGTCCGGCAAATTTGCCGCCTAACTGAGAGAGCTTGCTTTCATGCCAATTCCCGCCGTTTCTTTCGATAACAGCCGAGAGTTGTTCAACCAGTCCGGGGCGGTCATCACCGATGAAGGTAACGGTATAAGAAGTTTGCACAGTTTTGACTCCACATTATCAGGCGCAGCCCGTATATTAACGCGCTACGGTCCGTACCAGAAGGAGTAGGCCAAAAACATGGCAGAATTCGTCATGGTGCCGCTGCAACACTTGCAGTCCGATGTGCTGCAGGCCCTGTTGGAGGAATTTGTCACCCGCGATGGCACCGATTATGGCGAGCGCGAGCGCACGCTTGAAGAGAAAGTCGCGCAGCTACACAATCAACTTCGCAGCGGCGACCTGCAGATTCTCTACGACGTCGATAGTGAGCAGTGGGATGTGGTGGCCCGCGCGCAGGCAGATGCATTACTTAACTCCCGATAGTAGTATTCCAAGATGAGCATGAAACCCGATCATATACTGGATGCCACCGGGCTTTATTGTCCGGAGCCGGTCATGCTGCTGCATAACCGGATACGTGATATCGCGGTCGGTGAAACCCTGCAGGTGCTTGCCACCGATCCGTCGACTGAGCGCGACATTCCGAAGTTCTGTGCCTTTCTGGGGCACGAACTCATTCAGCAAGACCAGTTTGACGGGCATTTTCGCTATCTGTTGCGCAAGCAGGGAGGGCCTTGATGGCTGCAACAGAGCCTTTGTCGTCAGCGAGTCCGTTCGATGCTGCGCGTCTGGAAAGTGTATTCAACAACTTGTTTTCAGCCACGTGTGCCACCCGGTTGCGCGGTGGCGCAGAAGAACCTCTCTACCAGCCTGCTGCCGTTGCGGGCGAACTCCACACCTTGCACTACCGGCAGGATTTTTTTGCGAGCGCGTTGCATGAGATAGCGCACTGGTGCATCGCCGGCGACGAACGCAGGCAACTGTTCGATTTTGGCTATTGGTACGCGCCTGAAGGCCGCGGTCTGGACCAGCAAAAAGCGTTTGAAGCGGCAGAGCGCAAGCCGCAGGCACTGGAATGGTATTTTTCTAAAGCGTGCGCCTATCGCTTTCAGGCCAGTATCGACAATTTTGCTTTGGCGGAAGCAGAGCTGCATCAAGTGGACGATTTTCGGCAGGCTCTGCTCCTGCAGGCGCTCAACTGGCGCAAGATCGGTTTGCCGGACAGAGCTGCGGAATTCTACCTGGCGCTGTGCAGCGAGTTTGGCACTGTTGTGCCCGCCCACCGACAGTCTTTCACGCTTGCGGACTTGTGCTGATGAATGCGTTACATAAGAGCGTCCAGATATGACGCTTACGGTTCTCGCGGACGAAAATATTCCGGCAGTGGAAGACTATCTGGGCGCATTTGCGAGTATCCGGCGCTGCAGTGGGCGCGCGATTGATCCGGCAACGCTGGACGGGATAGACGTGCTGCTGGTGCGCTCGGTAACGCGCGTAGACGCGGCACTTTTGGACGGCAGCAAGGTAAGATTCGTCGGCACCGCTACCAGTGGCGTTGACCATATCGACCGCGGTTACCTCGCCAGCGCCGGCATCGGGTTTGCCCATGCCCCGGGATCGAACGCAAACTCGGTGGTTGAGTATGTATTGGCCGCGATTGCCGCAGTGGACGACAAACTAGAGCAGTTACTCGCCGGTGGCACTCTTGGTATTGTTGGGTATGGCACCATCGGCAGAGCCGTTGTCGCACGTTTCACGGCGCTGGGTGTTCAATGTCGAGTATACGATCCGTGGCTGAATCAAGGCGGCATTCCCAATGCCGCAGATTTTTCTGCGGTGCTGGATTGCGATGTGGTCGCTCTCCATGCCGAGCTGACCAGGGTGCAGCCCTGGCCCAGCTACCATCTGCTGGGACGCGAGCAACTGAGACGCTTGCGTGCAGATGCGCTGCTCATCAATGCTTGCCGCGGCGCGGTGATCGATAATGCAGCGTTGCAGGGGCACCTTGAGTTGCTACAAGGTCCTACGGTAGTCCTCGACGTGTGGGAGGGCGAACCGGCGGTCAGCGCCGCCTTGCTGGCGCAAGTACGGCTCGCGACAGCGCATATTGCTGGTTACAGTTGGGACGGCAAGTTACAAGCCACGCGCCAGTTGAGTGAAGCGATTATTTCGAACCTGAATTTGTCTTCAACACAACAACCGCTCTCAAGCGAGGGTGCCGCTATCATCGCTGTCCCGGACGGCCTGTCACCTGTTCAGCTCATCCGATTTTTACTGCAGTCCCGTTATGATATTCAAGTGGATGATGCCCTGTTGCGCAACGCGATAGAACCCGCACTGCACGACACGGGCAATGGCGCAAGGTTTGATGGGCTACGCAAATCGTATAGAGAACGTCGAGAGCTTGCAGGCTCGCATGTGTCAGGGCTGCGCTCAGAGGAGCAGCTTGCACTGGCGCGTGCGCTGGGTTGTATACCTGTCGATGCGAGTGAATCGCTGTGAATACGACATTGCATGTTGGTCTTTTGGTCAACCCGCTGGCCGGACTCGGCGGCGCCCTGGCGCTCAAAGGCAGTGATGGAGAGGCGCTGCGGACGCTGGTCGCAGAATTGCCTGCAATCGAACGCCAGCGGGCATTGTTGCGCACCGTGCGGGCCCTTAACCTGTTACAGCCGCGATCAAGTTGTGTTCGATTCAGCTGCGGGTCTGGTGGCATGGGCGAATCTGCGCTGCAACAGACGGACTTCGCGTTCGAGGTATTGGGTCGTCTCGGCGCGGGTCTGACCTCTGCCAGTGATACGCGCACCGTGACCGCGGCGCTGCGCGCAGCGGGCGTAGATCTCATTCTTTTTGCCGGCGGCGACGGTACCGCGCGCGACGTTTATGATGCGATAGGCTCAAGTTTCCCCGTGTTGGGCATACCGGCGGGTGTAAAAATGCACTCGGGCGTATTCGCGGTTTCACCGGAGGCAGCGGGAGAACTCCTGTTGCGGCTTACGGCAGGTGGTCTCGTCGGATTGCAGGTGCAGGAGGTTCGTGACATCGACGAAGAGGCGTTTCGTAGGGGCGAAGTGCGCAGCCGATTTTATGGTGAAATGATGGTTCCAAGCGAGGGGCATTACCTGCAACATACCAAAATTGGAGGCCGCGAAGATCCGGAACTGGCCGCCGCTGACATCGCCGCGTGGCAGGCCGAAACGATGCTTGAGGATACGACGTACTTAATAGGCCCCGGGTCCACCACGGCCGCCATAATGGCTGAACTGGATGTGCCCAATACCCTGTTGGGCGTAGACGTGGTGCGAAACCGCGCCTTGTTAGCCGCAGACGCGAATGAGGTGGCGCTATTGCAAGTGCTCGCCGAAGTGCCCGGCGCCGCGCGCATGGTGGTGACCGTGATAGGCGGGCAGGGGCACCTGTTTGGCCGCGGAAACCAGCAGTTCTCGCCCGCCGTCATTCGGCGCGTGGGACTGGACAATATCGTCGTGGTTGCGGCCAAGTCCAAAATTACCCGACTCGAGGGGCGCCCGCTGCTGGTCGATACCAATGATGCCGCACTGGATCTGGAACTATGCGGTTATCGAACCATTAACACCGGATACAACGATCATATTCTCTATCCGGTCGGTGCGGGTTCAGCGTAAGACTAGACTTTCACGCGGCGCTGGATGTGATCTGCGCAAGGGTCGGCGCCAAGGCTCGATTAGTCTGGTGCTGCGAGCTGGTGTAGGCTAGGGCTTCATTGTGCCTTTGGTGCGACTTACCTTACGTTTCACGATCGGCACTAAATTGACCGGTATTGGGTTGGGACCCGCCATGAACCCATACCCATGCGTGGGGCGGGCCTACAGGGATGGATTTACAGCGTGTCCCGAAAAGGTCTACTCGGTTTGGCGCCAGCCTAGCCGATTAAAGCAGTTCCATTTACGATGTAACAATTACCTGAACAGGGCTATGACGATGCACGATGATGAAATATGGCGCGATAAGCTGACACCAGAGGAATTCCATGTTTGCCGTGAAAAGGGCACCGAGCGCCCGTTTACGGGTGAATATTGGGATAGTAAAGAGGAGGGCGTATACAACTGTCGATGCTGCGGCGAAGCGCTTTTCCTGTCCGACAGTAAATTCGACGCGGGCTGCGGTTGGCCGAGTTTTTTTCAACCGGCAGATGCCACCGTGATAGAGGAAGACAGGGATCACAGCCATGGGATGTTACGCACAGAAGTCATGTGCAAAGCCTGCGGAGCCCATCTAGGACATCTCTTTGAGGACGGTCCTGCGCCAACGGGTTTACGCTATTGCATCAACAGCTTGAGTATCAAGCTGCAGGCCGAGTAGTGAAAGAGGGTGCGTGACGGCGTGTGGTGTGTGCTTGAGGGTGATGGAGCGGGAAACCGGGTTCGAACCGGCGAGGCTGCGCGCCCCGCCTCAACCTTGGCAAGGTTGCGCTGCGTGACATCTAATGTGACGTTTGCTTGGAGAGCGGTGATGGAGCGGGAAACCGGGTTCGAACCGGCG
>JBDNIE010000086.1:0-11759 GCA_041688425.1 Halioglobus sp. | reverse complement strand
CGCAATTACTAATAAGTAACGGCTATCAGCGGCAGAATCCAAGGCGCTGGCAATCAAAGCCTGATCGTCCGCCAGATTGCCCGGCACAGCGTAAAAATCGCGAACGTCATCGCTCGCTTTCAGCATTGCTATACCCGGAATTGCTGCCAGTATCAGTACCAGCAGTAATAGCCAGCCGGTAGAAGAAGAAAATGTTGGTTTGCTGCAGAACCGGGGCAGCCTGATACCCGATGTAGCTGGTCGATACAGTGCGGGAAAGAGCAGGCAAACTGTCAGGAAGCTGCATAGCAAGCCTGCAGCCATGAACACTCCTATCTGTCTAATACCGGGAAAAGGCAGGAACGTCAGCCCGATAAATGCCACTACACTGGTGAGCGCACCAGTACTCAAACCAGTGAATATCCGCTCCAAGGTACTATACCTTTCCTCTCCGGCCGCGTCAGTGTGAGCCAAGTAGTGAAACGCATAGTCCGCAGCAATCCCAATAATGGTCGCCCCGAACACTAGGGTAAGAATATGAATTTGCTGCAGTAACATCACCGTAAGCATCAGTCCTCCGAGCAGACCGCTGGCTACACACAACAGAGTCAATGCTATGGCCGATGGCGAGCGTAATACTGCCACCAGCAATACAATCAATAAAAACATCGACGCGAGGCCGATGGTGGATATCTCCTGTTTTGCACTGCGCACACCATAAGCTGAATACAGCGGCGCACCTGTCGCAGACAGGCGCACTCCAAGTCGCACCGCTTCGGCCTTCAAAGACAGGTATATGTCATACAAGTCGCCGCTAACCCCGTACTCACGCTTCTGCTGGCGGACACGGTATACCAGCAATTCCGTTGCCTGCGCGTCAACAACGGTATCTCCCCGTGGCGTGGCTTCCTCAAGATAGTTGCGAAACGTGCCAGCAGGATCGGACTGCAATGAACTCGTCCGTGCGCTTCCCAAAGGTGAATACAGCAACCTGCGAAACTGCTCCAGATGTGCTGCAGGCGCTCGCTGCAAACCCTCCCTGTCCGCAGACGATAACAAACCCCAGCGGTAAGGGAAAAGCCGTTCTGCCAGCAGGCGCCACCTCAGTGCCTCGCTGTCCTCAACATTGCCTTCGACATAGCCGCCACCGACCAACCGTTCGTTCACCAGCTGTCTAAATTGATCAAGTTGATCGGCATTGTCTCCCGTCATCAGAAGCACCAGCTGCTGATCAAAAGCAGCAGTTGCGACCGCATTGGCCCGCACTTGCCATAGATTGCTGCTGTCCGTGGGTAACAAGGCATTGAAGTCAGTCTTTAACCAAGTTTCAGGAGGCCACCGACTATGGGCTAGCAGCACGAAACCGGCGGCGAGAAGTACCCAGACCACTACAGGGGTGACTTTACTGCGGAGGACTAGCATTGAATCCCGGATCGCCCGCATTATGATGATGTACTGCCTTGAAGATAATAACGGTGCGATTGTCGCCCTGTTCAAATATCTCGATTTCCTGCAAGTGATCCTCGCCTCTAAGCTCGATATGCTGGAGCAGGTATTTCAGGCGTGAGGATCGGGGCTGTAGAGACAACTGCCAGCTGGTGGAGGAAATTTTTCCAGCAATATCGAAATATCTACTAAGGCCATCCAGCTGCCCCTCCATCAACCCTAACATGATCAATTCTATCAATTGCCCAATACCATGGTCGTCCATCCGCTGACCGTCCAACAGCACTCTGGATCCATCGATCAACATCAACGATTTCAGCGGTTCCAGCACCTGCCATCGCAACCCTTCCGAGCGATCTAAACTGAACTCTCCCGAGGAGATGAAGGGTTGCTGCAGAAAAGCAAGATGTTTCTCCTGCAGGAACCGTCCCTGCAATCCCGACCCCACTGTAAGGCGTTGCGCCACCTGATCAAGCAACTGTTCGACAGGTTGGGCAAAGGGCGATGAGCCAATCAACAAAAAAAAGATAGCCACAAGCAATCGCGAGCACTTCACGCGCGAAACTTTTCCAACAATACTGAAGGGCTCGCGAACAGCATCTCACCGCTGGCAACATCCAGAGCCACTTGCACCGTATATGCTTTGGTAAGACGGCACCCGGACTCATCATCGAAGATCTTATAAGCGATTTTCATGCGATTCTCTATTTCAACAAGATCTGCCTGCACGCGTATCTTTTGCTCAAACATCAATGGTTTTGCGTAACGAACGTTTAACTCAATCACCGGCCAAGCGTATCCCGACGCCTTCATCTGTTTGATCTCGTAACCAATCGTACCCAACATATTCTCACGGGCGATCTCAAGATACTTCGCATAGCGTCCATGCCAGACAATGCCCATCATATCGACGTCATGGAACGGAATTGATAAAGCTACTGAGGCACTGGCATAAATTCTAATCATAAAGTGTCCAGCGTTTATTATGTATATAGGCCACAGCATTGTGGAGGTCGCGCTCCAACTCCCTGTCCTCCTCGAGAAACTCAAAAATCTCGGAAGTCTTCGCCAAACAATCCCGCACTGGACTTTGAAGCTGCTCTAAGACAAGCTCACCTGCCCTTAGGCGCAGCTGTATACCCTGCCAGCCCACGAGCATCGCAGCCGCCAAAACCTGTTCGCTAAGCGTCAACAGTCTCAAGCAATCACGCGCGGCAATGGTTCCCATACTGACCTTGTCTTGATTATGACACTCAGTGGAGCGCGAAAAGACACTTGCCGGCATGGTGCCCTTCAGCGCCTCACCCGTCCATGCCGAACAGGCTATCTGCACTGCTTTAAACCCGTGATTAATTGACCGTGTGAGCTCCCCTGCACCGGACAAATTGGCAGGCAAGCCGTGATTGAACTTAGGATCCATCAACTGTGCAAGTTGCCGATCCACGAGGTCGGCAACATTGGCAACAGCCACCTTAAGGCTGTCCATCGCAAAGGCTATATGACCGCCATAAAAATGGCCTCCATGCATGACATGCTCACTTTCGGCATCAACGATAGGGTTATCGTTTGCACTGTTAAGTTCTATTTCCACCATGGGGGCGATAAAGTCCAACGCATCCTCCAGGACACCTATCACGTGGGGAGCGCAGCGCAGAGAATAGCGATCCTGTAAACGACTGCTATTACGAGGTAGGTCCTCTACTTGAAGGTCATTGTGAATCCATAGGGCCACCCGGGATTGGCCGGGGTGGGGTTTAACGTTGAATAGCCGCGGATCAAAATGAAAATGGTTCCCCTGCAGTGCCAGGGAGGCAAGGCTGGTGACCCTCGAAGCCAATTTCGCCAGATAACGGGCACGATCTACCGCCAAGCAGGCAAGCCCTGTCATTACCGCAGTCCCATTCATCAACGCTAACCCCTCCTTGGGTTGCAGGATCAGCGGCTCGATACCCAGCTCAGAATAGACCTCCCCAGTCAATCTCCGATCACCGCAATACCAAACTTCACGCCCGCCCTCGATTACCGCCGCCAAATAAGACAAAGGGGTGAGATCCCCGCTGGCTCCGACCGACCCTTCGCTGGGCATCACGGGGATTACATTCTTTTGCAACAAGAGGGCGAGGTGTTGCAATAGTTCATAGCGCACTCCCGAATAGCCCTGGCAGAGACTGCTGAGCCTAGCCACCAGCACCGCCCTGGTTTCCTCTATAGAAAACGGTTCGCCCATACCGCAACCATGAAAGGTATAGAGATGCCTCGGCAATGTATGAACCAGTTCTTGGGGAACACTCACCTCACATGAGTCGCCGTATCCCGTAGTGACACCGTAAATCACGCCATCTTCTCGTAACAAGCGCTCAAGGAATTCGGCGCCTTTCCTGATGCGCGCCTGAAAAGGTCCCGCATCACTCAACCAGGGCTCCGAATTACACTGAGCGATAGCTTTTACCTCGGCTATTCGAAGCGAGCTGCCATCAAACAGGATTTTCGAATTGACAGTTGCTTTCATATTGTCTGATCCCAAAAATGATAGAAATTTGACCACTGTAAGGGTGTCAGGCGCAGGTTTTTTTCAAGAATTGTCACAAAGCGACTTATGTAGGCTTCCAGAGCCTCATCACGATTGCGACGAGGTAAAAATACCTGATCAGCAAACTTCTCACATCGAATTTCATAGCCTGCTCCACCACGCGTGCAGAACAGTGTATACACCGGACATTTTAACAATGACGCCAAGATGAAGGGCCCCTCAGGGAAAGGAGCCATGGCGCCAAGAAATTCAATCTCACGGTACCGACCTAGGCTTCCTACAGGAATACGATCAGCGAGGATTACGACAAACTCGCCACGCTCAATACCCGCGGACAAGCGGATGGCGGTAGCGGGTGAAAGCTGACTCACTTCAATCAATTCCAACTCACAGTTCAGGTGCAACTTTCGCAACAGTAGATTGAATCGGTCAGCGTGCCCGGTGTGTACCAGAATATTCAGCTTGAGCTGCGCAGTGCTCCTGGAAAAGCAACGGCAAATTTCCATATTGCCCAGATGAGCGCCCAGTAGAACCGCGCCTCTACCGGTATCGAGTTGATCGAGCAAAATTTTTCGGTTGGGGAATTTGACCGGATCGAAGCTAGCTGGGTGCGCCCAAACACCCAGCTTGTCGACCGCTAATTGAGCGAACGTATTCAAGTGCGAATAAACCCTTTTCCAGGATACATCCTCTACGCCAGTGGAGCCATCAAGGCGCTGCAAAAATTCCCGAGATGAGGTCCTGGCGATCCTATTCGTCAGGAAGTAGTACAGCACCGCCGGCTGTACCGCGACAGTAAACGCCCGAGGTCCAAGGCATCGGTATACCCAGAAAAGGAAGCGCATGCCAGAGACAAACCCCAACTCGCCAATGTCGGCCCAGTGCGGGGAACTAGGCACAAGCCCGCCGGTTACGCCGCAGTAAACGTGGGAGCCGCCGAATCATGCCAAAAAACAACCTAGTGTGTGCCCAACTGATCAGCATATTGTCCTTCAAGCCGCGGAAATGCGATATTCCATCCTGGGGATAGGTAACAACAGTGAGAACTTGAATCACCTTGACCCCATCCCAGTGAAGGCGGACCAGGATTTCCGGGTCAAAGTCCATCCGGTCACCAGTGCGTGCGCTCTGGAGCACATTGATCGTGGCAGTGAGTGGATAAACCCGGAACCCGCACATCGAATCCTTGATCTCCAGCGAAAGGGTATTGATCCAAACCCAGATATGAGTCAGATACCGACCGTAAAGGCGCAGTAATGGAACGTTCCGATAATCCGGCGCCCCACTGATCACGGCGTCGGGGCGGGACTCTGCCAGTGCAAGCAGACGAGGAACATCGGTAAGATCATGCTGACCGTCTGCATCCAACTGCAGCGCATGCGAGTAGCCCAGTCGTGCAGCTTCCAACAGCCCGGCCTTAACCGCAGCACCTTTGCCTCCATTGGTACTGCGCTCGATAAGCGAGACCCAGTCTTCACTGGCGGTGATTTTCCGAAGCAAATTTGTACAGTAAATGTCTGAACCATCATTGACGAGGAAAGTGTGAAGACCCGCATCTTTCAGACCGAGCACCAACATAGGCAAATAGTCCGGATGATTGTATACAGGTATCACGATACAGGTATGGTTCAAGGACAAACCTCGTAGCTCATGCGACCCTGACTATGCTGTCCCTTGGAGGACTTAAAGCTGAACTCGAGGCGACCACTACCCGCTGTGTATTGCAGATGGAGGTCCAGCAAAGTGCCCGGGAACACCGGTTTTTTGAACTTGATGGCCTGCATGCCCAGGAACAAGCCGTCGACGCCCAGAAACTCTCGGGCAAAATGATCAGCCCATTTTAGTTGTACAACTCCCGGCAGAATCGGGGTTCCAGGAAAATGTCCCTCAAAATAGCAGCAGTCTACGGGTATCGCCAACTGCAAATGACATGAGGCAACTGAAACCTCTTGCTGCAATATGATCGGCAAACTCTTGGAATCAAACAATTGCATAATCTCTCGAAACAATAACTTACCCTGGGAATTTCTCGGCATCTTCGCCATAAACCGAAATACCCTTGGAACCGCCGCAGCTGATAAACGCCTACCGAGCTCGATTCGCAGATGGTGAATGAAGGCTTTTCGTCCCCGGCGCTCGTACTCCTTTTCTCCCTGTACAGTCAGGACCAATAGCGCACCCACACAGCGCCGGTTCCGAGAGAGAACGACCGCGCTGGCCTCTGCAACCGAAGAAAAATCAAGCAGGCGGCCCTCTACTTCTGGAAGCGATACGCGCTTACCTTCGATCTTGACGATGCGGTCCAACCGATCTCCCAAGAGGAAACCACCCTCCGGAACGGGAACAGCGGCATCTTCAGTGGTATACCAATCCTCTGAAGCGAGGAAGGGTGAGCGCACCATCAGTGCCCCCATATCAGAGTAAGAAACCTCGACACCGGGAAGAGGCGTCCAACTGGCTTGCTCAGTTTTCTGCTGGCGCCAAGCAATACCTCCTGTTTCTGAACTACCGAAGATTTCCACGGGAAGGTGACCGCTATCGGTAAGTATTTTTTGTGCGCTCTCTTTTGCGAGAGGCCCGCCCGATGAGAAAATGGCTCTCAGAGAATCGTCCTCTTTTTCCCATGGCATATCTCCACCCAGCCGATGCAGATGGGCCGGACTCATAACCCAGGCAGATCGCTCAAAGAAAGCTGCCTTCTTTGCCATAGCAACAGGATCGACAAATGGTCGACGCCAGAAACAACGCCCCGAGCAAAGTGGCCAAAGGATGCAGAACAACAGCCCGTAAAAATGCTGGTGACTTACGGTCCCCATGATGCCAGCCACACCCAAACGCTCTCCCCAAAGGCACTCCTGAGCCAATAACTCAGAATCGATTTGCGCCAAGCTCTTTGGAATGGATTTTGCGTTACCCGTAGAGCCCGATGTGAATACAACAATCTCTCCCTTAAGCACCAACGGCTTTGAAGCGGCAAAATCCGCGCTGCCAACTGCAAGCGGATTGTCGGCGGCGGAAAACGTGCCGAGAAAGCGGACACCTTTTGAAGATAGCATCTCAACAGTTCCCGCATGGTTTTCACCAGGGATATAGACACGTTTACCCGCAGCCAACAGCGCAAACAAGCCCACCGCAAACCGGTAACTGTCTTCTTCGAATAACGCCCAACCTGACAATACATCCTCGTCAAGCAGAGCTTGGGTAGCTGCTATGTCTGCCAGAAACTGTCCCCAGGTTAAGATTCCGGAGGCACTCCTGGCCACTGGATGATCGAGCCCGAAGCTGCTTTGCGTCAATGTACTAAGCGTCTCCATTGTGGCCTCGCTTTACTTGACGACGAATTAACCATTCAATCGAGAAGAGCACCCCAATGAGGAGATAGGCTATGCCGCCATTGTAGATGACCCAAGTATCAAAGCTGGAGTATACGGACGTGTAAAATGCAACAAGACCGTTGCACACAAAAAACACACACCAGGCAATAGTAACCTTTCGAGTATAGTCAACGGCATGTGCATCCAGGTCTGGCTCCGACAATCGCGCCAGGCGCTCGACAAAAGAAGGGCCTCGCCACAAGGATGTGCCAAACACCGCAAACATGACCGCATTTATCGCCACCGGGTAAAAACGCAGCAACTTCGGATCATTGGCCAATAGCGCATGAGCAGCAACCAATAGCAGCACCGTCGAAAGAAGCACAGGAAGGCCATTCCCTCCTGTTTGCGACCGCAGTAAGACGATACGCAAGAGGGCCAGCGCAATGAAGGCAACGCCTATATACTGCAACGAAAAGTATTTTAAGCCGAACAGTACGATGAATGGATAGACGAGCACCAAACACCAACTCAGTCCTGCCAGAAACTTCCTCATTCTGCCTCAAGGATATCCATAACGGCGTCTACCACATCGTCCACTGTGCGTACGGACTTGAACGCCTCCGGGTCAATCTGTTTGCCTGTGATTTTCCGTAACTCAACGATCAGATCAACGGCATCAATGCTATCCACGTCCAGATCATCGTAGAGTCTCGCCCCCAAATGTATGTTGGCAGCTGGCACCTCGAACATGCCTGCAAGCAAGCTAACGAGCAGCTCAAATACCTGTTCCCTGGATTTCACAATTGCACCTCTTCGACCAGCCCACGATTGGCCGCTATAAAACGCGCCAGATTGCTAACCGAGCGAAAATGCTCTCGTGTATCTTCGTCTTCACCATCGATATGTACCCCAAAATTCTGCTGAAGCGCCATTCCCAACTCCAGTGCATCTATGGAATCCAATCCAAGACCCTCATCGAACAGCGGAGCTTCGGTCACAATATCCTCGGGAGATATGTCCTCTAAATCCAAAGCCTGAATAATAAGTTCTTTGATTTCCAATTCCAGCTCTCTCATATCGTTGTCTCTTTTATGAAGTGATCTTGCCATTGTCTTGTCAGTACGCGCGCCTCTAGTGATGCCTGATCTGTCGCACATGATTTGCTACTCACCACACCTTCCTTGACTACCAATCGAAAATGGGGGCGGACACGAGGAACCTGGTACCACTTTTCGTTCTTTGCCAGAGTGAGGGGGCTGGACACGATAGTCACAAGAGAAATCTGACAACGAACACGCAGCCATAGGTATGCCGCGCCTCGCTTGAAACGCGAAGGAATCTCTCCCTCAGATCGACTACCCTCGGGGAAAACCACTAGTGCTGCCCCGGCTTGAAGCTGCAATGCACAATCATCTATTAATTGATGCGGAGAATTATTGGGAACATAGCCTGCCAACCGCACGGGCCCCCGCGTAAAGATATTTCTATAAAGCTCGGATTTTACTATGCAAGTCGCGTTCGGGATCATGGAGATTAAAAAAACGATGTCAATGAGGGTCGGGTGATTAGCGATAACAAGCTGCCCCTCCCGCTTAAGACCAGACACGCCTTCCACACTCCAAGTTAGCACTCCAATACTCCGCATAAACCAGATGAATGAGCGAAAGCTTAGGTGGATAATATGCCTGCAGCGCCTCGTCCCGACTTCTCGCGACGGGGAAAATAGCGCAACGGTAGGTAGAAGCAGATAGCCAAGAACCAGCCCACCGAGTCCGAACAGAAAAAAACTGGTTCCCGTTGCTACGACCCGCCAGTAGTAGAGATCCCGGCGACCGCTCATGAGCAACGCCTCAACTGCCAACGACATTGCGCCTCGGTCACTGTGGCATCTGTACATTGCCCAGAAAGTAAGTGCCTTAGAGCTTCCTGATTACCATCCAAAACAGTTACGTGGGGCTCAGGCGGCAGTTGCTCCAAGTTGAGCGTTAAGCAGTCCGAGCCCGAATCGCGTCTCGGCGGAACGATGCGCACTGCCAAAGCAGAGGGCCTCTCAGGGCCGGACAAGAAAGGATCATAGAATTGCGGATACGCTTCCTCGTAGTAGACTATATTGACCGCCGGATATATATCCTCTTGCAATATTCCCAAACCCTCAAGCAGCGCTGGAACCGGGCTGTTACCGGGTGGGGACAATGCAATCATTGGCGCTTTTATCCCATGTATCAGCGACCATTGCCCGCCGATAGCGTTATGCACCGACAGGCTGAAGGCCATTGGTGAAACAGGCCTATCCGCCGCAATACACTCCAGTATTTCCTGAGTTCGCTGAATCTCACCCATGTAGGAACTGAAAATAACGGGTTCCTGCGCCAAGGTGTTTGCGCATCGGTCAAGAACATGAAACACCGTTCTTGCCAAAGTGCCAAGACGTCGGCGCTGCATCATCGGCACCCTTGTCAGATCAGGCTTTTGAGTTTCCTCACTCACGACAGCTCCTCCGGAATAGGAAGAACATATTGAGGATCGCCCTGCCCGCTGGCTCCAAGAGCACCAGCGCTCCACAGTAATTTTCAATTCTTCACCCTAGGTCTGTCCGCATTATTCTATCCTCGATACGGCATACTCGACACCCGGCTCACCTAAACTTCCGCCAAAACAATAGGCGGTGACACAACCATCTTGGTTGATGCACTAAATAGTTATAACGACACAGGGCACGATCCGGTATTTTACCCAACATATTGTTCTTAATATACTGACTACTGTAGAAATCGACGCACAACGTATTGATCAAAACCACAAACTATGCCGAATCCCCCTCTGAGGAAAATCGATCTAATGCGCCTAGAACACAACGCCCACTTCTGGTTCCATCAACCCACATCGCCGATGCTAGACAGGCAAGTCCAGTCGAGCAAGGCAAGGGAGCTGTTGCGACATGCGCTGGACGCGGTCGGCATTTCAGTGACTGAGAGGCAGCTAGCCATGAAAGGGTTGTCGCTTATTCGATTAATTCATGATCAGCTGGGTGTCAGGATATCGATCGCTCACTGTCCAACCATGCTCGTGCTCGGGATTGCGCGGCACAAAGTGGGGGTGGATTGCGAAGCCCCAGGCAGATCTCGCAACTGGCTCGGCATTGCAGAGCAGTTTTTCACTGCAGGCGAGGCAAAAGCCATTGCTGGGCTTGACCCCAAACAACAGGAAGCAGTATTTCTACAATACTGGACCTTGAAAGAAGCCTATCTTAAGGCAAACGAAGGAAATTTATTCGGCGATCTGAACAGGCTGACAGTCGACTCGGGGGCAGACACGTCAACCATTCTGGAAGACGGTGGGCGTTGGCAAGCCTGGAATACTGTCATAGACAGATGTAATGTTAGTATTTGTCTGCAGCAACAAGCTATCGTAGCACCCGACATCTTCAACTGCTCTGACTTAATTCACGGCGGCTATACAGCCTGCTTAAACAGCGTTCCTCTCACCCTGGTTTCCGCTTGCCGCTTCCGCTAGCGGTTTACCGAGTAACTCGCCGATCCGCAAAATGCGTCAGGCAAACCAGAACAACGCAACACGATCCTGTTGATTGCTACAATGACGCCACATTCTTTACTCTCACAGCACCCTGTTCTTTTCAAGCTCAAAATGCTACTGAGTTAGCACTCCACTATCCAAAAAGATTCTTTATCTTTCTCATAGATGTCCCGGGTTATGAGACATATTCGGCCACCATGCAGACCAAAAAAAACTAGCGACAATATCTGCAGATGATCCGGCCATTTCCCTCTCCCACGATAGTTCTCTACGAAAAAATGCCACTACATTTTGAATTCACTGCTATCCAATTTCAAGGCCGCCGGCATGAACAGTGAACAGTCAAAAACGGTGGACCTACTCTTTGCTGAGCCACTTAATGACAACATTGAATGGCGCAAGGTTGAGTGACTCTTTCTAGCATTAGGTGCGATGCATACGGAACGCTCGGCTTCCGCCGTCAGTTTTGTACTAAATGACGTACGTGTTGATTTCCATCGGCCGAACCCACACAAGGAACCGCTGCGCTATCGGATTAGAGATGCCCCTCGTTTTTTGGAGAAATCTGGTAGAACATCATGAAATACAAAAGTTACATCGCTCGAATCGAATACGACGAGAAAGACCAGATATTCGTAGACCATCTAGCCACCACCGCGGCGGCACACGGCAAAAGCATCAGTCAATGGGCGACACACTGCAGTACTTCCGGGCGTGCAGGCCAATCGGGCTGACGCGCCTAAATCAATAGAGCCACGCCCAGCAAAAACAACACGCAAACAAAAATAGCGCCAGGGCTGACTCTTAGCAACGGCTCGGCTGTTACCTGCAAAGAGCGACTCCATCCAACCGCCCTATCCTGCAACGACTTGGTGAACTTCTGTTCGCCGCCTGCTTGCCACGTTAACTTTCCAACCAACGGCTTCAGGTTGATGGCTGTAGGCATAGTGGAT
>JBDNIE010000085.1:0-1571 GCA_041688425.1 Halioglobus sp. | reverse complement strand
AACCGCCAGCTCGGAGGAGATTATATCGGATACAAAAAAGCCGCAGCCTAAGCTAGGCCGCGGCTTTTTCGGGAGGCTACTATTCCTTGATGGGGTCGAAGCTGTAGACCTGCCCACCGAGAGTAGCCTGATACATCAGGCCACCTTTGGCGACCGTAAAGACTGCCATTCCGCTAAAATACCCCGCAGATGTATTGATGGCTGTGTTGCTAGTGCCACTGGCTCCAGCTGCAGCACCACTGCCGGTGCTAGCACCTGCTGTTACGCCGGCGGTGATCGCCACCGCGCTGGCATCGGCACTGAACTGGAAGTCTCCCGCTATAAAGGTATTGAGAGCATTCTCAGTTTCAAAAAAGACAATCTGACTATAGGCTTCCGCACCCATTTGTAATCCAAGCGTTACTTGCGTCATGCTGGCAGTTCCGATCACCTCGCCACCTTTGTATACTCTCCCCGAGCCGTGCGCAGCTCCAATCCCGAGGCCAGCCTTGCCTATGGTGGGGAAAACAGCATAGCCAACGCTCTTGTCGAAATATGTTGCACTGGCTCCTGCATTCTTGAAGCTGGTAATAGTGTCATCGTACTCATCCGCAAGCACCAACGTGCTAGACAAGACGGTCAGGAGCAACGCCAGGACAGAATTAGCTAAAATTTTCATCGTACAATACCTCTGTGAAAGATGATTGAGCCCTATTCCTAGAGCCCGCGCATCATGGCAGACGCCTGTTTGATGCGTCAAGCAACCAACCCCCAAGGCGGCTGGTAGCAAGTGTTACCTTGTGCATCAAAAATTCGTATTCATCGCTAACGATGTTGCCCATCGAGGCAATGCCAGCGACCGTCTATTTGCTCAAAACGGATGATTTCTTGCTGGCGGCGCCCTTTCCAGCGACTTTGAAACGGGCTGCAAACTCAACACTGCACGCCGAGTCATCAACACCACCTGCCAAGGTGGCACGGCTGGTGAGCCCCAACCGGCGCTACTCATTGTTAAGTCGCACTTTACTCAGCCGAGTCTCTGGGCGCCAGATTGAAGGAGACTGCGGCACTTAGTGCAAGTGATGAGAAATTACTGCGTAGCCGCCAGGGCATGCATGCGCGCTACTTGGCAAACGACAACTTATCGTCCTGCCATCTATCAAGAAATCGCCAAAGAGTGGCACATACGAGCGCGTGATCAATGGTGCCATCGAACAACAGAGGCTTGAGGCGATTAATCGCGATGAGCTGTACTTCGGTTTTTTCTGTCTCACTGAGATGATGCTCGGGCCTGTACTCTCCAACACGAGCATAAAATGTGTATAGACTGTTATTGAATAGCGCGGGATTGGGGTTCAGCTCACCCAGGCTGTAAGGTGTACCCACCACATAACCTGTTTCCTCGTGGCATTCCCGGGCGGCCGCATTCTGTGGCTCCTCTCCAAACTCCACGATTCCGCCGGGTATCTCGAGCGTGACGCGTTGACTCCCGTGCCGATACTGGCGAATCATTACGATCTCGTTCTGCTCAGTGATGGGCACCAGATTGACCCAGTTCAAGCTATCAATAAAAACAAAGCTATGCTCTTTTT
>JBDNIE010000084.1:0-2667 GCA_041688425.1 Halioglobus sp. | reverse complement strand
TCCAGTTCATGATGTCGCTTAGTCAGCTTGCCATGTGCGAGGCTGCTAAATACACTGCTACCTGTTTTGACTAAAACCATCGGGAGAGAACAATGTCCAACGTGGTAATGATCAGTTCGGACTGTCATGCCGGCGCGCTGCCGGAAGGCTATAAGCCGTATATGCCCAAGGAATTTCACGCGGCCGCCGATAAATGGTGGCTTCAATATGCGCGCGAAATGATGAAACGTATGGGCACGTTTTTTGATCAGGAAGCGGCGCAGGAATTCAACAGCCGCTCCGGTGACCAGGGAGCCGGCCGTATGGATCCTTCGGCGGCGGGCAAGGCGGCCCGAGCAACGGATGCAGAGTTGTGGGACTACCTGTGCGACCCCGACAGTATGATCGCGCCGCGTCGCGGGGAGTATGATCCAGCAATACGGCTGCAGGAGCTGGAGGCTGACGGCATTGCGGGCGAAATTATTTTTCCGCAGATGGCACCCTTTGGCGCAGGGCTAATGCAATACCGCCACGACGTGACCCCCCAAGAGAGCCTGGTCGGCAATCGCGCCTACAACTACTGGCTTGCAGACCTGTGTCGTAAAAATCCCGGGCGTCATGCCGGCGTCGCCATTATCAACGTCGACGATATTCAGGTTGCCGTCAGCGAAGTGCGCGAGGCGCACAAAATGGGCCTGTTCGGTGGCGTACTGTTGCCGACAAGCACTGGGCCCAACCCGTTCTATCACGACTACAAACACTACGCTCCACTGTGGTCTGTGTGTGAAGAATTAAATCTACCCCTTCACACGCATTCCGGATGGTCACCCGACTACGGCGATATGCCCAGTGCGACGATGATGTTCATCAGTGAAGTGGATATGTGGGCGCACCGCCCGTTCACCGCACTACTATGGTCTGGCGCGTTTGAACGTCACCCGAAACTGAAGATGGTGTTCACCGAATCCGGGTGCGGCTGGATTCTGGAGACCCTGCGCACCCTCAAGTTCAAAATCGATAACCCCATTTTTGGGCACTTCATGAACAATTTATCGCTGACGCCCGAGGAGTATTTCCAGCGCAATTGCTTTATCGGTGCGTCCTTTCTCGCGCCCCATGAAATAGGCAGCCGCCATAAGATCGGTGTCGACAAGCTGATGTGGGGTTCCGACTACCCGCACATGGAGGGCACTTGGCCCAACACCATGCACAAATTGCGCGAGACCTTCCACGATGTAGACGAGAGCGAGATTCGCAGCATGCTCGGTGAAAAAGCCATCGAAGTGTTCGGCTTTGACCGAGCACTAATGGACGAAGCCGCACAGCGCATCGGACCCAAATTAAGCGACATCCAGCAGGCAGTGAGCTGAATCGAGACCGCGGGAAACATCTGCCATGGATGACGATACAATGAAAGACTACTCAGGCGCCTTACGCGAAGATTTCACGTGGCAGCATCTTGAGAAAACGACCATGGCGCGTTTTGCGCGCGAAGTGATGCTGTGCAACCAGATTCATGACCGCGCCATGATGCCCCTGGTCGCAGGGCGCTGGGGCGCGGATGCCATGACAGCTCAGGCCATCGACGAGTGGATGGGGTGCAGCCCCGTCTACAATGCGAGAATTCGCGCCCTGCACAATATCCAGGGTGACGGTGTGGACGTCATCATGAAGGGCTTCCAGCTCGATATCGGCGCGCCCCATATGTGGCTGAAATTCCACTTTGATGTCAGATCACACGATCAGGGCTTCTTCTGGTTAACATCCTGCGGTGCCTATAACGGTGTGCGCGGCATGACCGGCGGCGATAAGACGGCAGAGACCCAGATTTGTGTGCACATGGAGGATCCGACGTTTGACGCCACCGTAATGGCTGTGAATCGCGGCGCACGCTGCGTGCCCATTTATCGACCGCCACACGGTGGCGATATTCCCGCTGCGGGACCCTGCCGCTGGGAGGTGTCGATAAACGATCATATCGGTCTGGTAGAAGAAAACCCACAAACTGAGATTATAGAACGCAGCCGCGCCGGTTGTTTTCAGTTTACACGCCCCGCCGCCACCGACGACGGCTTGCCCGATTACTCTGGTGCCTTCAAGCGCGACTTTCGGCTGGAAGACTTATGCTCTTCAATGCTGTCGGTACAGCTCAAGGAGTTTGCGCTAGATGTACACTTACTACAACGTTCATCGTATCTCAGCATGCAACGCAATTATGGCGAGGATGCCGCGCTGGAGTTGATCAGCGAACACTGCAGTGCAATGGCACCAGTCTATCAGGCGCGCTTGCGCCGACTGTTTGGCATTGAAGGCAACAACCTGTCGGCCATCCTGAAATTGCTGCAACTGGATCACCACTTTGTTCCGGAGTATGTGAAAACTGGCGTTAAGTTGCTCAACGAAAGCAGTGGACAATTCTGGATTGAAGATTGTGAAGCCATTGACGATGGCACCACTAGCGGCGTCCTAACCGACCTCTGGCAGGGTGGCGTCAGAGGCTTGGAGCAGATCGTACAAGCGGTTAATCCTCAGGCGGTGGTGACTACAACCGCATCTGAGCCCGGCCGACGTTTCGTTTATGATATTCGCATCGACCCGCAGCGGCAGCCCGCAGCGGCCTCACGCATGAGTGAACTGGTCGGCTCCTTCGGCTTGTTGGACGCTGACCTGACAGAACACCTTTATACC
>JBDNIE010000390.1:0-3073 GCA_041688425.1 Halioglobus sp. | reverse complement strand
TCGCTACCATTGCTCCTATCACGCCATAATCCTGCGCAAAAGCCACCAAATTACCCTGCATCCAGATTCAGTGCCGGTAGGAGCCAACACCTATAGGCTGGAAATCTATCGATTAGGGGGTTTATAATTCCTAAACTCGACGAGATTGGAGGTGTTGGCCCCGAAAGGCTGGCAAAGCCTCTTTTAGCTATGCCTGAAGAACTGCAAAAAATTCGTCCAATACTCAATAGAGCAATGAAGACTTTTGACGAATCTGAGATTCGTGATGAACTGCCACTATATAGATTCCCTGATGAATCAAGTTGATTGATGAACATTCGAGAACACACATCAGGCCGCTGGGTGATGATTCTCTCCAGCTTGGGGATAGCACCTGATTATCTCAGAAACAGGCACATGCCCTGCCCTGGGTGCGGTGGACACGATAGATACCGGTTCGATGATAAGGATGGTCGTGGGACATTCTACTGTGGCGGAGGCGGCAATCCCGTTTCGGGTGATGGGTTTACACTACTAAATCATATCTACGGCTGGGATTTTAAGACGGCCGCTGAAGAGGTGAGCAATGTTCTAGGAGTTGAATCGACTAGTAATGTGAAACTTCCGGATAATGTTGTTCCAATTCCTAAATCTAGAGTCAGTAACACTCAGTCCTATGCGGAGAGTCTATGGAAGACTGCTAACAGTGATGATGCCTACGTGGCCGGTCACCCCTACTGTATCCGAAAAGAAATCAAATGGGCCTGTGGGGCTGCCCGAGGCGGCGCAAGTGGGAAGATTATAGGTAGAGGTTCGGATTGCGTGGTTGTCCCTCAGAGAAACCTTGAGGGTAGCCTAATCGGGGTGGAGTGCATTAACCCGGAGGGAGCAAAGCAATCTTTTGGGAAGAAAGGAATTCTCACTCTCGGAAATACGCTGGATACGTCACTCCCCATATACGTTGTCGAGGGCTGGGCTGATGGTGTGGCCACTTGGAAATACTTTAACAATGTCGTAGTAATCGTTGTTTTTGGAATCGGAAGGCAGCAGAAGCTGGCTGAAGGACTGAACGAGATCTAGCCCTTCAGGGAAATCATTATTGTGAGGGACGCAGCGTGAGCCTGAAGGAAATCAAGATGCCTGAGGGAGTCAAAGACATTGATGAGGCTGTTCGCGCGGGCGTGACACTGCCTGCGCCGAAGTCACTGCCTGTTGAATGGCCAGTTGTCACTGCGCTTCTTCAGAAACCCACCGAGGATAACGTGGCACTGGCTTTTGCAGAGCGACATTGCGGCGAGTATGCGTACTTGCACGGGACCGGCAAGTGGTATCAATGGGATGGGATGCGCTGGCAGGTGGATACCATCGGACAGGTACGTAACGATATTCGCACGCTTGCCCGTCTGCACAACCATAAGGGCAACGCTACCCCGGCTAAAAACAGTTTTGTTACTGGCGTCGATAATTTGTGCAGGACTGATCCAAAATTCTCCCGCAATGCGGCTGAGTTTGATTCAAATAACTACCTGCTCAACTGCCCCAATGGCACCTATGACCTACGAACAATGCAACTGAGTCCGCACGATCCCAGCGACTGCATTACCAAAGTTACTTCAACAGCACCCTCCGACCAGGGCGGAGCGGTCTTCAGGCAGTTTCTGAGCGAGATTACCGAGGAAGATGAGAAACTAGCCCTATTCATCCAGAGATCGCTAGGGGCCTGTCTATCGGGCGGCATCGAGGAGCATTACATGTTGTTTTGGCATGGTGCCGGACGCAACGGTAAAAATACTTTAGGCGATATGGTTGCCGATGTTATGGGCGATTATGCCCGTGCCATCCCCAGTGCCACCTTGATGTCTCAAAAAAACCAAGCACACGCCACTGAAATCATGAACCTGAAGGGGGCACGGCTTGTCACTTCTGGCGAGATTGAGGAGGGATCACACTGGGCAGAGTCCAAAATCAAGGAACTAACGGGCGATGCCATGCTTTCTGGGCATTATATGCACAAGGACTGGGTGGAATTTCCGCGCACCCACAAGCACCTGATCTACGGCAACCACAGACCGCTGCTACGCAATGTCGATATTGGTATCCAGTCACGGCTAAAAATAGTGCCATTCAAAGCCTGTTTCCTGGGACGAGAAGATCCCGACCTGCCCCGCAAGCTCAACGCAGAGGCGAGTTATGTCCTCTGGTGGCTACTGAAGGGGCATCAGGCATGGATAGAAGCGGGTAAGAAAATTGGCACATGCACCGCAGTTGAGGCAGAGACCGCCGACTACTACGGCTCCCAGTCCACTATTGGCAATTGGCTTGATGAGCGGTGCTGGTATGAGGAGCCAGATGGGCATCCCAAGACAACCTGGGACAAATCCAGCGTGCTGTATAGCGATTATTCAGAATGGAAGAAGGAGCGCAATGAGCATCCGCAGAGCATGACCAACTGGGGCGAGCACATGGGGAAGAAGTATCAAAAACTTACTTCAGGAGGAAAACGCTATGCAGGCATTAGGTTGAAGTCGAAGTACCGAGGCACATGATGTTTGTAACCCCTTGTAACCCTTGCCTGTATATAAGCCCTTTACGAGCTTAAATAAGAGAGGTAATGCAGGAAGGGGTTACAGGGGGTTACAAACTCACTAACCGGAAAGACCGTATTAATCGAACCAACTGGAAGAAAATGTGGCTAGCTTTTCCTTCCTTGAATACCCGAACCCCGCGTTAATAATGAATTGGGACGAGTGAGATCAACTGCAGTACAAGTAAACAACCAGACACGGATACAAGGAAGAATAGATTCTCTATTGATTCAGGTATAAGACCAGAGGATCAAACAGCAAAAGAATGGCTGGAAGATTGCGGCAGATAAAAGTAACGCACCAACAGCCTATCAGGCTAATTGATACGGCCCGGATATGATGAGCTACCATGTTCGAAAGAAACCTGATTGTTCGACGTCAACTATCTTGTCCGGTCCGCGACAATTATGATGGCCGGTTAGGTGTCGTCGCTTTTCTTAGCTTTTATTTGCAGTAATTGCTGCCGTTTTCTATAGCTATCTCCCTCCAGCTCTATAATTGTCGCGTGG
>JBDNIE010000389.1:0-12218 GCA_041688425.1 Halioglobus sp. | reverse complement strand
CTCAACTTTGGTTTGGGATAGCTCAATTAGGGTTTGGGTTAGCTCAACTATGGTTCGGGATAGCTCAACTATGGTTTGGGACAGACAGGCTGTATCACTGTCGTACGAATGGGGGCATCGGAAGCGCGATAACGATACACAGCGGGCGATAAGGTTACAAGTCCCGTCATTTCTCTCGTTGTTGTGCTTTGGCCTGAGCCCAAAGCTGATCAAACTTCACCTCGCTGAGACTAGACAAGTCGAGGCCATTAGCGGCCGCCGAGGCCTCCATCGCCGCAAATCGGTGCTCAAACTTTGCGGTTGCCTGACGCAGGCTTTCTTCGGCATCAAATCCGAGATGGCGCGCAAGATTGACACAAGTGAACAGTACATCACCCACCTCCTCTTGAATGGCCTGGGTATCCTCCTCGGACATTGCAGTACGCACCTCGCCTAACTCTTCCTGTAACTTATCCATTACAGCGGGCGTACTGGCCCAATCGAAATTGACCTGAGCTGCACGTCGCTGCACCTTCTGCGCACGCGATAGCGCAGGCAAAGCCAAAGGCACATCTGCCAACACCCCAGCCTCATTGCGCTCGCGACGCTCCTGCTGTTTGATCAGCTCCCATGTCTGGCGGACATCATCGACCGAGCTGCGACCGGCAACAAGGCCTTCTATTTCTCCATCGGCAAATACATGCGGGTGACGGCGGATCAATTTAGTCACTAGCCCGCTGACGACGCTATCGAAAGAAAACAGATCCTGCTCCGTGCCCAATTGTGCGTAAAAAATGACTTGGAACAGTACATCACCCAATTCTTCCGCGACATGCTGATAGTCTTCGTTTTCTATAGCCTGCGCGAGTTCATAGCATTCTTCCAGAGTAGATGGAACAATGCTGCTGAAGTTTTGATCCAAATCCCACGGACAGCCCAGCTGCGGGTCACGAAGCCGCTGCATAACACGCAGTAAATCGGCCAGAGAGTAATCGACAGAATTCATCGCGCACTCATTAATCTGATAGCCTGACAGCAGACACGATATTTTTGAGCCTATCGATACGCTCCAATAATTTGGACAGTGAGCCAATGTCAGGCACTTCTACCCGCAACTGCATGATGGCCGTATTGGTGTTCTTGTTGGTTTGGGTGTTGATGGCAAGAACATTGATCCGCGCGTTGGCGAAAAGCCCGGTAATGTCACGTAATAACCCCTGTCGATCGTAGGCTTCTATGACAACATCCACTTCATAATTGTCTTGCGAATTTTCGCCCCATTCGACCTCCACGACCCTACCGGCCGCGCCTTCATGTAGCTTCATTAGACGCGAACAGTCCGAACGGTGGACACTCACGCCTCGGGCTTTAGTCACATAGCCAATGATCGCGTCTCCAGGTACCGGTTTGCAACAGCCGGCCATATGTGTGCGAAAATTACCGACACCACGCACTGCGACCAGAGAGTGGTGACCATTAACTATCGTAGTATTGAGCCGCAAGTGGCGCTCAGGCGCGCCTTCCACCAAACTTTGGGCTGCATTTATTACTGCAGCAGAGGCTAAATCTCCTGAGCCGACCGCTGCAAACATATCCTCGACCGTACCAAACTGTACTTTTTTGGCGACACGCTGGTAATCAACGCTGGTAAGTGCCAGACGTTTGAACTCCTTATCCAGCAAGTGGCGCCCGGTATCGATATTGTCTTCCCGCGTCCGGGATTTAAACCAATATTGGACTTTGCCTCTGGCGCGAGAGGTTTTTAAATAGCCCAGACCCGGCTGCAGCCAGTCTCGCCGCGGGTGCGCTTCGCTACTCGTGAGAATTTCAACACGCTCGCCGGTCTGTAACTGGTACGTCAGAGGGACAATAGAGCCATTGACCTTGGCGCCGCGGCAGCGGTGCCCAATTTCGGTATGAACGTGATAGGCGAAATCCAGGGGAGTTGCCCCATAAGTCAAGTTGACCACATCTCCCTCGGGCGTAAAGGTATAGACGCGATCCTGTGCCACACTGAAGCTGAACTGCTCCGCTACACCCTCAGCATCGCCCGTCTCCTCATGCCAATCCAGCACCTGGCGCAACCACGCTATTTTCTCTTCATAAGTACTAGCCAGACCGCTGTCTGCATCTGAGCCTTTGTAGCGCCAATGCGCACAGACGCCCAACTCGGCCTCATCGTCCATATTCTGTGTGCGAATCTGCACTTCGAGTGCCTTACCCTCAGGACCCATCACAGCCGTGTGGAGCGAGCGATAGCCGTTCTCCTTGGGGTTCGCGATGTAGTCGTCAAATTCGTTGGGTATGTTACGCCATAGACTGTGCACCAGACCCAGCGTGGCATAGCAGTCCTTGATCTCGGGAACCAGTATGCGTACCGCGCGGATATCGTATACCTGCGAGAAGCCTATGCCCTTACGCTGCATTTTTCGCCAAATGCTGTAAATATGCTTGGCTCGACCCGCTATGGTAAATTCAAGACCGGCATCTTGCAAAATTTGAGTAATCTGTGCAGTGACTTTGGCCATGAAACGATCACGCTCAAGGCGCTTGCCGTCCAGCAATTTAGCAATTTTGCGGTAGGATTCAGCATAGGTGTAACGAAAGGACAGATCTTCAAGCTCCCACTTTAGCTGCCCAATGCCCAGCCTATGTGCCAGCGGCGCATACACTTCGAAAACCTCCTGCCCTATCGGTCGCCGACGCTCCTCATCTTCCTTCACAGAACGAATGGCGCAGGTGCGCTCAGCCAGCTTTATCAGGGCAACGCGCACGTCATCGACGAGCGCAATCAGCATTTTGCGGATATTGTCCTTTTGGCGGTGCGCCTGGCCGAGTACCGGCGTCTCCGTCTGCAGCGGCAGATCACTGATTGCGGCCATGCGCAACACCCCTTCGATCAGATCGCCGACGGCATCGCCAAATTGCTTGCGCGCGTCTTCGGCATCCAGCCTCCCTTCGCGCACCGCGCGGTAAAGCAAGCCCGCCAGCAGACAATCCAGATCGACATGTAAGTCAGCCAGGATGATTGTGATATCGAGGCCAGCGACCAGACAATGGGAGTCGCGCGCCCAGTCGCCCGTATCCTGAGCGGGTTGCCGTTGCGCCTGTTGCACCAGATCACACGCTTGCAACAAGCGGAAACGGTCTTTCTCCTCCAGCGTCAGCGGCAACTGCGTCAGCCACCGATCGAGATCGATTGCGCCCTGAGCATCTATGACTGTTTGATGACGTACCTGAACCATTGCAGCTGCGCCCCTCAGTCGCCGCCGAAAACGCCAGTAGAGAGATAGCGGTCCCCGCGGTCGCAGATAATTGACACGATGACGGCGTTTTCCAACTCTTTGGACAAGCGCAGTGCCGCTGCTATCGCGGCGCCTGCAGACACACCACAGAAGATGCCCTCGCGCGATGCCAGCGCACGCATCGTCTGCTCTGATTCCTCCTGCGAAATATCCATCACCCTGTCTACTCTAGGGGCCTCAAATATTTTTGGCAAATACGCCTCTGGCCAGCGCCTGATACCCGGAATACTGGAACCCTCGATCGGCTGCAACCCTATCACCTGAACCTCAGGGTTCTGCTGCTTGAGATACATAGAACAGCCCATAATGGTGCCAGTGGTGCCCATGGAACTGATGAAATGCGTGATTGTGCCGGCTGTTTGCTCCCATATCTCGGGGCCAGTACCGAGCAGGTGAGCGCGAGGATTGTCCGGGTTGCCAAACTGATCCAGCACTTTGCCTTGTCCTTCTGCTTGCATCTGCAACGCCAGATCACGGGCACCCTCCATGCCCTCCTCTTTCGATACCTCGATCAACCTTGCGCCATAGGCGGACATCGCCTGCTTGCGCTCCTGACTAATATGCGACGGCATAATAAGAACCAGATCATAACCACGCACGGCAGCGGCCATAGCGAGGGCAATACCGGTGTTGCCACTGGTCGCCTCTATCAAGGTATCTCCGGGCTTGATCTCACCGCGGGCTTGCGCCTGCGCGATCATGCTCAGTGCCGGGCGATCCTTGACGGAACCGGCAGGATTATTCCCTTCGAGCTTACCCAAAAGCACATTGCTGGTATTGCCCGGCAGACGTTGCAGGCGCACCAGAGGCGTGTTGCCAATACAGGCTTCAATTGTCGGATATTCTGGCATAGAGACTCTTTCGAAAACCGGGGTCACATTAAAACGGTACTTACTTTTACTCAAGGAACGCACACAAGCGTCAAACCGAGTAGAGAGTGAAGGAGCCGTCTGAGGCCATGGATGGCCGCCCCCGGGCCTCCTGCCTCGCCCAGCACCAATCCTAAGGCCTTCAATTCAACATCTATGGGCCACTTTCGGGCTAAGTTAAGTGCCACAACACATGGATTATATAGAACTTACAACTGACGATGCCACGTTGTATTTGTTGAGCCTACTATTGTAGTGTTCATTTAGCTAACACTGCAAAGGCCACCACGTAGTCCATTTCATCGGCAAGGCTCACTTCCATGCGCGAACCACCCCGCTCCAGCGCAACGCGCTGCGCACCGCCCGATAACGTTACAGTAGGTGCGCCATTGGTGTCGTGTTCGATCTGGATGTCCTGCCAACTGACGCCACGGCCTATCCCCGTACCCAAAGCTTTGGCCACGGCTTCCTTGGCAGCAAAGCGCTTGGCCAATAAGCGCGCGGGTTGCTTACTGGCATAATACTCCTGCTGCTCCTGCTCAGTGAGAATACGCTGCACAAACCGCGCGCCAAGACGGGAAAGCACTTCTTCAATGCGCTCTATCTGGAGAATATCGGTGCCTATCGCTATCAATTGGAATCTCCCGAAAGGAGACTGTCACCTGCAGGCTGTAGGCGATCTCGTTCCGGAGGCAGTGCGGCGACACGAAAAAGCTCACGGCTGCGCAGCGGCATATCCCCGAGGTGCTCTGCAAGCGCTTCGCGCAGCAGTCGCTTGGCCGCAGCCCTGGTTGAGCCATCGAACTCTCCCGCTGCCATCGCCAATAGTTCCGACCCGGAATAAATAGCGCGTTCACTTCCAGAGTCTCCGCGGCTGTCTACGAGCCCTACTCCGCGCTCGTAGCGGTAGCGATGTGTCGATTGCACAGGGAGGCCACTCGCGCCATCCGTAGAAAAGTCAAAGCGGTAACCCAACTCATCCAGCAACTGATACTCGAACCGTCGCAACACTGCATCGACACTCTCGGAGTTCGCGAGGGCCTTTAAGGCCTGATCATAGGCGGCGAACAGCGCAGGATGCGCGTCGTTCTGGTGCAGCAGCCGAACCAACAACTCGTTCATATACATACCGCTGAACACGCGCTCTTTGTGCAACACGAAACGGCCCTGTGCGGGCTCTGTCGCAACCAGGGTCTTCAACTCAGTGCGGCCAGAAAAAGACAACAGCAGCGGAATAAACGGCTGCAATAACGCGGCTCCAGTGCCCCTGCGAGACTGCCGACGCGCACCTCTGGCCACTAGGCCGATGCGGCCATATTCAGCGGTGAAAACATCAAGCAGTGCACTACTGTCGCGATAGGGACGACTGTGTATCACATAGGCGGGTTGCAGATTGATGCGCATTGTCTGCCGGGCTAACCCTTGCGATCGTCATATCCGAGACTGCGCAGAGCTCGCTCATCGTCGGACCATCCCGATTTCACCTTCACCCAAAGGCGCAGCATCACCTTGCTGTCGAAAAGCAGCTCCATGTCGCGCCGCGCATCGCTGCCTATCGAACGCAAGCGCGAACCCTTCTCCCCTATCAGGATTTTCTTCTGACCTGAGCGCTCGACAAAAATCACCGCTGAAATATGGAGCACGGCGTTTTCCTGAGCGAACTCCTCGATTTGCACCGTAATAGCGTAGGGAATTTCGTCCCCCAACTGACGCATAATTTTCTCTCGCACGATTTCTGCCGCGAGAAAACGCTGGCTGCGATCAGTGATCTGGTCTTCAGGGAAAAAATAGTCGGATTCGGGAAGCAGTTTTAGAATTTGTTCTTCAAGCGCCTGCACGTTGTGCTGACGCAAAGCTGATACGGGCAGTATGGCCGCAAAATCGGCCTTCTCAGACAGCTTTTGCAAGTGCGGAAGCAGCTCTGCTTTGTCTGCCAGCAAATCAACCTTATTAACGACCAGCATAGTCGGCACACCAGACTGCTGGATTTGCTCCAGCACAATCGCATCCTCCTCTGTCCACGCAGTGCGATCCACCACGAAAACGATCAGGTCGACATCGCGAATAGCCGCACTGGCTTCCCTGTTCATGAATCGGTTGATCGCTTTCCCAGCATTGATGTGCAATCCGGGCGTATCGACGAAGATAATCTGGTGGTTATCCTCAGTCTTAATACCCAAAACCTGATGTCGCGTCGTTTGCGGCTTGCGTGAGGTAATACTAATTTTCTGCCCCATAATATGATTCAGCAGCGTTGATTTACCGACATTGGGGCGACCGACAATCGCCACATAGCCACACCGGCGCACCGCGTCACTTGCCATGATTAGAGAGTTCCTGAAGCGCTGCGCGCGCTGCGCTCTGCTCAGCCTTGCGACGGCTGGAGCCTTTGCCTTGTGCCACCAACTGCGGCTTGGTCAATCGGCAGGCCACACGAAAATTCTGTGCATGGTCTTCGCCATTGACATCGAGTAACTCATACTCAGGCAACGGATAGTTGCGACCCTGAAGAAATTCCTGCAACTGCGTTTTAGCGTCCTTCTCAGCAGGCACTAGGGAGAGTGCTCGCAACCGGGGCTCGAACCAGGCAAGTACAGCTCGTCGACACTGTTCGACATCGCTATCAAGTAAAATCGCACCGGCCACCGCTTCAAGTGTATCTGCGAGTATCGATTCCCGCCGATGACCCGCACTTTTGCGCTCCCCCGCTCCCAGTAGCACGTAAGCGCCTACATCCAGCTCTCTGGCCAACTCGGCAAGCGTTTCACCCTTCACCAGGACAGCGCGCATTCTACTCATCTCTCCCTCTCGAGCCGCAGGAAATCGCTGGTATAGGGCTTCTGCTATAACATGGTTGATGATGGAGTCACCCAAAAACTCCAGACGTTCATTGTTTTGGCTGCCGGCGCTGCGATGTGTCAGTGCCAGATTCAGTAGGGCCTGACTGCTGAACGGGTAGCCAATAGTTTTCTGCAGGCGCGCAGTGTCTGCCATGGGCTATTACTTTTTAGCTACTGGCAGCGGCGGCAGCGGATTGGGGTTGCCGACTTCGTAAAGCAGGTCATCAAATTTCAAAACGGAGTCTATGCGCCACATTACAGGCAACCTGACTTCGTAGTTGGCATCGATATAAGTCTTACCGCTTTTACTAAAAACTTCTACATCATTAGGATCAAGCAAGTAAATCTGATTGGTGTTGAATATATTGGAAATAGTCCGCCTGATATCTGAAGCAGTTTCGTCTTTCGTATCCGGGTCCATCGCGATTCGAACAACAATATCCCTCACGCTCAGATATTCAATATAGGAGGGTGCCATCCGGATGATGGACATCGCAAAAAAGCCCAGCATGAGCAAGATACAGAGCATACCCAGCATGGACATACCGGATTGGCGGCGCCGCTCGTTCATAAGACTCCCCTCCTGATAAACTGCGAATTATTGTATCGTTCCAACTCTGGCAAAACTTGGAACACTGAAAAAGCTATCCCAGTGCATCCATATTGCAAATGCCTTACCCACTATATCTTTTTCAGGGACTTGACCCCATAACCTGCTGTCGGCGCTATTATCGCGGTTGTCTCCCATCATAAAATAGTGCCCGGGGTCTACGACCTCGCTAAAGTCGGCAGCTGGTCGCAATTTGTCGATCTGCATAAGATGTTCTTTGCCACCCATAAACTCCGCATCTATCCGATACCGCGCATCCAATCCTGCATCCTCAGACGGATCCCGCTGCAGTCTTTCCCCGTTCACATAAATTTCTTTATCGCGATAACTCACTGTATCGCCGGGCAAACCGATCACCCGCTTAATGAAATAGGTGTCATTCATATGCGGTGGAAAAAACACCATGACATCACCGCGTTCGGGTTCATTAACGTCTATCACTTTCGTTCTGATGACAGGCAACCTGATGCCGTAGGTAAACTTGTTGACCAGTATGTAATCGCCAATCAATAGTGTCGGAACCATGGACGACGATGGGATCTGAAAAGGCTCCACCAGAAAGGAGCGCAGGACAAATACGATGAATAAAACGGGAAAGAATGACTTCGCATACTCGACCACAACAGGCGCGCGCGCATTCTGCGCTATCTGGGCCTGATATTTCCTGGCATCGCTGCTCTCTGCAATCTCCCACTCGGAAAACTGGCTCTGTAACGCCTCGACCTTGCGCTTTCTCCCAGGGGCCAAAAATAAGAAATCGAGCAGCCACAAAAAGCCACTTATGCCCACCAGAACCAACAGAATCAAAGGGAAATCCACAGTCATCTCACTCACTTATTATCAATCTACCTTAAGTACCGCCAAGAACGCAGACTGTGGGATTTCTACCCGTCCCACCTGCTTCATCCGCTTCTTACCCGCCTTCTGTTTATCGAGCAGTTTACGCTTTCGGCTCACATCACCGCCATAGCACTTGGCGGTGACATTCTTACGCAATGCCTTCACTGTTTGCCGGGCCACAATTTTGCCGCCGACGGCCGATTGGATCGCGACATCAAACATCTGTCGTGGAATCAGCTCTTTCATTTTCTCCGTCAGCACCCTGCCTCGATACTGCACCTGATCGCGGTGTACAATGATGGCGAGCGCATCAACGCGTTCACCATTGATCAACACATCCAGCCGCGACAGGCTCGCCGCCTGAAAGCGCTCAAAACTGTAGTCCAATGACGCATAGCCGCGACTGACAGATTTCAAACGGTCAAAAAAGTCCAGCACTACCTCAGCCATGGGTATGTCATACACCACGGATACCTGGGCACCCAAAAACTGCATATCATGCTGGACTCCGCGCTTCTCAACGCAGAGCGTAATGACCGCTCCGAGATGTTCCTGCGGCACCAGGATATTGCACCGCGCGATGGGTTCGCGCATCTCCTCGATATCTCCCACCTCCGGCAGCGCCGAAGGGTTGTCTACCTGAACCGTCTCGCCACTCTTCTTTACGATCTCATAAATGACCGTGGGTGCGGTAGTAATCAGATCCAGGTCATACTCACGCTCAAGGCGCTCTTGAATGATTTCCATGTGCAGCATACCGAGAAAGCCACATCGAAATCCAAATCCGAGAGCATCAGAGGTCTCAGGCTCATACTGAAGAGAGGCATCGTTAAGCGTCAGTTTGGCCAGCGCGTCCCGAAAATCCTCATAATCGTCCGATGAAATCGTGAAAATCCCCGCGTATACCTGCGGCTTGACGCGCTTGAACCCCGGAAGAGCAGCGACCGTTAAGTCCTTGGCGTGTATCAGGGTGTCACCCACCGGTGCACCGTGGATGTCCTTGATACCTGCCACGACAAACCCTACCTCTCCGGCTTGCAAAACATCCAACTCAAACCGCTTCGGGGTAAATATCCCTAGACTGTCTACCTGCTGCGTCTTGCCCACTGATTTAGCAACGATTTTATCACGCTTGCGCAGCACGCCCTGTTTCACCCGCACCAACGAGACGACGCCCAGGTAATTATCGAACCATGAGTCGATAATCAGTGCCTGCAGCGGCGCCTCTCTGCTGCCCTCTGGCGGCGGGACATGTTCGACCAGATACTCGAGCGCCTCCTCAATGCCCAATCCGGATTTTGCGCTAACCAGGCAAGCGTCGGCGGCATTGATGCCGATGATCTCTTCGATCTCGCGCCTGACCCGATCGGGATCAGCCTGCGGCAAATCCATCTTGTTCAGGATCGGCAGCACCTCTAGCCCCTGCTCTATAGCGGTATAGCAGTTAGCGACAGATTGGGCCTCTACGCCCTGCCCTGCATCGACAACCAGCAGTGCCCCCTCACAGGCCGCAAGTGATCGAGACACCTCATAAGAAAAATCAACATGCCCGGGCGTATCGATGAAGTTAAGTTGGTAGGTCTGCCCATCGCGCGCATGGTAGTCCAGAGTGACACTCTGCGCTTTGATAGTAATGCCACGCTCGCGCTCGATATCCATGGAATCCAGCACTTGCGTATCCATCTCGCGCGCACTCAAGCCCCCACAATGCTGGATGAAACGATCTGCGAGCGTCGATTTACCGTGGTCGATATGCGCGATGATGGAAAAATTGCGGATGTGTCTGAGGTCACTCACTGTGTATTTGGCTCATCGACGGAAGCTGGGCTGGAGTGGGCCGAACACCAAGCCCGCCCCCTAGGGTTCAAAAAACGCGCGATTGTAACCCAATGGAGTTACGACCGCCATGCAGTATGTACTAGCACTATCGCACGCACTATTAATGAAAACTATCGTTCGAACAGGCGTCGAACAAGGCAGGAGACTGCCTATTCCGGCGCCTTCAAGCCGATGAACAAGGGGGAGCCGTCGCGAATCAGGCGCAACGGCACTGAACTACCACTTTTCAAGGCATCAACTGCCTGTTCAAATACGTCAGTGGCGTTTATCGGCGTAGTATCAATGAGAGTAATGACATCACCCGTCCTGATCCCGGCATTTGCTGCCACCGAACCGGGTCGAACATCACGCACTATTACGCCGCCATTGATGCCATAACGTTCAAGATTTTCAGCGGGCAGGGATTCTACATCCATTCCCAAACGTCCCCCTCTGCTGCCATCTGACTTACCCGCAGAGAGGGTGTAGCTCTCATTTGCGTCAAGTCCACCCACCTTTACTTCCAGCGTCTTTTGTTTTTTACCACGAAAGATATCCACGTTGACCGTGGAATCCGGCGCGACCAGCCCCACCACATGAGGAAGGTCGGCAGAGGTGGGAATATCCTTACCATCGAACCTGACGATAATGTCGCCGCTCTCTATTCCTCCTGCAGCCGCGGGACTATCTTTGGAGACCTCAGCTACCAGTGCACCGCGCGGGAGTTTAAGACCAAAAGATTCGGCCAGATTTTTATCGACGTCCTGTATTGTGACTCCCAGCCATCCGCGCGTAACACGACCTTTTTCTTGCAGCTGTGCTACGACATTGCGCGCCACCGCTGCAGGAATCGCAAACGAGAGACCAATCGATCCCCCGCTACGGGTAAATATCTGGGAGTTAACGCCCACAACCTCACCGTCGAGATTAAACAGCGGGCCGCCCGAGTTCCCCGGATTGATGGCCACGTCTGTTTGAATAAAGGGAACGTAGTTTTCATTTTTCTCTGTCGGCAGGCTGCGACCCTTAGCGCTGACAATGCCCGCGGAGACCGAGTAATCAAGGCCAAAAGGCGAGCCAATAGCCAACACCCACTCTCCAACCTCCAAGTCATCATCGGTCGCAAACTTGAGTGTGGGCATATCGGAGGCGTCGATGCGCAGTAGTGCCAGATCAGACCGCGGGTCAGTACCGATGATCTCGGCATCGAACTCACGACGGTCGCTCATGCGCACCAACACGCTATCAGCGCCCTCCACCACATGGTTATTAGTCAGCACATAACCATCTTCCGAGATAATAAATCCAGACCCAAGACCCATACGCTCTGGCTGCGATGGGGGAGCGCCTCTTAACTCAAAGAAGCGCCTCAATTCTTCGGGAATCTCCTCTGCGCCCGGCTGTTGCGGACCCGTTGTATTTGCATTCTGTTCAACGATTATTTTGACGACGGCAGGAGACTTCTCCCGCACGATCTTTTGAAAATCAGGCAATTGAGCCGCGATCGCCGAGCGAGCGCTGAACAAAGCAATCATCATAAAAGCAAAGCCGAACAATCGCATTCTCGTGTTCATAAAGTCAATCCAATGAAGTAGGTAGTTTTAAGATGTGGTTTGAACGAACGTCACAGGGTCTGCTGCAGGAGGGACAACGCCCAACAGTACCGGTTGGAAGTCAGGGTCGCGACGATGATAACGGCCATGCCAGCGGACCAAACCATAACCGACCGTCAATCCGACTGCCGCGCCGGCTACAGCCAAGAGGTCTTCGTTACCTTGCAGCCAGCTAACAGCAGACAATGCGCCTGCAAGCATGGACAACATCGGCAGGCCATAAGCGATGAATGAACCACGCAAAATTACTTCCTCAGGAATACTGATCTGCACCTGATCATTAATTTTGTAATGATCCAGAGAGTGTTCGCCAGGCATGACCCGAATGTAGCCGCGTTTACCGT
>JBDNIE010000083.1:0-31576 GCA_041688425.1 Halioglobus sp. | reverse complement strand
TTTTTTTTGAAAAACGAAATATTCGATTATGGATTAATCAAAACGGCCAGTGAATATATTATGGAAGAGTCGGAGTTTATGGAGATTTTGGAAATCATTGCTGATTGGCCAGACGAAAATCCACAAATTTAGTGCTTCTGACTAAAATTATTTCAGCCGAGGGAGGCGAAAATCAACAGCTTATGCAGCCGCGCAAGAGAACGAATTCCGGTCGGATGACCACTAAAACATGACAGACGCTACAGACGATATTCCACTTGTGCCGTCCTTGGGCAACCCGTTGATGCATATGCAGCTGACTGTAGTCGAATTTGAGCACCGGATCGTTCCGTTGCTATAAACCTCTAAAGCGATTTTCGGATTATTCAAACTGAACAGGCCCCGTTCTTTGTGCAGACAAGGTTTCTCCCATTAGGAAATATTAAGCCGACCAAGTAGTGCCGCCAATTTTACACTTACAGCTTGCAACGAAAAGTTGTGCGTGCAAAAGTCCAGGCCATTGTCGGAAAGGTGACGCCACAATTCCGGGTCCCTGTGCAGCTCGGTGATATACTGGCACATGTCTGCCGGTTTGTCCGCAATCATTACGTTATTGCCATGCTCAAGTCCGGAGCCTTCTGCACTAATAGTGGTGCACACAACAGGTACGCCATAACTTAAACTACTCACCACTTTCCCCTTGAGCCCAGCGCCGTACTGAAGCGGGGATACTGAGATCAACGCACTGTCAAACACGTCATTGAGGTCCGCCACAAATCCCTTTATTACTATATCGGTATCTGCGAGCTGCGAAATTTCAGGCGGAATGTTACTTCCCACAATAACAAATCTACATGGACGTTCAAACGATTGAAGCCGCACTAATGGCCAGACTTCCCTGACAAAATACTGCACGGCGTTGACATTCGGCTTGTGCAGAAATCCGCCTATGAATATCACGTCTCTGCGTTCTTCAAATGATTCTGAAGAGCGGCCTGGAATCTCCCGCACTATTGGAATTCTAGAGACGTTCACATCCGGTACAAGCTCGCTAAGCAATTGCTCTTCGTACTCACTGAGCACAATAGTGACATCAGATAATTTCATCGCTTGAAGTTCTTTTTCTTTGGTTTCGAGGGCTGCGTGTTTCGCTTCCTCGGTGCCGATAACTTCCGCTTCACGCTCCTCGCGGAGAAAATGTAGATCAACGGTATCAAATACGATGGGGGTCTCAGGCGCCAGCTCGCGCACCAAGGGCACATGACGATGCGCTGATCCGCGATAAATAAAGATTACATCCGCTTTGGGCACTTCTAGCCTCAATGTGGACTCGAAGTCAGTGACATAGGGTTCGTGTAGTACACGGACCCCAATCTCCTGCAAATCTCGTACGTAGCGGTCAGTCGCGCTGTTCTTTTCAGGTAACAGTGTGACGTTGAACCCCATTGCTACGAAGATCTTTAGGTAATTGAAGGTGTCTGCCGAGCCCGAGTCCTGGTCAGGCATTGGAGTAATCCAATCTATTAGCAGTAGGCTTTTCGTTCGGGTGCGGCAAAGAAAGTTGTCGGGATGTTGCAATGCCGACCCATGCCTGGCCAGCACTTCGCGCCAGCGTTCGACAAAAATTGGCTGGTTAGTCTTTTGATACTGTTTGATACCGGCGTCCAGCGACCGTCCGGAGCTGACACCTTCGAAATGCAATAGATGGGAGAGAGGCTGGTATATAACTTTCAACTTCTTGTCTTCTCGAACGCGAAACGCAATATCGGTGTCCTCGTAGTAGGCGTTTTGATAGCGGCTGCCATCGAAGCCTTGGAGTTCGCGCCACAGGTCATTAGACAGCGCTATCGATGCGCCGGAACAATAATCGACTTCTCGCCGGTAATTGTATTCAGGGTCGAGTGGGTCTTCGAGATTGCCCCAATTCAAGCCGCTGGCGTCCTCCCACATAATGCCGCCGGCTTCCTGCAGTCTGCCATCGGGATAGACCAGCTTCGAGCCGACCAGGCCCACATCGTCGTCCCCCTCAAGAGTGTCGATAAGTGTATCGAGCCACTCAGGTAGTGTTACGGTATCGTTGTTAAGCATCACGAGGTAACGGCCACTGGCGCGCGCTGCAATGGTATTGCAGTTCTTCAAAAATCCCAGATTGTTTGGATGGCGGATATAACGCAGGCCGGGTATCGATAATTTTTTCAGCTTTTCCGTCAAATCAGTAGAGCAATCATCTCCGACAATTAATTCCATGGTGTATTTTGAAGGATGCGAAAGCAGACTTATCAGGCAACTGATGGTGTACCTTATCTGGTTGTAAACAGGAATCAGGATCGTCACATCTGGATCAGAGTCACACAGTCTATCTCCATTCCTGTCGGCTGTTTCAACTAACGCCTCAAGCCATGCTTCCACCTGGTCATCAGTGGGCTCGACCAGATCGACCTCTTGAGAGGTTACGGGTAAACCAAACTGGATGAAGTGCTCGGTAAGCCACTGCGCACTGCTTGCATCGTGCCTGGCTTCTATGTAATTGAGCAGGGCTTCGTTTGGCGTTCCTGTTGTTCTGTACTGTTGTAAAATCTCGCCTGTTCGGTTGAGGAAGGCATAACCGAAGTGTGCGTCAGGTTCAAGATAGGTACCCTCTGCCCATTCGTTCCAGGCGTTGATGAAGACGAATCTTTGGCCCGGTGGAAGTTCTTCCATGGCGTTGTCGCATTGGCCTTGTAACCATTCGCCATAACTCTGCGGGTCACAGCCCTGAAAGACCCAGCCCTCTGATTTTCGGGCAGAGTTATCCCATCCCAGTGTCACGCCCCTGAACCATGGAAACTCCTCGGAGGGCCTGTTGCGACTGAATTCGGCCATGGCTTTGTAGTCCCATACACCGGGTTCAGTCACGTTGGGGAAAAAGTTCAGAGGTGCAAAGGGCTCGCGCGCTGCATTGTGTGGAGGAAACTCAATTGCCCCGTCAAACCCGTAATGGTTTGGGTCGTTGATCAAGAACGACTGCACCATCACAATGTAAAGCTCTCCAATGCCTTGTTCGATACAGTAATTCTGCCAGCGCTCTATTGTCTCGCGCATATTTGGAAAGAGCGTAGGGCGATAGATAGAAAGTAATGGTTTTCCCCCTACGCGGATATAGCGCGGATCACGAAGGAACGGTTCGATATCCTTGATGAATGCCAGATCATCCTCGGGGGAATGACTCTGTTCCACTAGTACGCCGCTCTCATGATAGCCGTCCCATTGGGCCGTCCAGGGCTCATTTGCCCAGTTGATGCAAAAACCGAGGTCAAGAGTCGGGTCTGCTAAATGTCTGTCGATGGGCATCCGCAAGACTTTCTTGCCCTTAAACCAATAGTGGTGATAGCAGAACCCCGCAATACCATTCGCTTTTGCAAGCTCGATCTGTCTGCGGTGTGTCTCGGGATTTCTTAAGTCGTAGTAGCCGAGTTCTGCCGGCATCCTGGGTTGGTAATGTCCATGGAAACGGGGAAGCGTGCGGGTCGTATTGTTCCACTCTGTGAATCCTTTGCCCCAATTCTTGTCATTTTCCGGAATCGGGTGGAACTGGGGTAAGTAGAAAGCGATAGCTTTAACCATTGGGTCCGGGTTGGGATGGGGTTGTTCTTCCTCGTAAAGTGGACCGGGCAGCTGAGAAACCCGAATAGCTTGCTTAAATTTTTCATGCAAATCACTTGTCTTGCTGTACGCCTGTTTGCCAGCGTAGCTACCTTCCTCTAGAGCCTGCTCGCCATTATCAGGGGCAAGTTGATGGTCGGAAGTCGCCGTCTCTTCAAACGCTTGTTCATCAGCGAGAATTTTTTCCCACAGGAGGGAGTCGGCGACAGTGTCGATTAGATGTTCGCCGTGTTCTGCTGCAACGTGGTTTGATAAAAAGTGCGCCAGCGGGATGATGCCATCTTTTTCGATTTCTGGATGTTGCAGTAGATACGTCTTCGTATTGAAGTCAGGAGTTGGCTCCAGATCCTCGCTTGCGTATCCACGGATATAGTGGATCAATGGATTAGAAGCATCGCTCGAATTGGACAGGTACTGCTGTGTGTACCACAAGGTATCAAAATACGGGTTGGGCTTGCGACCTTCTTTCCAACCCGTCTTGAGCCAATGTTTCAGCGGATCGACGCCAGCCGCAACGACGTCCGAATTGCCTTCAATATACCAGTCCCAGTCAAACAATCCGGAATTTTGGATGGCTCTGGCATCCCAGTGCAGGCGCCAGTATTTGATCGGGTGCAAGACTGTTAGTGTTCCCAGTGCAACTGAAGCCGCCGCCAATGGTCTTACCAACCAGGGTTTGCGCACTTCAAGATTGTACATAGACTCCGCCAGGCGCCATGTACTACTTATTTGGATTCCGTTCAGGCGGTTTAGCAAATGGCTTCGTTGTTCGGTGCGAAGCCTCTGCGGAGGCTTTTCATTCTCAAAATGAGAAACCAGCAAATTACGCTGTTTTCCTTGAAGGTCTTTCGAGTTAGCTAGAGCGCGCTTCGAGCTCGCCAGTTCAGACTGCAGCCAGTTAGATTCTGCGGACTTATGCTGCAAAGCAGCCTGCGAGTCCGCCAGTTCAGACTGCAGCCAGCTGGATTCTACTGACTTATCCTGCAAAGCAGCCTGCGAGGCGTCCAGTCCAGACTGCAAGTTAATGGATTCAACGCACTTTCCACGTAAAGCGGCCTGCGCGGCCTCCAGTTCAGGCAGCAGGCTAATGGATTCGGCCGACTTTTTGCCTAAAGCGGCCTGTGAGGCCTCCAGTGCAGACTGCAGGCTAATGGATTCAGCGGACTTTCCGCGTAAAAAAGCCTGCGCGGCCTCCAGTTCAAACTGCAGGTTAATACATTTAGCGGACTTTTCACGTAAAGCGGCCTGCGCGGCTTCCAGTTCAGGCTGCAGGCTAATGGATGCAGCGGACTTTTCACGTAAAGCGGCCTGCGCGGCCTCCAGTTCAGGCAGCAGGCTAATGGATTCAGCGGACTTTTCACGTAAAGCGGCCTGCGCGGCCTCCAGTTCAGTCTGTAGGCCAAGGGATTCGGCCAACTTGTTACGGAGTGCGGCCTGGGAGGCCCCCAGTTCAGATTGCAGGCAAACGGATTCAGCGGACTTTTCACCCAAAGCGGCCAGCGAGACCTCCAGTTCGGGCTGCAGGCTAATGGATTCAGCGGACTTTTCACGTAAAGCGGCTTGCGAGGCTTCCAGTTCAGACTGCAGAATGGCACAGCGAGATTCTAGCGAGCGTTTTTCTTCTTGCAGCTGGTTTGCTCGAACCTCTACATCGTTGATTTGCGTCTGTTGTCTTTCGCAACTATCTTCGCTACTGACAAGTCGAGATTGTAATTGCTGGGAAATAATCTCTTCCGACGCCATAATTTCGCCAAAGGTATTTCCAGCCTGGTCAAATTCAGTCCGTATTTTATTGAGAAGGCGAAAAGCTTTTTTGGATTCAGGGTCTTCCGCCAACATCTTGAGTGCACTGTACGTTTTCTTAACCCATTCTGAGACAGACGGATGGGTGAATAATTCGGTCTCGTCGAAGGCATGGTGTCTGTGACCAGCGTTGAGAAATGCGTCTATTTTCGCTGCGGTCTGCGCAGAGTACGCTGGCCAGGAAATACCCAATGCCTGAGAAGATTGTGAAGCAAATGCTCTCCAGTCCTGCAACAAATCGTCGTAACCGAAAACCAATCGTGGGATATCGCGCGAATGGTATTCTGCATCCAGCACATGGCGCAACCAGATGATATAGGCTCTCTCCAAGCTAATACCATTGCGCTTTCTGAGGGACTCAGCAACTTCCAGTGGATTACGAATTGGCAACAGAACGCGGGCGACTACTCCAAGATTATCGAGAATTTGGCGCCATAAAGGCATGAGGCGACATGTGCGCGGATCCTTGACGACGAACAGATGCGATCCAGCGAAATCATTCTGCAGGTGCTCAACGATACGACTGGTAATGGGCCTCGCTGCGGGGGAGTCCAGCCAGTTTGGATTGAACGGGCGCCAGTCATCCCAGCTGGAACCTCCGGATGCCAGCAATTCCTCTTGCAGGTAGTACAAGTCGGACGACTCCCAGAATCCGGATTCGTTTTCTCCTGGGCTCGGCTCCATGAGATTTTTTGGCAAATCCGCACCCAACAGGCTGACTACCCGGGTGACCGCGGAAGTACCACTGCGATGCATCCCCAAGACGAGCAGAGCAAAGCGGTCGTCGCTTCGCTGCTGTGCAACAGAACTGTCAGCCATGTTGTTATCCATCCAGAGATTATTTTAGAGGCGGTTTTGGACACATTCCTAGAGTCAAAAGACTATTGTGCAGTCTAAGGTAAAGCAATAGCAGGGTGTTGAAAATCGGACATATTCAGCGATAAAACCTGTCAATTGCGGTTCAGGTCGCAAAATAATGGACAGAAAGTAAGGGCAAGCAAACATTCTTTTAGTCTTTGGTCCTTTCGACGAAATACTGCTCCCCACAGTAGTTTGACCGACAGAACTCGCGACCAGTTTTACTCCGCAGAGCTACCGCCAACCTCGACCGGTCAAACTCAGGATAGACATCTACTTGATTGTTTGTGTTGCATCAGTCGGCGGGACTCTCTGCGCGTGGTGCTTGGCCTCCTGCTGTATCTTTCAAAACTGCATGAAGTGCAGCGCGAATCTTATCGGCACTAAAGTGATGTTTGATGACCTCCTGACCATTTATTGACAGTTTTTGCCACAGGAAATCATCGGTATACAACTGGATGACTTTATCGGCAAAGGTCTTTTCGCTGTCTGTGATGAGTGCGTTGTGTCCATCCTGTAGTTCCATGCCCTCGGCGCCAATGATCGTTGTGACAACAGGTAAGCCGTAAGAGAGGCTCTGTCCTATCTTGCCTTTTACGCCAGCACCATGGAGCAGGGGGCAAACAAAGACTCTGCTATCGTTGAAGTAACAGGACACGTCTTGCACATAGCCGGTGACAGTAATGGCGTCGTTTGCCAGTGTCAGCAGCCTGTCCGTCGGGTCGCTACCCACAACAGTCAAATGCACGTCAGGTAGTCTCTTTCTTATGAGCGGTAATACATAGTCGATAAACCAGATGATGCCCTCTTCATTGGGGGGATGGCCAAACCCCCCGATGAACATAATACCCTCGCGCTCATGAAAGCCTTTATCGCACTCCTCCAAAGTGTGGATGTTGGATACAACGGCAACCTTACTGGCAAACGTCTCTGTGGATAAAAGTGCCTTCTCGGTTGGGCTCACCACGAGGGTGTTATCGGTTTCTTCGGCGAGGTAAAACTCCATGTTTTTCCAATGCTGAACCTCCCGTTCCAGGCGACGCTGCTCTCGGAGAAAATGCAAATCCACGGTGTCGAAAATAGTCTGCGCGGGGGAATGCTGTTTGACCAGATGAACATATTTGATCGCGGTTGCGGGTCTCGACATAATCACAGCATTGATGTTTTGGCCTTGTTCTATGATGAATTCTTCGAAATTTATGTCGCCATAGTAGGTTTCGACTCCAATATCCTGTAGGGCTGCAGTGTAGCGTTGTTTGTAGCACAATTGGTCTGGCCAAAATGAGACTTTATAGCCCATATCCAGCAGAATCTGCAGCATGCTGAACATACGCACTGAGCCTGAATCTCTATCGAAGGTGGGTACGTCGCTATCAATAACCAGAATGTGCTTGTTACCCGTTCGCTCGCGGGCTGTTGCTAAATGTTCTAAACCGGGATAATGGTCCCGTTCCAATTCTATTTGCCACTTTGCCAGGAATTTATGTCGGTTGGTTTCCTGCAAGCGTTTGTATCCGGAGCTCGGTTCTTTTCCTGCCGAAGTATCGCCATGGTGAGTGACGACAGCCCGAGGCTGATAGATGACGTTATAGCCCATTGAGCGCACGGTAAAGCACAGGTCTATATCATCGTAGTGTGCCGGGTCATAGCGCGGGTCAAAGCCTCCGATTTCTTCCCATAATTTTCGTGGCACTATCAGGCAGGCACCAGAGCAGTAGTCCACCGCTTTTTTATAGCAATATTGAGGGAGGTTAGGGTCGTCTCCATGCCCGTAGTTGCAACCTGTTCCATCCCGCCAGGTAATACCCCCCGACGCCTCTAATATGCCGTCGGGATACACGAATTTAGCACCCACGATTCCAGTGCTGGTGTCCCTAAAAGGGTCCAGCAGGGCCTCCAGCCAGCCAGGGCCAACTTCTATGTCGTTATTGAGCAGCAGTATGTAATCCCCGGTGGCGACCTCTGTAGCCTGTTTGCAGGCATTGACGGCGGCCTCTTTGCTGTCCTTGGTGATGACACGAAGGCCTGCTATAGAAGCGAGGGGATTGGGTGTTGCATCCGTCGAGTTGTCGTTGAAGACGATAATTTCATAACTGCCAACAGTATGCTCATGCACCGATTGCAGGCATGTGTACGTGAGCTCCCAGTTGTTGGAAACAGGGATGACGATACTGATAGCGGGTTCTAATACTGTGGGGAAAGAAAGCGACCTCAAGGCAGGCGGAGTCTCTTGCGCCTTGCCGGTAACGAGATCGGGCGGAACAGCTGATAATCCAGCTTCTTCAGCATTCGCTTTGGTCGGCGCTATTTTTGCCAGCATTCTCTTGCTAACTGCCAGAGCGCCAATGAGGATCTGTTTGCCTCGCTGCAATAATCTGTGCGGCAGACTTCCTGGCGGGAGCGATTTTTTCCGCGACGTCCGGTACCTTTTGTAGAGGTGCCACTGCGCATGCCATACACTTTGATCGAGCAATGTTTCAACTAATTCGATTTCAGACTGAAGAGTTTCAAGGCGTTCGACGTCCGACTGCAAAGCGCTGCGATCCTTGTACAAAAATTCGGTGTTTGCAAGATATCGGTACTCTCTGTAAACCTTGTCAGTCTCAAACTGTTGCTTGATATTGTTGAGTTCCAAGCGGTACCAATCTGGTTCGGACTTATGTTCTTTGAGCGTTGTCTTGTGGACGAGGTCTTTGTTATAAAAAAGAGACTGGCTCAGGACGAAGCTCTGGCTCAACTCATCGAGCCGTTCAATATCCTCGGAGGACGATTTTTCTCGCTCAGCAATGGAACATAGCACACGATAAAATTCTGCAATTACTGTAGAGCACTTCACGTCCACGCCCGCATTTGAAAACTGATGGTTCTGCAGTTTCCGGTCGAAAAGTTGTGATAATGCATCTGAGCGGGCTTGGGAAAGCTGCGGGACAGGGAGCCCGATTGCGCTGAATGCCGACTTAACAGCTGCGTGCGGATTTTTCAGTAAGGCCTCGAACGAGACAAAGCTTCTGGCCTGCCCTCTGGTGCGGCGCTCAGCTTCAATCATATGCTGCATCCACAGGATGAGTGACTTTTCTGTCGAAAAACCGTTTGTGCGCTTCAGAGATTCTGCAATTTCAAGGGGGTTGCGAACCAGTAGTACAAAATGGATTTTGATATTCTCTTCCGGGAAGAGTGGCAGCCAAAGTGGTAATAGTTTGGACAGCCTCGGATCCTGAAAGGCAAATAGCTCATCTTCCTTAATTTCATTGCGCAAAAACGACCGGATTATCTGGGTTACTTGGGTGTTCACCAGCGTGTCCGGCCAGTCATCACGCATTGGGAATGTGTCGTCCCAGGAGGTGCCCAGAGTTTCCAGTGCGGAATCGTTGGCACTAACGACAAATTTGTTCTCGAAAATGCGTCTGGGGTTATCTGCCTGTGTCTCCCGTGGGCTCGAGCCAAGGTTCACCCCTAGTCCTTCGAGAATGCCTGTAAAGGCAGAGGTGCCGCTGCGATGCATCCCCAAAACGACCAGGCAATTTTTCATAGTATATTTTTGAGCTGGGTGGCAGGCAACATGCTAGTCCGATGCCCGTGTGGCGGTTGCTTCAAAATAGTGCTTCATTTTCTGGTACACCACCTCCTGGCCGGCCGATTCTTCGATAGACCGGATGCTGTTTCTGCGCAGCGACTTGTATTTCTCCGGCTGGTTCATGGCGATATCAAAACTCTGTCGATACGCTTCCATCAGGGAATTCCAGTCTATGCGGTAGCACAGCGTGCGAATTGCTCGTCGTTCATCAATGGGCCAGAAGGTTGGATAAAAGCCGGACTTTACGATCAGTGCATTACTTTCATCGATATAGTCCAACATCGCAGTGTGATTTGGCGCGATTGCCGGAATGCCCTGCCCCATGAACTCCATCAGCGGCAGACACTGGCCCTCACAATGCGAGCTGTTGACAACGAAATGCGTGCTGTCCATCAGTGTCTGGTACTGGTCATCAGTCAGGAAGCCATGCACGGCTACCACGCGGCACTTGAACGGCGACATTTGGGAGTAGAGTAGAAGTAACTTGCCGAGGAACGTTGTCAGGTTATGGTGCGTCATTTTCAGCACGAGGGTTGCGTTCTCCTCGTCTCTGAACGCCCAGCAAAAAGCGGTCACCATGTCTTCCCAGTTTTTTCGGCCATCCTGGGGATTCATGACCGTGGAATAAACGATGCCCTGTAGCTTTAACGTACTGTGGTTCCTGGGGCCGGCACGCAGAATCTTCTCTGCCACGAAGGAGCGTAGTCGGCTAGTGGCAGTGGTGAAAACGCTGCCGCTTGCTCTCTTGTAGTCGTCCGGTCTGCGCATGGACATAGATCTGATGCCAATGCCCAGGGAGCGGTGATCGCGTGCACCTGGAGCGTGTGTCAGATCAATATTCTGAAACTTGATGATATCGGCTTGAGTCTGGGGATTGAATGTGAAAGTGAACGTTTGCGGAAGTTCGTTTGGCGTAATGGTAACCCCTTCGGATCCCAGCTCTACCCTCAGTTCTCGGTCGATATTGGTGCCATAAGCGACTAGGTCCAGTTCAATAATGACCGGGCCGCGCACATTGTGAGGCAGCATAACCCAAGGCGAACCTGTTCTCGACCACGCGCCCCAGACCTCGGCACTGTAAAATCCAATTAATAGCTCAATGGAGTCCGGATCGTTTTCTGTGAATGACAGTTCAATCGGAAGGTCGTCCCAGGGCTCCATCTTCAGCGGATCTCTGGACCCCCTGACTTCATCGTTGACCATGTCAGTGGATAGATTGTATGAGTGACTGTCGTACAGCGTGGCCTTTACATCGATACTGACCTTTTGTGGTTTTGTCCGCAGTGATCCTTGGGGCACTGTGTCGACTGCTGCAGGTAGTACAGCAAGATTCAGGCCCTCGGGAATAGCCTTACGCACCACCTCGGCGGCATATTGTGAAATCGTTAATGCGTTGCCCAACTGGTGCAATACCCTCGCCCAATTGTATTCGGGTTTGTCGTGCCAGTGCTCTTCGGGTATCGTGCTGAATTCCCAGGCAAACACGCAGACGGTGGGGCAATCCAGTTCCAGCAAAGTTCGGTGTGGCGGTGAGAAAGACAGAAAAATGCACTGCTCATCGGGGTTTTCTCGATAAATACGGTCCACCTCGGTGGCAGGGTCGTTCACCGCGATAAGTGTACCCAGCCGTCTCATCGCGGGAAGGTATTTTTTGTAAATAAAATAGTAGCTGTATTCCGCCTTGCCGAGGCGTTGCTCTATGGTTTCTGCATTGGTTTCAGAGTAAGTGATGATAATCATAACGGCGCTGCCTGCTTGATCCGCTTCAGCAGGGATTCCAGTCGGGGCTTGAGTCTGTCTTCAGAGCAGAATTCGTATTGACTCTCCCAGGCGCAACGGGACATGCGTTTGTATCTGTCCGGATCACTTACCGCCACTTCGTAGCTATCCCTGTAGGCGTTGTAGAGTGATTCCCAGCTTGGGCGATACCAGAGCGTGGTAAATATCTGCTGCGGGTCGTGCGGCCAGTAGTGTGGCTCTGGACTGGAATCCACGACAAAAGCGTTGTCAGAGTTGATATAGTCTGCCATCGCGGTGTTGTCCGGCGCGATGGCAGGTATGCCACAGGACATGTACTCCATTAGCGGCAGGCACTGGCCCTCGCTGCGTGATGCGTTGACGATGTAGCTCGTCGCAGAAATCAGTGACCGATATTCCTGTGAATCGATGTAACCATGAATGACAACGATGCGACATTTAAAGGGGTGCAATTGGCAGAACAACGCGAAGATATCGTCCAGATACCCCGACATGTCTTTGTACGTCATTTTGAGGATCAGGGTGACATCATCTCGATCGCGAAATGCCAGGCAGAAGGCTGTGAGTATATCTTCCCAGTTCTTGCGTCCGTCGCGAGGATTCAGAATGCTTGTGTAGACCACACCACTGAGTTCTACGATGTGTTCCACAACATTCACCTCAGGCTGCGCCGCCGCGGTCTCCTCGTTACGGGACAGATTTTCTATGCTGATGTTCGCGAGCCCAATGCCAATGGTGCGTGGATCGACGATGGTTCTTTTTGCGGATATGTCCAGTCCGCTGAACGTGATGAAGTTGCTGGGCTGTGAAATTTCGAGTTCAAATGCGTAACTTTCCATTTCCGCTTGTGGCTGGATGACCACGCACTGGTCTCCAATTTGCATCCTGATGTCGCGGCGGATGTTGTTGCCATGAGCATTCAGCTTAATGACCAGTCGCACGCGGCCTGAAATTACGCTCGGTAGCATAATCCACGGGCTGCTGGTCTTTGACCAGGCTCCCCAGCCCTCCGGTTTATAGAAGCCGACCATCCAGACATCGGGATTGTTTTTGCCGAATTCGATGTCGATATCGTTGCAGGCCTCTGCCTTGATGCTGCCCAGGGGGCGAGCGACCTGACTCGCTGGCGCGATACTCTCGGACGCGATATTGAAGTCCCGATTGTCGATGACCGTGGTACTCAGTGAGATGCTGGTCTGTTTTACCGGAACCCGCTTCGCTGCTGCGGTGCGAAGATCCGCGCATGTATCCCAGATAGGCGCTGGTACAGCCTCGATAGGAAAATCGGCTGGCATGTCCTGGAGCACGACCTGCTTCGCGTAGGACGAATGTGTCAGCGCCTGCCCAAACCGTTCGAGTGAATAGGACCAGCTGTCTTTGGGATCACTGATAAATTTCCGATTGGGGATGCTGGAATATTCCCACGCAAAGACCGGGACGACAGGGCACGGTATATCGAAGGGAATCTTGTGTGGCGGCGCAAACGCCAGCAGGATGCACTCATTACCACTGTTTACTTCTTTCTGACACGCAGCGACAAAATTCTCGTCGAGGCTGTCGGTGACACGCGTATCGCCAAGCTGTTTCAGTAACGGCAAGTAGGCCTTGAGGACAAAATAATAGCTGTAGTCAGCATCGCCCAAGCGTGACTCGATGGTTGCATCACCAAATTCAGAATAGCAATAAAAGAGCATGTAACCTTGTTCGCCTGCTTGTATTTTCGTTATAAGGAGCACCGCGTCTGCACCAGGCTACTTTTAGCAGCGCAAGCCCACGTGTGCTAATTCTATCTTTAGTAGCGCTGTGTTGGGAGTGGCAGGTCGCCTAAATGTATGCGAACTGTTACTTTTCCCGCTCATTGAGCTTTGTCGCTGGAGGGTTCAGATTCCAGAAGCCTGGTTGTCTGCCGCAGTATTCAAGGAACCGCAGGCAGTCGGGTGCGATTTCGCTGTTAAACACATCCAGAGCGTGCTCGTCCCATTGCAGCGGCTGCTTCCCGAAAGAGCGGCGCAGGCCCACGTGGGAAAAAATCCGGTCCTGCCGCTCGCCATCAATTTTTGCCAGCTTCAGACCCGTAAAACGATTGGAACGGAGGAAGCGAAACAGCCTGGAGTCGTATAACTTTCTGGATCCGGCATTGAGCTTTATTGTTGTGGCGTCCGGCATATCTTTGCTCGAAAGGCCAATGTGGTCAAAACAGTCAGCCAGCACTCTGTTCTGGTCAGTTTTCAACTCTTCCAGAAACACCACTAGAATAGCGTCATCGCCGAATACATCCCGGTAGGTGCAGATGCGTTGCCAAAACAGCGTATCCTGAATCATCTGAGGAAACGTGCGCAAGCAATCACCCAGCGCATAAGGTGCATTCAGGCCAAAATGCACGCCACTGTGATGCATCTCTCGGTAGCTTGATTCGATACGGGAGCGCGGGTTGCGCGCGATGAATATGAAGCGGCAATCGGGATTGTTATCAAAAATGCGCTTTGCGGATATTTCCTCGCGCAAGTAGCCGGTGTAGTCGGTGCTGCCGTCCCCCTTGAGCTGATCATCCCCGGCATTGGCATAGTGTTCGTCGTAGCACTCATGCTGCGTTTCGAAGTCGTCGTGTGAGAAGTACCATGGCTCCTTGATCGCGGGAATAAATACTGCGGGATGCAGGTCGAGCAGCGCGCATAGAGTCGTTGTGCCGCATTTGCTAAAGCCCGGAACTATAAAGTCGACTTTAACCCGGGTTGGCACCTTGCCTCCTGGCTATAATCACCTGACACCGGGGCAGGGCATTGTTCAGGGCCATTCTCATTTTTTCGCCGTTGGGGTGCTTCAATACTTCTTCCCAGGTTTGGGTCCACAGAATGGTGGCTGGTTGCACGTTGTCTGTCAGTGTCTCGCCTGGCATGGCGGTGGCCCATTTCAGCAGGTAGAAAATGGCCCAGAATCCGGCCAGATATTCGTGGCGCACAATTTCCAGACCACTGCTCCTGACAAGCTCCTCAAAGTCATCAGAGGAGAAAATCTGAATGTGGTTGGGCTCTTCGAAGTACACCGAGGGCGCGATAGTCTTGACAAGGTTCTCGCCGCGAGCATCCGGGACGGTGAGTACCCAAGTGGCGTCCTGGCTGCCTACGCGAACGATCTCGGATAAGAAGTCTGCCGGATTGCGAACGTGTTCCAGCACTTCCGTGCTGATCACCAGGTCGGCATGCCCGTCGGGTATGGGGATGGGGTTACATTCAGAGACTATGCCCCTGACCTCCCCCGCGGCCAGATTCTTGAGCCGTTCTTCCAGGGCGCGGACCTTGCCTTCCTGAATATCCACGAAGGTGATATTGGCACCCATGCTCGCGCAGAAGTTGGTGTATCCACCATCCCCGCAACCTATATCAATCACGTTCATGCCCGGTTTGACGAAGACATCAGTGACGAGCTCGCCGGTCTTGTCATTGCACCATCCACTCATTTGTCGGTCGCGCATGCCGATCTTGATCGCGCTCGATTTAGTATCGCTGGAACTCACGGTAAGTCTCCTCAGATAATGGCGCTAGCCATTCGATGGCCGCTTTTTTGTTCGTCACCAAGGGACTGGTTTTCGACATGGCATGGGATCGTAGCGGGCCTCAACTGAAAAGTTCGAGATCAGGCCAAAACGGTGTATGTACACGATGGAATGTCTTGTTTTGTGAAGCATCTTTGCAGACCCATGCCCAAGGCGGAAGTCTGCCACAAAGCCCATGGTAAGTATAGAAAGCCAGTCACCGCTGCCGGTCAGTATGGGTCTTGGTGTCTTCGCAAGACGCCCACAATCAGCTTCGTTTTAAAACCAGATATTGGCTATTTCCGACATCGGCCAGTTCATGCGGCGCAACCCCGTCCAGCCATGCGAAATAATCCAGGTACTCTGGCCGACAGTAAGAATACTGGCCCCAGAATACGATCTCAAAATCGGGTGGCACAATGGATTCAAACTCCGATCGAGAAAATCGTCGCACCGGCAAGCCTTTGTCTTGCGAGCTTGTATCAGCTGCATAGCGATTGAATTCGTCTTCACTAGTCTTGGGTCTGGGCTTGCCTTTGGCGACGTGCTGGTAGGTAAAGCATTTTGCTTCTTCCAGCGCGTGCGTTGTGGAAACCACGGCTATTCCAGACCTTTTTGTCAAGGTGAGAATGTCATTGAAGACCGCTTTCGTCACATGCGTAGGAAGATGTTGTACCACCATACCAAGAATCACGAGGTCAAACTGCTTTCCGCGGTGGCGCGAAATATAGCCCTGCGTTGTCTCATTGAGAACTTTCACGTTGCTATAGGCATGAACCAGATCCCGTGTATATTCCCAGCGCGTGACGTCTGGCTCCAGAGACACTACTTCTTTCATGATTGGAGCGATGGCCTGAGTGGTTCTTCCCATTCCACACCCTACATCTGCAGCAGAGCCCTCGCTGCAGGCATGGGCCAAAAGCAGAACCATGTTGTGAAATAATTCCTCGTGATGTCCACTACCATCGCCGATGCGGCTGGAGAATTTCTGGGACAAGCCCGGCATTGCTGAATCGTTATCGTTGTAGGTGTAATCAGTCACGTACGCTCGACCATTTTGGGAGTCAGTAATTCTGCAGTATATGAGGTCCGGAAAGGCTATTGAACCTTAAAGGAGACGTTCGCAGGAATCCTGGCCAGACCTATGCGCTGGGTAACGTGCTGTCGTTGCAAGTGGGGCACGCGACTCGCTGTTGAGTGTTTGTTCTTCAAGCCGGGTGTGCGTGCCTCACAGCTTCGCTAAAACGGTTGCGGTTTTCCGTTGTAGTCAATGAAGTTACCCGAATCCGCCATCGTCAGGTTGTCAATGACTTTCACCATAGCGCCAACGCTTTCAGACGGTTCCATCAGGGGGATTTTAATGTCCTTCAATTTCGTCGTACGCACACCGCCAGGGTGCAACATAATGACTACTATGTTGTCTTTTTTAAGGTCATAGGCAAGGTTTTTCATCAACATGTTCAAGGCTACTTTGCTTGCCTTATACCAGTACCCTTCGCGAAATGGCGAAACAGCAGGAGAAATAGAGCCAGCGGTTGAACTGATGTTGACGACCTTGCCGTCTTTGCTTGCTCGCAAATTGCCCGCAAATGCTTCGGCGATTTTGATCGGCCCCATTACATTGGTATGCATAAAAGTATCAAACTGTTCGTAGTCGAGTGTGCCAAACGCTTGTGCCGCAGCGACTTTGGGGTCGCCAAGCTTGCCAACTACCATCATGCCGGCATTATTAATTAGCACATCAATGGGGGTGCCCTTCAGCTTTTGGGCGAGGCCGTCGATTTCAGAATTACTGGTTACGTCCATACGTTCTATCTGAACGGTTTCGTATTTCTGCGCGAGAGCCGTTAGCGTCTCTGGTGCCTCCGTGCGGCGATGCGTGGCAATCACCTTCCACCCCATAGATGCGTACTGCTCGGCAAAGGCAAATCCAATGCCTGAATTGGAACCTGTTACCAACACGGTCTCCGCAGAACACACTGCCGTGAGTCCCATAAAAAGAAAACCAATAAACGCGGCTGAAAGACGTTTGGTATGACGTAGCATAGGGTGGGCACTCGTGGAATGAATGACAGCGCCGACGATACAAGGAATTGTTACTGTAGACAATCCCTTTCCGTGTGCGAGCGCACAGGCCGATCGAGCAATGTCTATTGCTGACCAATCACGCCAGCCATTAACTGCGCCGCGCTCTGTTTCCAGCCAATTGCCGGTATCCAGCTGGAATCAGGTAGCGTCGCTTCGTGGTATGACGTCAACCAGGTCTGAAGTTCCCGCGCCAATCCCTTGCCGTCTGTGGACTCAAAGTACCAGGCAGATGCGCCACAGACTTCACGGAATACGGGCAAGTTCCTGACGATGAGCGGTGAACCATAATGCGCTGCCTCGACCAGTGGCAAGCCGAATCCTTCTCCGTGTGAGGCCATTAGCGTGCCGGCGGCATTTTGATAGAGCGTCTTGAGCATAGGGTCACTGACGAAGTCTAACCAGTAGAGTGACGACGACTCCTCGCTGAGTCGCTTCAGGCGATCTGCAAATCGATCATCGGCCTTGCTAATACCACCGACGATGACCAGAGAGAGTTTGCACCCCTGCGCTTGAAGCTCTTCAAATGCCGCTAACACCTGCTCGTGCCCCTTTCTTGACTCAACGGCGCCCACCATCAGTAAGTAAGGCTGGTGTTGAACCTGGTTTGCTATTTTTTGTTCAGCTGTGTTGAGAGTGCTAATCTCGTTTTGGGTCTCCATATCTGCGCCAAGATGGAAATGTCCAATACTTGGGCGTGATGAAACTTTGATCTTCTCCTGATCCAGCCACTGGCAGTATTCATCGGCAGTAGTTTGAGAAGTAAAGGCTATGCAATCACTGATCCGCGTCACTGCCTTCAGCCATCGGGTGTAGAGGGTAATAGTATCTGCAGGGAAACAGTCAGGCAACGTGATGGGCAGCAGGTCGTAGACTACGTGGCATATCCTTACTCCCCGACCACGCCAATACTGCAGCCATTGCCGCGAAACCTCACGCTCGGCCACGCGGAAGCATAAGTCCAGGCCCAGGTAAATATCGCTTGGCAAGGCCTCAACAGCGTCATCTGACAGGTACAGGGTAGGGAGCCCCATGAAGTGATTAGTAAACGTTCGAGCGTATCGAAAACATTCTGTCTCGAAGTCGTAGTAGACCGGCTCCACCCGGTAGCCCAGATAGTGATCCTGCAAGAGCTCTCGCAGTATATTTCGCACGACCCGTTGGACTCCCTGTTTGGCGTCATGTTGCACTAAAGCTGAAACATCGATGAACAACTGCGACCCTGCTAATGCGTTTCTCCTGACTGCGGCACAGCGCATCAGATCGTCCAATGCTTCGCTGCATGAATAAATTGTATCGGCAGATAGGTCATGGATTCTCGATCCCAGAACCTCCGTCTGTAACTGATCGATTAGCACATCGGGGGACTGCTCGTATCGAGCTTCCATATATTCAACGTAGGCAGCGGCGACATGCTCCGGGCTATGGTATGTCTTTACATAATCTCTGGCTTTTCTGCCGACGGCCAAGCGGGATTCTGAATCACCGGCAGCTGACACGAGACTCTCGGCTAATTCCGTTAACGTAAAATCATCGTTTATTTTAAACGTCACATCATCCGGTATTTCCGACATGCTGCCGTGTGCATTGATGATTGTGGCCAGTCCCGCTCCCATGCAGTCCAGTAGGGCGGCAGAGGACTCACCGCGCGAGTTGCGTCTGAGTTGCAATGCCACATCCGAGGCGCTCAGATACAAATCATATTCTGCTGCGTTTACATATCCCGTCAGTGATACCTGCTGCGGATTAGGCAGCTTTGCTATCCAGGCTTGAATCTTGTTTTCCATCTCCCAGTTATGATTTCTACCGCCGACAAAGCAAAGTTTTACCGAAGGATTCCCGGCAAGTCCTGAACTGACCCAGCCTTCCATTAATTCGATAAGACATTTGTTTGGGTGGATCATGCCAAAGGTGCTGTAGAGCGTAACATCCTCAGGTATACCCAAAATTTCTCGCGCGGAGGATCGATCGGTAAGGTTTTTTAACTTTCGCGCCAGCGGCACCTCAGCCAGTGTCGATAACATCTCGCTGGTAAAGCTTTGGGATAAGATCTCTCTCGCAAAACGATTGTGAACGACAACACCATAGCTACCACTAAAAACCGAGGCGCAGGCAGGGTAGAGACCAACGGCCTGTTTGACTGCGCCATGACAGTCGGGCATAGCGGCCCAGCCATGTGATGCGTAAATTGCCTGGGAGAGTTCTGTCGTTCCAAATTGTGCATGATTGCTATAGATGCAATCTCCCAGATAGGTGTCATGCAACACTACGATGCCGGGATGGGCCTGCAGTAACAGGAAATACTCGTAATGAAAGAAGGAATTGCCAAAGTGGTAGATGACGCGATCAAATCTGCTCCCTTGTTGCATCATCTGTTGGTGACTAATGACTTCGAGCTCGTCGGTCAGCTTGACGTCCATGCTCTTGGGGTCAGTGACCACAAGCGTGATATCGTAGTGCTGCGTCAAATGAGGAAGTATCTCAGCGCTATAGTCCGCAATGCCTGAGGCCGTCGGCGGTAGAGGAGAAACAAACGCTAGTTGCGCTTTTTGAGTCTGATGCACGCGCCGTTTATAGGTTGTCTTCAGCGGAGTAGGGCTGGCCGGTTGGTTCGAGTCGGGAGTCACAGTCAGGTAGTGGCTCGCTCCCAGACACTGCAGAAACACGCTGTGGATCTTATCTGCATCCCCTTGACTCAGGTGCTCCTGCAGCACGTTATAGCTTGGATAAGCCAGCAGCCGGTCAGGGTTGGGCACGAAAGCTCTTAGGCCCGTTAAGTCATCCGGGTGCGTCAGGCGGCAGATCAGTAGTGCGCCATTTTTAGATAGCCAGGCATCATTCAACCATGCAGGCCACATCGACGTTTCAAGCCAGGCTTTGGATTCCCCAAGGTCGATAATGACGCTCATTATGAACGCACGCTCCCGCTTTCTGTGGCGTGGCGACTCCAGGTAGTGATTCTCAACACGCTGATTTCTGCACTGCTGAGCGAAAGCAGGTCCGGTGTTTCATCATCCCTGATAAGGGGGCTTCGTGTCAGACCGGAGTCTTGCAACAAAATTCTACGCTTGGGACAGAGTTGTTGAAGGAGAAGCCAGTACAGACGTTCTTTGGTCATTCCTGGCGCGGGAGAATCAACTCCTGTAGGGCGCTTATAGACAATAGGTGTGATCTCACTGACTTCGCTACGTGAACCAGTACGGTCAAGAAATTTTTGCCTGACGAAAGCCATCAAGCCGTTTAAGGGCTGAATCTTCCATAACATTCGTACGATCAAATCGCGACCGGTGGTAAAACACAGGAGGATTGCTAGTAGTGGCCAGAAAGGCAGGCTTACGAGGGTCAGTACAGCAACCACTAGCAACAATTTCCAGCGGTACCTAAGCTCGGGCAGGATCCGAACAATACCCAAAATCCGCCAGGTCACGCTGGACTCGATCTCTTTTAGCCGACGTTCATGCTGCCGCGCCAGCATTTTCCAGCGCAGTACTTCCCTGCGCAATTGAACACCGTCGCTCTGTGCCTTTTCCAGTTGTGCTTGCGAGCCAGATGGTATCTCATTGTGCAAACTCATCTCTGACAGGGCGGGTTCGGATACCATATAATTCTCGGCTCAAATTTTAGACGGTAGTATATCAAGCTTGTAAGTGTAGGCCATCGCACTGGACGGTTTCCGGGCTGTAATAGTTGTCCAAGGCACATAAACACGGTTCAAGACAAAGCGTCCAGAAGCAAACTCCAGGGAGATTGATCAGTGCACGCAAGTTGTTTGTTCCAGGCGCTGTGGGAGCAAGTAGCTGGCCACTCTAACCCCCGGACGCGGGCCTCACCTGCAGAGTAAAAAGCTGTCTGAAGTTTGGGCTAGAGAGGTAGTGATACGTCCGAAAAATATGGTAGCATACCCCGTAATTTATGCATGTAACTTATTAATTTTATTGATTTATCTCCATAGAGCTGCCATTGCCTCTTTTGTTGTGTCTCAGAGACCGTTGGTGCGGTTTACAGGATTTCCCAAAAAGAGTGTGTGGCGGGTCAAAAATTTCGAGGCGTGGTCCGAATGCCACTTACTTAAGCGTCAGGTTCGGCGATAAGTTGAATGACAGTGGGCTGGGACGCGCCGTGAACCCATACCCATACCCATAAACAGGGGCAGACCCTCCATGGGGGCTTGTCACCAGCGGAAGCGGCCATTTCCTTCAATTTTCTTTAATTAGTACGGGCATTTTTTTATGATGCGAGACCCGCAGTTTAGTTCTGAGAAAAGTGATGAGTTTTCTAACCGAATAATGCAATTACTTCGGGACCGGATTGTACGCTTTGAGCGCGACGAGTTACTAGACTATCTCGATTTTTTGATGCCAAAATATGAGACGCCTGCGGGTCCTGTCGCACCACTTGCACCCGCCGTGGACCAGCGCAAGAGTTATGACTGGTCAGAATTTGTGGAATTGTCTGGTGAGGACTTCATTCGCAATGCCTACCTCTGTGTTGTCAAGCGTGAGGCTGACAACACAGCTTTGCAGGCTGCAGCGCGCCTCCTCGATGTCGAAGAGCGCTCTCGAGTCTTGTTTTTGGCGGCATTGCGTTACTCAGAAGAGGGCGACAAACAGGCTACAGAAATCAAGGGCCTTTGGTTTCGCTACCAGCTAGCTCGCTTGGAAAAGAAACCTTTGATCGGCGTATTATTTAGTGGGTTGATGAAGCGGGAACGTTCGTTTCGTTCTCGAAAAACATCGGGATTACTCAGTCGCAGGCGAAAAACTATCGAAGATGATGAAAAGCCAACCACGAATGAACAGCGTTTTATACAACACTACAACGATACTTTGAAAAACCTGAAACGCGAAGTCGCCGAAGCTCTCACGGCAGATGTTAATCGGTAATGTAGGCGACTATTAAATGAATATTGCAGTTCTGAATACACAAGTACCGTTTTGCCAGGGTGGCGCAGAGGTTCTGGCCGCTGATTTAGTTGAGGAACTAGCGTCACACGGTCACAACGCGACGTTGATAACAGTTCCCTTTAAGTGGTACCCGCAGCAATCGTTGGTAGACGCTATCGTTGCTTGCAAGCTGCTGGATATTGAAGAATTTAATGGCATAAGAATCGATAAAGTCATTGCATTGAGATTCCCGCTTTGGCTGGTTGAGCACAGCGATAAGGCCTTGTGGATATTTCATCAGCATCGCACCGCTTATGACTTGTGGGATACACAATACAATGATCTGGCATTCATGCCTGACGGCCACCGAGTTAGAAAACTGATAGTTAGGGAGGATAATGCTGCCATATCTTCCTGCAAGAGTGTTTTCACTATCTCGCAAAATGTGACGAATCGCCTCCACCAGTATAATGGACTCGAGTCAGGCGTGTTGTATCCTCCTCCCAGGTCTATGGAGAAGTTTTACTTCGAGAAGTATGGAGATTTCTTTTTTTTCCCGAGCCGCATTACACCTCTAAAGCGACAAGCACTGGTAATAGAGGCGCTCGCATTTGCTTCAAAAGGCATCAAAGTGGTATTTGCAGGCAAGGCTGACGACGATAAGTATTTCGAAAGTTTGAAAGTGCGTGCCGCCGAGTTGGGTGTGGACAATCAGATTACGTGGTTGGGACACATTACAGAACAGCAAAAGTGGGACTTATATGCGCAGTGTTTGATGGTGCTTTTTCCCTCCTTTAATGAAGATTATGGCTTTATCACCCCCGAAAGTATGCTGTCAGCAAAGGGTCTAATTACCCTGGCGGATTCTGGAGGGGCACTTGAATTCGTTACTCAGGATGAAACGGGTAGCGTGGTGGAGCCGGAAGCCCGCCCGCTCGGTGAAGAGCTCGATCGTATATGGAATAAACAGAGCTTGGCCAGGACATACGGTGCCAATGCGAGTATAAAAGTGAGGAGTATGAATATCTCCTGGGATCGGGTGCTTGGTAGTTTGCTGTCATGACGAACATTCGGTGGTTTTCCCCTTTGGATTCTGGAAAAACCGAAATCGCGAGATACTCGCTGGCCATACTGCCTTCGCTGCACAAAGACTTTTCTCTTGGTTTAGTCACTGACGCGCAGGACAACGTTCAAAAATTTGAGTGCAATAATCACGTTGTTGGTATGGAGCCAATCAATATCTACAATATCGGTAACAGTAAACTTCACTGGTCAATATTGCATCTGGCGTTACGCCAGGCCGGCGTAGTGATTCTGCATGATGTGAGTCTTTTAGAGCTTGGATTGGCCTATGCTCGAGAGAATGCCGATTTTCGCCTCCGCGATGTGATTATCAACGAATATGGTATTCAGGCAGTTAAAGCATTTGACCAGATATTCGGTGGCAGCGCTTTTGAAGGGCGCGGCCATTCACAGGATGATTATGATAACTTAGTGACATTCTATCCGCTGTTTCAATCGTTTATCAGTAACGCCCGCGGTATTGTGGTTCATTCTGAGTTTGCCCTGAAACGGGTGAAACAAGTGTATCGTGGCCCCGTAATCAAACTGGAGTTACCCTATGCGGCTGCTTCGACCCCCGTCACTGCCCGCCGGCATGAAGAACCCTGCCAGATAGTATTTTGCGGGCACGCTGGGCCAAATCGCCGTCTGAAGCAGTTTATTGGTGCCTGGTCGGAGACTTCCCAGCCGAGTTTTTTCCGTTTAACGCTTTATGGAGACATCGACGCGGCAGATGAAATCATTGCCCTGGCCAAGGAGTTCGGGCTGGCAGAGCTGATTAATGTCGTAGGGTTTGTAAGTGAAAAGCACCTGGATGAGGCGCTATCTGCTTCTCATCTGGCAGTGAATCTGCGAAATCCCACGATGGGAGAAACATCAGCCAGTCAACTCCGTTACTGGTCAAAAGGGCTGCCCTCGATAGTGTCTGATATTGGCTGGTATAGCGAACTGCCTAGCGATGTTGTTATAAAGGTCGCGCCAAATTGTGAGGAGCAGGACATCATTTTCATCCTGGAGAAATTTATATCCGGTGAGCATGCTTACTATGAATACGGGATGAACGGGTACAAATATCTCAGTGAACAACATGGTATAGATCGATATGTTGGCCGCTTGGCCGAGTATGTTGCTCAGATTGAAAAAAGTCGTTTTGTAACATCACAGCTTGATGAAAGGCTCGTCGATTTGTTAGCGTCAATGTGTCACGATGTTGACGATTCAGTTTTATTTGAAAATCAAATAGAAATGCTGTGTGAAATGTTCAACGACACAGAGCCAACTCAGCCTGATCCCTAGTGTGGTGATGACACTGCTATCTCGCTATCTGGCTAGCTGTCGAGTAAATTCAGATCGAAAATACCGATAACAAAGTGTAGAGTTAGCTGTCCGGGACAATACGCTTCTTAAAGGCCGAGCGCGGGCCCACTGCAGGCAGTGTTGCTTTTGCAGGTCTGAATTTTTATGGCAATGTTGCCGGTGGCCTTTTGGGGGCTATTCGCGCACAAGTTTATACGGCAAGTGTTTTCTATGTCTGACTATACCTATCACTTTGACGACTCTGCTATTGATCGATTCAATGCGATTCTGGAGAATCGACTGGGTGACGGCTCCGGTTTTCACGAACAGGAGTTCTTCGACACACTAAGCCTGCTTCTTGCGCTTAATCGCGATGGTTCTTGCCTGGACGTTGGCGCCGGCATCGGTCGTATCACATCGATCGCCAGAGAGGCTATTTCTCATATTGTGGCATTGGAACCTGACGAATCTCGATGGAAAGAATGCCACCGCGACTTCCATCAGGAAAAATCCTGCGAAGTTTTTTGTCAAACTACCAGTCAGTATATTCAGAGCAATCCAGATAAACGATTTAGTCTGATTGTCGTCAGTATGGTCATACAGCACCTTTCTACCGAAGCCACCAAGACGTTGATGCATGATATTGCTCAATTACTCGAGCCCAACGGCGTTGCTATTGTGTCGACTACTCATACTGTTGAGACAGCAAAAGGCTTTTCGTTGTCTGGAGATCCAGATCGAGTTTATATAGAAAAAGAAGAGTTTAATGCCTACGCTAGCGCCCCTTCTTCAGCACAAAAAAACGGTCTCCCCGTGAGGCGTTTCAGCAAAAAAGACTTGTACGAGGAAGTCCAGGCGGTTGGACTGCAGGCTATCCTCTGGCGGCAAATGTCATACTACAAACCTAATGGTGCGAAGTTTTTTGCCAATCGGCTTGATGTTGATGCCCAGGTCCTTGCGAACGTTGGCAACAGTCAGTTTATTGTGGTTCAAAGGGGGAGGGTGGCGATAGCAACTTAAAGCGGGGACCGGCCCAAAGCCCCTGTCATGCCCGTGTCTCCCTGCGGAATTCTCAATCTCGCAGGCAGAGAGAGCCATCTGCTCAAATTTTGTTCGGTTAGTTAGGCTGTCTAACTACCCGAGAACCCGGCAAACTGAACCGAGGTTATGTGTAGCGGCGCAAGATCCTCGACGAGAAAGGAATCTCCAATACGCAATGAAATGGCAAGGCTATTTATTCCTTTTCTGTACTTTTTGGGGATATCAAATTCTAGCATTATTGCTCTGGATGCAAACGGTTTCAGCGGGCCAATGTCAATGACCTGGGATTGGGGCGCAGCTTTCAGCTTCTTCGAACGGTTGCGTATATTGTAAATAAGTGCGCTGGATGGGAGGGATTCGAAGTCCAGTGTGTGTTTAGAATGATTACTGATAATCACTCTAACTTGCCCGCAGCCGTTATTGTCCAATCCAAAGAAGCCTTTTGAATACAAGCTAACAAAGCGTGCTATATCTGGAGCCGTCGTTAGGACGGTTACTTTGTCAGATTTTGCCCGGACTTGATTCAGGGACACCGGGCGAGGTTGGTATGTCCTTGCGCCGCTAAGGGACGACCTATAAATTTCGAGGTCTTCCTTGTAATAATCGTGCAATTTCACGACCAAATCGGGCGCCATGAAATCATTGGCCGTTATTTTACTCACGTCATCCATTTCGCCGGGCACAATATCTGCGTAACGTCCTGAATTGATCGCCAAGTCATCAGCTTCGTGTCGCAGACTGGTATTGTGTTTGCCGAGTTTTATCGTCTGTCCCGTCAATTCAGAAAGGCGAGCTGAGAGGTCATTAAATTGCTCCATCGTGAACACGTCGTTATATTTGTCGACACCGGCTAGGAAAGCTGCTTGTGGCGCCCAGTGAGGGTCTAGTCGGGTGGGGTCGGATGCCAGCAGGTACTCTGCGAATTGTCGAAACGAAATGCCATTTCCTATATTTGGCGTCGACTCGTTCCGCACAGTCCGAAAAACGTCCAGCGTGTGGTCGAGGTTTCTCGGCTCCAGTCGATTCAACAAAAACTTCTCGGTATAGGCGCTGATAATGCGACTTACCGGCTCTCGGATTACGGCAAATTTGTAATATTCCTCGCTTTGAACCAATTTGCGCACAGTTTCGAAGTCGTGATCCTTCAACTGTGCTCCGGTTGAGAACGCGTCTGTGACACGATGTACGTCGTTCTGAAGTATTATTTCCGAATTTGGCAACGCCGATAGCTCAACCATGAGGCGCTTGAGAGTCGTGCAGCCACATTTGGCAATTGGAGCGTAAAGAAGCTTGTGATTTTCACATAGAAAAAAGGTCTTCAATGGCGCGGGCAGTGCGGTCGGTGCCCCCAGTGCAAAATACTCCGCTGCAGTCTTGGCCCAAGGCTCATCTAAGCGCAGCTTTCTGCCCGGACGACTTAACAACATAAACTTTCCTCTGATGAACAAAACCGCCAAATACCCACTTGATTCCGTGAGCATCGAAAGTGGGTTAGTTTTTCTCCAAGAAATCGGTAATAAATCGACTCGCCGATCGAAACTCACCTCCCGCGGCAACCGACAATTATACCAGATTTGTTTCTGCTGAATAGCGGCAGTGGTAACAAGGGGCAGATTATAGAGCATTCGATGTGATTTACTTCGCCGCGGGAATGTCGCTTTGGTGCTTAGGTCAGTGCGATTCTATCCGGAGCTCGAAGTTAATTGCCCCGTCCGACCAGCGCGTCTATTACAGGGTCCCATGTAATGTGCTCTACACTTTGAAATCCGGACAGCCCCATGTCAGCGCAAAGAACCTTGTTAAAGATTAGTTGTTCGATATTCTGCCCAAGCTCTTCAGGAAGAAGGCTCTGCAAGATCAAGCCATTGACGTTGTGCTCTACAAACTCCAGCGGACCTCCAGCATCAATTGCCGTGATGACTGGCTTCTGCGATAGAAACGCCTCCAAAGTGATATACCCATAATCTTCGTCATGTGGAGCAAAATAAACAGCGGAACTTTTCCCGTACAACTGAATAAGATCCTCATCAGTAACATAACCCAGAAACTGCACCCGGTCAGATACGTTCAGCTTTTTGGCCAATTCTTCGAGCGCCTCTCTTTCGGGCCCCGACCCGGCTATTTTACAGTTGATTTTGTTGTCGACATAGGGGAGGGCACTTACCAGAGCATCTATCCGTTTGAGTTTGTCCAGTCGACCGACTGACAAAATGTAATCCTCAAAACCAAGATTTTGATATCGACCGACCAATCGCGGAGGGTGGTAGAGCGCCCTGGAGGCCAGACCATTGTATTTCTGCAATCGATCAGCCGTGTTCTGTGAATTTGTAAATCGATGCTTATAAGAGGACAGCGCTGTGGTATCCATGGCCACAAATTCATCGCGCAGTTTTCGGTCTTTGGCGTTGCGCATATCAAAGGAAGAGTATCCAGAGTCCAGAAGATCATACATTTGACGATACTGGTGTATTAGCCACAATACTTTTCGGGGATGCTGAATGAAGTAGGAAGGAAATTTGGTCGCGATTACCATATCTATCTTCTTGCCATTTGACTCACTCAGATCCAGTTTTTTCCAGAAATCCATGATTTCCAGAAGCTGACTGTGTGGATACCATTTATACGGTATGTTGATGAGCTCTACCTCATAGCCCCTTTGTCGGAGCTGATGGATTAGTGCGTCAACATGGATCTCAGCTCCCCCTGAGAAAAATGGCACCTGTGCTGCGCAGACAGCAATAGTTTTAACGTCAGAAACTCCAATGGAATTACTTAGCATGTCTACTCTTTTCTTGAGTCGGCCAGATAATTTGGAAAGGGTTTGTGATACAACACTCAAAATAGTACTCCTCAATATTGATGTTGCTCAGCACTTCACGTGGAAAATCCCAACTGAGGAGGCGTTTGACTGACTGACACTGGGCAGCTTGTACCAGTGATCTGATGTACGGATTGTAACGCAATCGGTGGATGACCTATTAATTTATCTGACTTACGGCGGCCATTAACACGGTGTGCGCTGCAATGACGTAAATATTAACCAGGCAGCCTATGACAAATTTGATTGGGTATACATTTCCCAGACGCCGGTGATTTCCAGCGATATTTGTTCCTGTTAGTCGTCAGGTTATCGCATATTCGAGCCACTGAAGGCGATAGGTTCGACTTTGATCTGTAGTTGTCAATTCTTGCCTTTGAGTGACCACTTTCTCGGGAGGCATCGTGTCATCAGCAGAGATTCTGTGTTTGTGGCCGAGACGGAGCTCCACAATTCGACTTTCTCGAACGCGTGCAATCGGTATCTCAAGCTCGGTGTTCCGCAAATCATACTTACCAAGTTCGAGTCCGCAGGCAGAGATCCATGTCTCGCTCTCGTTTTGTGCATACTCCCCTTTTATCGTTAGAGTCAGCGTTTTGCTAAAGGGCGATAGGTGTTTTCTCAATACTCTGAAGCGCAGTATAGATTCACTGCCTGTTGACCAGACCCCCTCGGGAGCTGCAGGCCACCAGCCCGACTTTGGCTTTGCCCATTGCGTTAGTAGATGTCCATGCGTGGCGGCGCCATTCCAGACCGGGATTTGCGTGAGATTTTCCAGCAAGGTGATAATGGCGTGAAAAGCAATTTCATCAGTGGATGTCTGCGGTTCGCAGTAGGTTTTTCGCTGATAGGGAAATAGTTCCGGGTAGGGGTGATCGCTGTTCAGGAAGTGCGTAACTACTTTCTCGTTCGATGTACGAAAATACTCTCGAATAAGTTTTTGATCTTTCTGTTCAAGAAAATACTTCCCGCTGGCCTCATTGTTATTGATGTTGTCTAACAGCGAGTCAACGACTATTTCACGGCCTGCGGGGTCGTCAAAATAGCCGTCCAGAAGATTCAGCAATCTCGTCGAAACAAGGTTGAGGCTAGAATTCTGTCGATTCGGTGCCAGTATGAAATTCGCATCGCGAGCCAGGCCTATTGCTTCAAGACAATCAAGAACAACATTGCCCTGGCAGAGCGTGTCGCTATCATACAGTCGAGTTTGTACTGTGCGATGACCAAATACCGCTTCGAGTTTTGACAAAAGTGCAAAGTAATCCCGGCTATCGTTAAACAGGTAGTGTTCATTGCACAGGATCTGCTCGATCGTCAACAGCTGCCGCCCGTGTTTGACAGATTGGAAGTAACCAGATTGAATAATCTCGCTTTGTTCGCGTAAATAAATTAGGGGTAAAATTTCATGGCCATCGAGTTGGCGCCGTATAAAATCAAGCTGCTGTAGAGAAAATGAATGGAGACCTTCCCAGCTGAGAAACGCTTTTTCAAATCCCTGCCTGGAGAAGTCGTCCAGCTCACTCCTTAGAGGCTCAAAAAAGACGCCTTTTGAATCCCTAAATAAATCGTGATGTCCTAGACTTCCCGTGAAGCCGCTGTGTGGAATGACTATTCCATGTGCGTGGAACCAGTTTCGATTTAAATTGACGTGTGCCTGAATGGCAGAACTTCCAGCCTTGTCTAAGCCCACATGAAGGTGTATCTGCACTGTAAAGGTCGTCTCCGGTTGTCCTGAATCGAAAAAGCACACGCAGTCAGAAAGCCAGGAAATCAGCTAAAGCGCATAGCAATAAAAGTATAGCCGGTATCAAAAGTTTATTGAATCGAAAGCTTGCGCCGGAACAGGGCGTCTGTGCATGCGGGACCAGCCAGCTTTGTTATTGACTCCGTGCAATTCGTACTAGGGTTTTTGGCATCGGATGGTATAGTGACGGCCCAGAAATCGGTATATCAAGGAATCGCTCGAACATGGCAAGTAGGGGCAGTATCTCGATTTGGTAAGTCACGTTTTTTTGGGATTCAAGTAGGCTTTGAACTCTCGGAACATCACGAAAGTATCATAAACGATAGTCGTGCTTAAAAAATCAATTGAATAAATCTATTTTTGGAAAATGACATGAAAAAAGCAGTCGTAACAGGAGTGACGGGCCAGGATGGTGCATATTTGGCAGCATTGCTGTTAGAAAAAGGTTACAAGGTATTCGGTGCGTTTCGACGTACCAGCGCCGTTAATTTTTGGCGTATGCAGGAACTGGGCGTGATGGGGCACCCTAACCTTGTGATGGTGGATTATGACCTCACAGATCCTATGGATGCCGTCAGGTTACTGGAGGAGGCTGAAGCCGAGGAGGTTTATAACCTGGCGGCTCAAAGTTTCGTCGGTGTTTCGTTTAAGCAGCCGATGGCGACGGCAAAAATGACTGGATTGGGCGCATTGAATTTGCTTGAGGCAATCAGGGCTGTCGACCGGAAGATACGCTTTTATCAGGCCTCGACCTCGGAAATGTTTGGCAAGGTACAAGCCGTTCCCCAGAATGAGGAAACGCCATTTTATCCCCGAAGCCCCTATGGTGTTGCGAAGCTGTTCGCGCATTGGATGACAATCAATTATCGAGAATCCTACGACATGTTCGGGTGCAGCGGAATTCTTTTCAATCATGAGTCACCGCTGCGAGGCAAAGAATTTGTTACGCGAAAAATCACCGACACTGTGGCGAAGATACATCTTGGACAGGCGGATGTGCTGGAATTGGGTAATCTGGATGCGAAGAGGGACTGGGGATTTGCCAAGGATTATGTGGATGGCATGTGGCGAATGATGCAAATGGCTGTTCCCGATACGTTTGTCCTCGCCACTAATCGTACCGAAACTGTTCGAAACTTCGTAGAGCTGGCGTTTTCTGCTGTCGACGTGTCGGTTGATTGGAGCGGCAAGGAAGAAGGCGAAGTCGGCAAGTGCAGCAAATCCGGTAAGACGCTGGTTAAGGTCAACCCGCAGTTTTATCGCCCGGCAGAAGTCGAATTGTTAGTCGGGGATGCGTCCAAGGCAAAGAAAGTACTCGGCTGGGAAGCGACAACGACATTGGAGCAGCTCTGTGAAATGATGGTCGAAGCCGATATCGGGCGCAATAAACAAGGCGTGTCGTATTAATGAGACGCGCACTGATTACCGGAATCGGGAGCTTTACTGGGCCTTATATCGCGCGGGAACTGTCCCTGAGTGGGTTTGAGGTCTACGGACTTAG
>JBDNIE010000388.1:0-4759 GCA_041688425.1 Halioglobus sp. | reverse complement strand
TAACAGCTAAGTATACGTTGTAGCCAAGTCTAGCCATTCTGGCTACATCTAGCTATGGGTAGGTGGATATAGCCATAGGTGACTACTAGTCAGTGTCATATCTAGCCATTAATCAATAATCAGTCAGCATTTCCACGTCCAAACACTTCTCCGCCAGTCCTTCAACAACCCTGCTTTGTACCCCTAGGGTGACTGCCGTGCTATAGGGCATCACCCATACTTTGCGCTGTGCGCTCCAGCGCGCCTGATTTCTCTTTGCCGCTGCTCGCAATGCGCCCTCTTCGAAGGCTATGGGTATGGCCACAAGCTGCATCCGCTTGAATGCGTGGACGCTATTTAATGAAATGGATGGGTGTGATTGATCGCGCTCGTCTACCACTATCTCTATCGTGGTGAACAGCTTATTGCCACTGCGTCGATAGCGAACGGCAACCAGATTTTTCCCCCAATGTTTTTGAAAACGCCGACTGCCTGGCATGCCGGGTTTTATCGTGCGAATGACTTCCATGTCGATTCTCCTATTGTCTCCAAGGTTCAAGATATCATAGGCGTCCGTCGGTCATGGGTGGCAGCAAGCGAAGTTGGTCTAATTTGATGGTGCGTTATTGGCGGTAGCAATTTCGTAATCATTTCATCACCAGAAATGTTTCGATGAAAAGTTACTAGCGCGTCGTGCGTGTTTGGCTTGCCACATGCAACGCTGCAATCACTTGCCATTGATCACGCTTTGTAGCTACTGGAATAGACGCGTTCGCGGGACTGGTGGATGGCAGCCGCTTCAGTTCGATGCCGTTCAAAGATTCGCCTAGCGTCGGCGCAACGCGTCTCATAAATACGTTTTCTGACTTTGCTCCATTGAAGCAAATCATGCGGATGCGAGGATGCTGGCCAAGGAAGCTTGCAAGGTCATTGGGCACAATTGTGGAGTCGTCAATATCCGAGTCCAGACTGCTGGATCGGGTACAGGTTTTCAGCGTATCCCAAAGCGCCACGCCATTTTTCTGGAGCATCTTGCAGCGCACGGAATAGGGCGCCTCTCTGGAAATGTCGAGAATCTCCTCCATGAATCGCCAGAACAGATTTCGAGGATGAGCATAGTATTGGGATTCACGCAGGGACGCCTTGCCTGGCATTGAACCGAGGATCAGAACACTGGCGCGTCGATCTGAGATGGGTGGGAAGCTGCGTATGTGGGTCATCATGCCTGCAGGTTAAATTGTGCTAACGGTCGTGGCCCAGGGCGCCTTGTTGCGCCAAACGCTGCAATGAGCTGCAGGTCGGCACTGCGATCATGACTATACGTAAAACATTTGGAAAAAATAGAACCTCATTCTCATCAAATCCCTGTCAATGTTGTGTGATCGGGGGTGAATCACACGGACGCAGGCCCTGCTTTAAGTTAGCCCAGAACCGCTCGCCGATCCCCAGACCATTCCAGACCAGAAAGCGCTGAGCGCAAGGAAGCGGCCCGCAACCTGACCACACTCCCACATCAGGTTATACTGCCGCATCCCAAGTCCCCCGGGCAAAGACAGATGAACGATAAAGACACCACACACTTCGGCTTCAAAGACGTCAACAAGGACGCCAAGGCCGGCATGGTGGCCGATGTGTTCCATTCCGTAGCCGCACGCTACGACCTGATGAACGATTTGATGTCCGGTGGTATTCACCGCATCTGGAAGCGCTTCACGATTGAGTTGAGCGGCGTGCGCAAGAATAACGCGGTGCTGGATATCGCGGGCGGCACCGGAGATCTGGCGGCCCGCTTCGCGGAGCTGGTGGGGCCACAGGGCCGAGTGGTATTGGCAGATATCAACGATTCCATGCTGCAGGTGGGCCGCAACAAACTGCTGGACCAGGGTCGCCTTGGCAATATCGAGTTTGTGCAGGCCGACGCCCAGCACCTGCCCTTTCCCGATGACAGTTTCGACTGTGTCACCATCGCATTCGGACTGCGCAACGTGACGGATATCAACCTTGCGCTGCACGCCATGTTGCGCGTGCTCAAGCCCGGCGGCCGCTTGCTGGTGCTGGAGTTCTCCAAGCCGCAGAGCGAGTTGCTCAGCAAAGCCTACGACACCTATTCTTTTCGCGTACTGCCGCTGATGGGCAAGCTGGTAACCAATGACTCAGACAGCTATCAATACCTGGCTGAGTCCATCCGCAAGCATCCGGACCAAGCCACGCTCAAAGACATGATGGAAGACGTCGGTTTCGAGCAGGTCGAGTACCACAATATGACTGGCGGTATTGTCGCGCTGCACCGTGGTGTCAAAGCCTGACATGAGTGTCATCGTTGATCCTACGCTGCATACGGCTGCCCTTGCCGCGCTCGAGGCAGCACTCAACCGTGCGCTGGCGCTGTCGCCTCACAGCTTGGTTGCGCTGGCACGGCTGGAAGACCGCGTGTTCGCGCTGCATTGCACGGCACCAAAAGTGAGCTTCTACCTGCACCCGGGTGCGCAGGGCATTCGTCTGACCGGATACCACCAGGGCCCCGTTACGACCAGCATCAAAGGGGCTGCGGGAGATTTCACCGAATTGGCCTCCTCCAGCGACCCCACCGCCACACTGATCAATGGCGGGCTGGAACTGGAGGGCGACAGCGCTCCGCTGATCGAGCTGCAACACATCCTGGCCGAGCTCGACGTCGACTGGGAAGCGCCACTGGTTAATTCGCTGGGGGATGTCGCCGGGCACCAGATCGCAGAGGCACTGCGCAGCACATTCGCCTGGGGCAAGCAGGCCTCTGCCAGCCTGACACGGCAGCTGCAGGAATTCATACACGAGGAGGCGCGGCTCAGCCCACCTCGGCTTGAAATGGAGGATTTCTACCGCGATGTGCACGAGCTTGGCCTGCGTGTGGATCGTCTGCAATCGCGCACTGAGCGTCTGCGCCAGCGTCTGCAAAAGGTGAGGGGGTAAGCCATGTCCCGCGCGACGCGCCTCGTCAAAATACTGCGCACGGTCGGTCGTTATCGGCTGGATGAGTTCATTGAAGGTGAACGACTCACCGGATTGCCAGGCCTTGCCCTGCGCTTGGCACCGTGGCGTCTGCACCCGGTACCCGATCTCACACGGGGGGTGCGGCTGCGCCGCGCGCTGGAAGAACTCGGCCCGGTGTTCATCAAGTTCGGGCAGATGCTCTCTACCCGGCGCGATCTGCTGCCTGATGACATCGCAGACGAGCTGGCCAAGCTGCAGGACAATGTACCGCCTTTCCCCGAGCAGCAGTCCATCGCCATTATCGAAAAGGCGCTGGGCAAATCGGTGGCTGCGCTATTCGCCAGCTTTGAGACCACCCCAATGGCCTCGGCCTCGGTGGCCCAGGTGCATTGCGCCACGCTGCACAGCGGCAAACAGGTGGTGGTGAAGGTAGTGCGCCCGAACATCGAGGCGGTGATTCGCGAGGACATCGCGCTAATGCTCACCCTCGCCAGAATAGCGGCTAAGTACCACCCCAATGGGCGGCGCCTGCGCCCGGTAGAGGTCGTGGCCGATTACGAGCTGGTGATTCTCGACGAACTGGACATGGCGCGCGAGGCCGCCAACACTAGCCAGCTGCGGCGCAATTTCGAGAACAACAAGCTGCTGTATGTGCCCGAAGTTTACTGGGATTACACTTGCCGTCAGGTGCTGACCATGGAGCGCATATCGGGCATTCCCGTGACCGACATGGAAACACTGCGCGCCAGGGGTACTGACCTGAAACTACTGGCCGAGCGCGGCGTAGATATCTTCTTCACGCAGGTGTTTCACCACAGTTTTTTCCACGCCGATATGCATCCGGGCAATATTTTTGTGGATGCGACAGACCCGGCAGACCCTACCTACATCGGCGTAGATTGCGCCATCATCGGCAGCCTGTCCGATGCGGACCAGTACTACCTGGGCCGCAACCTGCTCGGCATTTTCCGCCGCGACTACCGCGAGGTAGCGCAACTGCATGTGGAGTGCGGCTGGGTGCCTCCGCAGACCCGCGTGCAGGATTTCGAGTCGGCCATGCGCGCGGTGTGTGAACCGATCTTCGAGCGCCCTATCAGCCAGATCTCTTTCGGCCAGCTGCTGGTGTACCTGTTCCAGACCGCCAGCCGCTTCGATATGGAAGTACAACCTTCATTGGTACTGCTGCAAAAAACCCTGCTGAACATCGAGGGGCTGGGTCGGCAGCTCTACCCGGACCTCAACCTGTGGGAAACGGCGCAGCCTTTTCTGGAGGAGTGGGTGCAGCAGCGCTACTCGCCGCAGTCCATGTTCAAGCGCCTGCAGCGCAGTGCGCCGTCGTGGCTGGAACAACTGCCGCAGCTGCCGGAAGCCGTACTGGAGAGCCTGCAGAACGCAGGAGGAGGCGAGCGCCGCCCACCATCCCCGCCGCAACAGCGCGAAGATCAGGGCAAGCTAACAGCCGTGCTGGCCCGCCGGCGCCGCTACTGCCTCGGCGGCATCGCCTGTGTCGCCGCAGCTGCAACGGCCATTCCGGGCGTCTGGCAGGAAGTGAGTAATGCACCCCTTATCAGCTGGTTGCTGGCGGCGGCGGGCGCATTTCTGCTGTGGCCCAGAAACCGCTGAGCGTATATCCCGCGCAACGGCTTGTGCCATAATGCGGTTCCGCGTGGAAACTTGTCATGACTGAACCCGGTACACTGTTAAACGACATCAAATGGAATGAGCAGGGACTGGTTCCGGCCATCGCTCAGGACTGGCAGACGGGCGAGGTGCTGATGCTGGCCTGGATGAACCGCGATGCCCTCCAGCT
>JBDNIE010000387.1:0-5111 GCA_041688425.1 Halioglobus sp. | reverse complement strand
TGACAGCGCTGAGAGAAGTAAACGCGTCTATTCGCCAGGATGAGCTAGACCATCTCAGCTATCGCATAGAGGAGTCTGCACTTCATATCCAGCATGCCAAGCTGCAACTGCAGGCGCTTCGGCTGATTATTACCACCTGAGTTGTCACCCTGCTCTTATGCTTGATGAGCAGGATCAGGATCATAATGATGATTCGATAAAAGCCTGGCGACCACTCGTTAGAGCGGCTTGCGTGCCAGAATTACCTGACTCTTGGGCAATAAGACGTCGAGCTCACGCTTGAGAGAAGCACCTTCTGGCGTTGAAATCAATCTGCGCCAGAGTGTAGCCCAGGTTTGGAGGCTGTCGTCGAAGGGTGGATTCATCGACTCGTAAATCGCAAACGGCTGGCTCTCAAAATCCTGCGCTTTCGCCGCTTGTACCGCCCAGTGTATGCACATTCCAAAAAACCAGAAAAACCCGTACGGCGTGTAGCTCACGATCTCCAAACCAGAGTTCTCAACTAACAATACAAACTCGTCTTTGCTGAAAATACGAATATGATTAGGGTGTTGAAAATACATCGGGGGAGCGAACTGTTCTTGAACTTTTTCTCCTTGCTCACCTGGAACCGTGAGCAGATAGAGCGCGCCAGGTTGTCCGGCCCGAACCAGTTCTGCCAGCACGCGATCCGGGTCAGTGACATGCTCAAGCACTTCTTGACAGACCACTCTAGTTGCCTTCCCATCGGGTACACGCAGCGGGTCGCTGTCGCTGACAATTCCTTCAAACCCCCTTGCCGTTCCCAGATCCCTGACCTTAGTCTCTAGCTCTGCTATTGATTCAGCCACAACATCAGTAAATGTAACGTGGGCTCCTCTATTAGCACAGAACAGCGTTGTTTGACCTAGTCCGCAGCCCACATCAAGAACGTAATCACTGGCCGCGATATGAAATCCCTGGAATAGCTCATCGGTGTCGTTCAAGTACCAACCACTTTGCCGTGAATCGATTAAACCGACCCAGCGCGGATCATTTTTCTCTGGAAAATCGCGACCAAGAACACTCATTCTTCTTTTCCTTAAAGGACTAGCTGCTTTCTACGATGATACAACATAAACCGAAATAGAAGAAAATAGTACGTCTGAATTACTCTGGGTAGCCCTTGGAATCTCTTGTTTGAGTCAATCAACCTTGCCATCTCTCTGGGCGGCAATAGCGCGCACTCCAAAGCATCCGACATCAGATATGTAGGTATTTGCCTGAGCGAAAAATCTCCGGGCTGCAGTCAGTCGTGCTCTGGCCCACGCCGATATACACCCACGATCAAGCGTGCTCGCCTTTGTAACTGACCGCGCGCAACGGGTGATCCGGCCAAAGAAAACAGCTAACTGGAGATGGTGTATGCCGGTATAATGATGCTGTGTGAGCACTAGATCCAGGAGCACCAACGGGTGAATAACCTATTTGAAAAATCAACAGAAAACGCCTTTTGGGCAGCATCCGAGAGTGAATTAGCCCTGTTTAATAGTCAGGGGTTTTTCGTCAGGGAAAGTGTTTTCAATCAAGAAGAAACAGACGTTTTGCGCGATGCAGTTGAAGATATCCACTCTTCCATCAATCATAGTGCAGCATCAGGTGATGCCCCCCCTATGCAAAAGATTGATGACAAGCGCTATCAAGACTTGCAGAACTCAGTGGTGAAATGGGAGTGGAGTGAAAACAGTACTGATATTCGCTCAATGGAGCCCTTCTTGCATCTGCACCCTGATCTTGAAAATTTGATAGACGATCCTCGATTATGGATGCCAGCGAAATCTGTCCTGGGCTGTGATCATTTATCACTGTTTACCGACAAGCTTAATTTTAAGAGACCTAATGGTGCTCCATTTCCGTTTCATCAGGACAGTCCTTACTTTGCCCTTGAGTGCAGACATTTCGAAAAGTTAGTCAGTATGCAAATTTATCTGGATGGTGCTACCAAAGAAAATGGTTGCCTCTGGATTGTCCCGGGTAGTCACCTTCAGGGGATTCTTCCTTGTGTGCAGGGAAAGGGAGTGCTTGACCGACTTTATACCGATATGGAGAAATTCCAAGGTCAAGAACCATTAGCGATCGAAGTTCCAGCAGGCAGTGTGATCTTTTTCCATGTCCATATTATTCACGGCTCGCAAGGTAACCACACTAATGAAAGTCGAAGAGCGATGGTATTGACCTATCAGCCGCCTAATAACCGCTGTTGGAAAGTGAATAAAGAGCGTCCTATAAGAATGTAGTGCCAGCAATGACACCTTTTTTCATGCTGTCAGCGAACCACAGTTGATCAGGGCAACGAGTAGAGAACTCACGATTGACAAGATCAAGTGGCTAGGGCTGGTATTGGTCACGGTTTGACCGCGGCGGAAGTTCGAAGCGCAGCGCGCGACACCAAAAAGTCTGCCTGCCGTAAGGCAAGAGCGACAATCGTCAAGGTCGGGTTTTGCCAGCCGCCCGTTGGGAATAGCGAGCTTCCACCGATGAACAGATTCTCGAGCGAGTGGACCCGGCCATTTGCGTCAGTCACCCCATTCCTTGGGTCGTTGGACATCCTGGTAGTGCCCATCTGATGTCCGCCTCCCGATGTAAGCTGTACTCCTGGAGAATCCTTGAGCTCAAGTCGGCGGAGACGGCCATGCCCCGACCGGGCAACCGCTAGACACAGTAGCTCAGAGCTTCTATTGGCACTTGAAATATCCGCAGCGGTTACGTCCCAATGCAGATTGGGCTTTCGAATGCCTAACGCGTCGAGGTGCTTCGAAAGTGTCACTCGACTGAGCGGATTTGGAGACTGCTCCCAGTTCACCACTACGTTCAGGTACCGTGGCGGCTCGTCTGGAGAAGATTCGGAACGCGGACGCACCAGATCACGGATCCCGAGCGCATGGGGGAGTGGCTCCTGCACGCCTCGTACCTTTGGCCACTGGATTGCCATGAAACCCTGAAGTTGCAACTCTGTGCGAGTTGCCGGAGTGGTCGCCCAGCCCACTAGACCGGTAGCAGCCAGAAGTTCTTCCTGGAAAAAGCCCGCTGCCGGGTCGGTCAGTAGCAGCGGACCCATTGAGGCTGCTGGATGATCCATAAAGTACCGCCCAACGACGTCGTGTTCATTTCCCAGTCCCCCCGGTACTACAGTATCTGAGGCCAGTAACAGACGCGGATTTTCGATGGCACCCGTGCATAACACGAAATCCCCGGCGCGAAAATGAAGGGTCTTGCCTCCGAAGGTGCGACCCTCCACTGACGCTATCCGTTCTCGGGACTCATCAGGATGTATTTCTGCGATCGTCGTATTTAGTACACAGAGAATTAATTTACTCTTGCTAACCTCCTCTCGTCTCGCTAGTCCCATTCGCAGGTGTTCACCAGGGACGGTCCGCCATTGCTGTGCCTCGACGACTGTTTCACTCTCGCTGACGAGACGAGGATGATCACCGAACCCGAGCGTAGCTGCATCATAGGGCCGATCCACCTCTGGAAGTCCCAGCAACTTTGCTGCCAAAATGTAATAAGGGTCAATGTCTGAACGGGTAATCGGCCAGCCACTATTCGGCACCCAGGTGTGGGGCTCAAACTCGAACGCACCAAATGTGCGAATCTCCCCTCCCCAGTGATTAGTGGTTCCACCAAAGAAGCGCTCGCGTGTGTATTGTACAAGGCTTTTGGTGCTTCGACCGCTCAACTCGATATCGAGTAATTCATGAGATCTCTCCTCTCGCTGCAGGCCACCACTCTCGATAAGAACCACCTCCAGCCCCTGCCTCGCAAGGTCGAGCGCTAACGTAAGTCCCGCAGCTCCAGCGCCGACCACACAGACATCGGCCTCTAAAGTCGTTCCATCTTTAACATCGCTGCCATCGGTGATCATCCTGCGAGCATTGCTTGCGATTGGGAGTGTACTCTGGCTGCTGCAAAGAGAAGTGCTGCGCCAACCTCAGAACGCGCGAGCAGCCAACCATCCACAAAGACGATATCCGCACGCGCCAACTCACCGGCTACCCGGCTGTCTTCCGTCAATAGTGCGCGCGCAAGTTTTGCAATAGTCCAATCGACTGATTGTATAGCTGTCAATTGCGTTACATTGCGGGCCTCAGCCTCCAATTGAGCTGCGAAATCTGGCTCCGCTTCTCGAAGCCAGTCGCCAAGGGTGGCAATTTCCAGATCCGCAGCGTTTGGAGCAGCATCGCCTCGGGCTGCCAAGGGCGCGAATACTGAGAAAGCCGCAGCCGTCGCGATGAGGCTAATGGTTCGCAACATAAACCCACGGCGCGAACAGCGCGATCTTGGCATTTGAAGCTGGCTCATTGGCGAGGTTTTCATAACAGTCCATTTCCTATGCAATACTACTTGTCGAGCCTTAAGATTACGCCACTGTTTTCGCTATAAGTTGCCGTTCTCAATAGTAGCTATGCCAGCTCGAAGTGGTCAACTAAATCGAAGCAAATGACAGAATAATATCCGTTGGATAACTGCGTCAGTATAACAATGTTCTGAAAGACTTTACGGCCTGTGAATTCTGTGCTCATGTCGCTTCAAACACGCTTAACGATTGTATTTTTGGGGCCACGACAGTTTTAATCTTTGTCTAGTGACTTGACCTTCCCCAGCATGTGAATATCACGCATGATTGAGTTCGAACCGGCTTTAAAAAGTGTGCTGAGTCTATTTGCCTGCCTCATATTGACAAGCTGTACGACCGTCGCCACCCATTACTTCAGTCTGCAATTCGTCGACAGCGAGACGGGACAAGGCATACCTCTGGTCGAAATGGAGACCACAAACCGTATTCGCTAGGTCAGCGACAGTGCCGGAAGGATCGCCATCAGGCCTGGCGCACTGGGGAGCGATTCAATATTTTTCCACGTTCGTAGCCAAAGATAGGAAATGCGCGGGAATGAACAGAAAACGCAGGGGTTAACCGTCGCACTGGAACCCGCAAAAACACAAATCTTCATGCTGAGTCGCGTAAACATCGCCGAGAGACTATACCGAGTGACTGGCGAGAGTATCTATCACGATGCTCCTTGAGGCGAAAACACCACAGCCCTATGAATCCCAACACAGAGGATGCGTTTTTGGACAGGATTCCGTTGGGA